>NZ_CP036422.1:3882500-4182500 GCF_009388985.1 Halioglobus maricola
AGAGAAGCTCAAATCTCCCTTTCCTCCGAACTACAAGTTCGCGTCGTACTCCAACGGCGTGACGTGGGAATCGTATTCGTCCAGCTCCTGCTGCTTGAGAATGGTATAGACCTTCTGAAACTCGGCACCCAGATACTCGGCAATATGCTCGGAATCGGCAAAACACGCCAGCGCATCCGGCAGATAGCGAGGCAGGCTGGCTGGCAACTGCTCGTAAGCGTTCCCTTCAAGGGGCGCAGGTGCTTCCATCTTTTTCTCGATCCCCCGCAGGACGCCAGCGAGGATTCCAGCGAACACAAGATAGGGGCTGGCATCGGCGCCACTCACACGGTGCTCAATGCGCGTAGCTGCCGGCGCATCTGCCGGCACGCGCACTGAAACCGTGCGATTCTCATAGCCCCAGCTGGGCGCGAGAGGTGCATGGGTGCCGCGGCGGAAGCGGCGATATGAATTCAGGTTGGGCGCAAACATCAACATGCTGTCGGACATGCTGCTCAGGCAGCCGGCGATGGCCTGACGCAACAACTCAGTGCCCTTGCCGGTGCCGTCATCGAAAACGTTGTTACCATCGCGATCGACCAGCGAGCAGTGAACATGCATACCGTTGCCCGCCAGATCGCCAAACGGCTTGGCCATAAAGGTGGCAATGAAACCGTGCTTCTTCGCCACACCGCGTATCACCCGCTGTAACATCACTGCCTGATCGGCTGCCTCCAGCGCATCCGCGCGATGATAGAGGTTAATCTCGTACTGGGAGGGGGCAGACTCCTTGATCAGGGTATCCACGGGCAAGCCCTGGGCATCGCAGGCATCGCGCACTTCGTGCATCAGCGCGGACATGTCTTCCATGGTATCGATACCGTAGGTTTGGCCCGCACCGAGAGCACCACCCACCCGGTCCTGCTGGCTGTGAATCGGCCGACCGATGTCATCGCGCTCAGCGCGCAACAGATGGAACTCCATTTCGGACGCCACGACAGGCGTCAGACCCAGCTCCGAAAAACGCTGCTGCAAGCCCTGCAACATATAGCGCGGATCGTAGCTGCATTGAGATCCATCGACTTCTCGCATGGACATAAAGACCTGGCCTGTGGGCCGCTCCAACCAGGGAGCGACAACCAGCGTGCGTGGCTCGGGGGTGCAGAAACCATCTCCGTCTCCTGTGTTAAACACCCACTCTTCAGCGTCGCGCCCCCAGATATCGAAGGCCAAAGTCGACAGCGGAATTTTCAGCGCCCCCTGCATGACTTTGGGAAGCTTCTCCCGGGTGACCCATTTGCCCCGCAGGCCACCGCACAAGTCCAGCAGCATTACTTCGAATACCTCGATATCCGGATGCTTGTCGAGGAAGGCCTGTACGGCGTCATTATTATCTGTCATCTGCTATCCCTGTGAGGCCCGCCAAAACACCCCCTTTGGGGTAAGGTCGGTGCCCGGTGACTATGCCAGACTATTTAACAATGATGTGTAAAACCCCGCTATACCACTTCCGGGTATAGCCAGGCGCCCACCGATACCGGCGCGACTCCAGGGAGATATTGGCGATGAACATGCAAGCAAACACCGGCAACCTGAAGCAGCTGGATAAGTCCCACCATTTGCACCCTTTTACCGACTTCAAAGATTACGCCACCAATGGCGGTCGGGTCTTTTCCCGCGCGGAGCATATTTACATCTACACCGGTGACGGCCACAAAATGCTGGACGGCATGTCTGGCCTGTGGTGCTGCAACCTCGGCTACAGCCAACAGGGCATTGTTGACGCAGTCACCGAGCAGATGCAGCAGCTCCCCTACTACAACAACTTCTTCCAGTGCTCCAACCAGCCCGCCATCGAGTTGGCCAGCGCCCTGGTCGAGGTAACGCCCGACAGCTTCAATCATGTGTTCTTCACCAATTCGGGCTCGGAGGCCAACGACACCAACCTGCGCCTGGTGAGCCGCTACTACCAACTACAGGGCCGCCCCGAAAAGAAACTCATCATCAGCCGCAAGAATGCCTATCACGGTTCGACCATCGCCGCGGCATGCCTGGGCGGTATGGGCCCGATGCACGAACAGACCAACGGTATCGACTATGTGCATCACATTGAGCAGCCACACTGGTTTGAGGTTGGCCCCGACGAAGATCCAGACGAATTCGGCCTGCGCGTCGCGCGCTTGCTCGAACAGAAGATCGACGAGCTCGGCGAAGCCAATGTAGCGGCGTTTATCGCTGAGCCCGTGCAGGGCGCAGGCGGCGTCATCATTCCACCGGACACTTACTGGCCCGAGATCCAGCGCATTTGTAACGAGCGCGACATCCTGTTGATTGCCGATGAAGTGATCTGCGGATTTGGCCGCACTGGCGAATACTGGGGCTCCGAGACCTACGGCATTGAGCCCGACCTCATGACTTTCGCCAAAGCGGTGACCAATGGCTACCAGCCCCTGGGTGGCGTTATGGTAGGCGACAAAGTCGCCGACGTATTGCTGTCTCACGAAGGCGAGTTCGCCCATGGCCTGACCTATTCCGGCCACCCTGCCGCCGCAGCAGCGGGCCTGGCCACGCTCAGGATTCTCAGGGAAGGCAATATCATCGCCGACACCGCGGCGAACATCGCGCCGCACTTTCAGGCGCGCCTGCGCGAGCTTGAAGATCATGGCATCGTCGGCCAGGTGCGGGGCCGCGGTATGTTCGCTGCCGTGGAACTGGTGAGAGACAAGGCATCGCGCGAGCCATTGGCGGCCGAATCCGCCGGCGCGCTGTTCTGCCGCAACAGCGCCAACGACCTCGGCTTGATGGTACGCCAGACCGGCAATGCGATGATTATT
Source organism: Halioglobus maricola (assembly GCF_009388985.1). NCBI lineage: Bacteria > Pseudomonadati > Pseudomonadota > Gammaproteobacteria > Cellvibrionales > Halieaceae > Halioglobus > Halioglobus maricola. The sequence continues at coordinate 3,885,314 of NZ_CP036422.1, forward strand.
GCGCCGCCGCTGATCTGCGACAAGGGCGAGATCGACTCGCTGGTGGATATGCTGGGTCAGGCACTGGACGTGACCGCCAAACACTACGGCGTGTAAACAAACCGCTGACAAGCCCGGCCTCTGAGCCGGGTTTTTTTTGTTCTGATTGTGGGTGCCGACAAAAATAGGGATACAATAAAAACAATGACTGACCAGACCCAGCACTACAAAACTCTCAAACTCCGCGACATGGTGCTGTTCACCGTGTCAGCCATCCTGCTCGCAGACACACTCGCTGCCGCAGCGTCAGTCGGCGCCTCCAGCGTTTCCTGGTGGCTCATCCTGGGCGTCTTTTTCTTCGTTCCCTTCGCCATGATCTGCGCCGAAATGGGCTGCGCTTATCCCGAACAGGGCGGCATCTACGCCTGGATCCGCGACAGTTTCGGCGGTCGCTGGGCCTCCCGGGCCACCTGGTGCTACTGGGTGAATACCGCGGTATGGATTCCCGCTATCTATATATTGTTCGCGGGTGTCTTCGCCCAGATGTTTGCACCAGACCTGAGCATGACCTGGCAAATCACCATGGGTATTGTTCTCACCTGGATCGCCGTAGCCGTAAACGTGGTCACTCTGGATCTCGGTAAGTGGGTCCCGAATGTCGGTGCGATTCTCAAAGTGGCGATATTTGTCGCTATCATCATCGGTGCGGGCTTCCACATCTTGGACGCCGGCATGGCCAATCCACTTACCTTCGAAACGATGAAGCCGGACTGGAGCGGCAGCGCCCAGTACATACCTGCCATCATCTACGGCATGCTGGGCTTTGAACTGGTCAGCGCGGGAAGCGATGAAATGAAAGACCCGGCCCGGGATGTTCCCCGCGCCATATTCATTTCCGGTGTCGTCATTATCGCCCTCTACATTCTCGGCACCATCGCAGTACTCGCCGCCATTCCCGCTGGCGAGATTAACCTGGTGGAAGGGCTGATCGACACCCTCAGCTTATTCTTTGGCGACAGCATGGCCGGCAAGACGCTTGTGCTAGTACTGGGCCTGGGTGCCCTGTTCTCGTTTTTCTCTAACGGTGTGACCTGGGCAATGGGCTGCAATCGCGCTGCGGCTGAGGCCGCCCAGGAAGGTGAGCTGCCACGCATCCTAGGTATCGAAGACCCCAAACGAGGCACGCCTGTAGGCGCTGCGGTTCTCATGGGCCTGGTCAGCACCCTCTGCCTGATACTTTACGGCTTCATGTCTGGATCCAATGAAGACCTGTTCTGGTCGCTGTTCGCATTCTCGGCCGTCATCTTCCTACTGCCCTACCAGGGCATGATGCTGGCCTTTTTGAAGCTGCGGAAAACCGATGCTTCGCACCACCGCCCCTACCGCGTTCCCGGCGGCAACGGCGCAGCGCGCCTGGCGGCGTTCCTGTGTATGAGTATTCTGGCGATCTCCATCTTCCTGTTTATGTACACGCCCGGTGCGGGCTTCGAGTGGGCCGTGGTGGGTGGCGTCATCGTCACGCTCATTATTGGCGAAGTGGTCATCCGTTTCGCTGAGAATCACCGCAAGCCAGCGCAGGGCTGAAGCCGGGCTAGTCCAGGACAGGCCGGTGGATTCTGATGGATTCAGCACGCTCTACCCAGGGTAGTTCATGCCACGAGGTGGCACCCGGTTGGGCGAACAGGGCACGCAGCGAATCGCCGTCATTCCAAAAGAAATTATCCGGGTCACGCCAGCTCATAAACCACACCCACTGCTGTTGCCTCTGTAAAATTTCAGGCGTCGGCAGGGCCCCCACTTCTCCCAGGCCAATAGGTCGCCCGTCGGCAAGCGCCACCAGCTGCCTGTAGTTTTCCTCGTCATAACGACCGGTGTATACGTCAGTCGCAAGCACATCCACCACATCATGACCGGGATAAAAGCGATCGTACTCGGGCACATTCTCTTTCATCTCATTCGCATTCCAGACCCAGATCAGATTATCCAACTGATGAAAGTTCACCAGGCGATCGAAAAGCATTCGCCACAGTTTGGCGAACCCCTCAGGCCCCTGGCGATATCCCCACCAGAACCAAAAACCATTCATCTCATGATAGGGCCGCCACAGGACAGGTACGCCAGCGTATTGCAATTGCTTAAGATGCCAGGCAATAACATCCACCTGAGATTTCCAGCGCTCGTTCAAAGGTGTTCCCGGGGTTGTTAACGCGAGCCACTCATCGTCACTGAGTTTTGCCTGAACCGACGTCTTGAATTCTCCGGGCTCATCCTGGGTAGGCACAACCGCATGCCACATCAGCGTATTGATAAACCCTTCACGGTGGCGGCGAATGGCCTCGTCGACTATGTTCTGCCTGAAGTTAATGCCGTCCCAACTGCCCGGCTCACTGAACCCGAAATCCTGACCGAAGACCGCCGGGTATTCGCCAGTCTGCTTGTGCATGCCAGCCAGGCGATTGGACCCGTTGAGTGGCGCGTTATGCTGGCCGGTAAGAATCTCCTCGCCACTGATCTCATACAGATACTCCAGCAGAGCCACCGCCTGGGGTGAGGCATCGGGGGTGACCGGTTTCAATTGCGCCCAGCCAGGTGCGGCGAGCACCCAGGCAAGTATTCCGATTACGACACAGCTGGTTTTCATTTTATTCTCCCTTGGTTCAGCTCTGACAGCCGCGAGATCACTTCCATCATCGCGCGGCCGTTGTGATATGGCCCCTTCCACGGACCAGCCTTGTAGCCAATAGCGGGATCATCCGGACGAACCCCACCGGCAAACCAGTGCCACTCACCATTAACCTTGTCGATGTGAGACTCACCGATGTAGTGCCATACCGAGGCAAAGGCCTCCATATAGACCTGCTCCCCGCTGAGCTCGAAGGCATTGAGAAAACCCACCAGCGATTCTGCCTGCACCCACCAAATGCTCTCTGGCTCCAGGTGGCCGGTGGCGGCATCCGCCGCTTCAGCCACACGGCCACTGGACACAAGCGCACGCCTCTGAACTGACGCTGCGAGGCGCATCACCTGAGGCCTGATGCGCGCTGATAAGGCTTCATCACCGAGCACCTGGGCCGCTTCCCACCACAGCCAGCTCGCCTCTATGTCGTGGCCGTAGCTGTGCATCGTCGAGCAATCGCGCCACTGCGCGTCATAAAACATCACCATGGTCTCGGCCTCGCCGAGAAAGCGTTCTGACATCAGCAGCAGAACGTCGCGCAGCGCTGTTTCAGTATCGGCAGTGCGGTCCACTCGACACAACTGAGTGTATGCTTCAAGCACATGCAGATGGGCGTTCATGGAATAGGGTGCGGCCAGATCGCGCTCGCTTAAGCGGATGTCGTCCGCAACCTGCCAATCTCTGGTGAATGTCTCGACATAACCGCCACTACTGGAATCCCGGGCACGGTGCTCTATCAGCGCAAAGCATGCGCGCGCCAAAGTCAGGGCGCTGACATCACCGCATGCCTGGAAGTAAGTACTCAATGCGTATATGGCAAAGGCCTGCCCGTAGGTTTTTTTACAGGCATCCAGTGGACGGCCCGATGCATCAAGCCCCCAGAAAAGGCCGCCGTACTCACTGTCAACAAAGTGGCGCAATATATAGTCGTAGCTGTGACGGGCGAGTCGCAGCGACTCTTCATCCTCCCGCTCGCAGTGCAGAGCACTGTAGAACCAGAGAATACGTGTATTGAGTATCAGGCCTCGATGACTATCGCCAACAGGCTCCCCTGCCGCGTTCACGGCACCGTGGAATCCTCCCGCTGGGTCGAACAATGTGTCGCGCCACCAGCGGGATATCCGGTCACGCTCGACAACAAACGGCGCACAATCCAGCTCAGTCATGGCAGCGCGCGATTGCGTTGTATGAGCTCAGTACGGTGCTGCACTGACGCGGCCGAGCGCAGCCCATCTGCAGGTGTATTCGTCACGTAATCCAGCAGCCGCTCAACCGAACTGGTGGCGACGTGCAGGCGCGTATCGGACGAGGCGTAGTAGATATACACAGTGCCGTCGTCATCCACTATCCAGCCATTGCTGAACAGAACATTGGACACATCACCCACGCGCTCCAAGCCCTCCGGCGCCATGAAGTGGCCGGCAGGCTGATGCGTCACCTGCCAGGGCCGCTCCAATTCGCTCAAGAACAGGTACAACACATAGCGCAGTCCAGCCGCTGTACTGCGCACGCCATGTGCCAGGTGCAGCCAGCCCTGCGAAGTTTTGAGCGGTGCTGGGCCAAGGCCATTCTTTAGCTCCTTGATGGTGTGATATGCCTTGGCATCCACCAATACCTCACCCTCGACGCGCGGATTCTGGATGTCCTCTACCAGACCAAATCCAATGCCCCCGCCGCGGCCCACGTCGATAAATCCATCCTGACCTCTGGTGTAAAACGCGTACTTACCGTCGATGAACTCCGGATGTAAGACCACATTGCGCTGCTGGCCAGATTCCGTCACAAGATCCGGCAGGCGCTCCCAGTGCTGCAGGTCTTGCGAGCGCACAATTCCACCTGCGGCGACGGCAGCAGATGTGTCACCAGGCATGTCGGGGTCGGGTCGCTCCGCGCAAAAAAGGCCATATACCCACCCATCCGCGTGCGCTACCAGACGCATATCGTAGACATTGGTATCCGGTTCGTCGGTTTCAGGGATCACCAGCGGGAGGCCGGTAAAACGAAAGCCCTGCGTGCCGCTGTCGCTCTCGGCAAGGGCGAAGAAAGATTTGCGATCGGCGCCCTCCACCCGGACGGCCAGCACATACTTGCCTCGCCAGAGAATGGCTCCCGCATTAAACGCGGCATTGACAGCGAGTCGCTCCAACAGGAACGGATTGCTGTCTGGATTCAGATCGTAGCGCCACTCAATAGGCACATGTGCCGCTGTGACCACTGGGTATTGCCAACGCTGGACAACGCCATTGCCAAGGCCCGCAGGGCTGTTTACCTGAGCCAATAGCGCCTGCTCCTGCTCCCTGAGCAGCTCTAACCTGGCATCAAAACCTTCCATTCCGGGACTCCTCCTCATTCGCATCTTTGTTGACACGACTACTTGCGAAACTGAATGTAACCGGTTACATTTCGGAAATCTACCCCCTATAGCCCAGGTTTTACAGGAGACGACATGGCCAATATCCGGGAGGTTTCCCGTATCGCGGGCGTATCTACCGCGACTGTGTCGCGCGCCCTGAGCACACCGGACAAGGTCTCAAAGAAGACGCTGGCCAAGGTAGAGCAAGCGGTAGCACAGGCGGGCTACCGCCCCAACCTGATGGCGCGGAACTTCCGCTCCACCCGCGCCTACGCCTTGCTGGTACTGGTGCCGGACATCACCAACCTGTTTTTTGCCGAACTCATTCAAGCCATCGAAGACACTGCCCAGCGCGCGGGCTATTCCGTATTACTGGGAGACACGCGCGATTCTCATAAGCGGGAAGAGGACTATATCCAGCTGGTAGAGACCCGGCAGGCTGACGGCATCATCCAATTGCGCCCCTACCGGCCGGGAGAACAACCGGCACAAGGCCTCAACGTTGTCAGCGCCGCCGGTTGCAGTGATGCACCCTGCTTCGGCGCGCGCATCGACAACAGAGCTGCCGCTTGCGCGCTGGTAACGCAGTTGATTTCCATCGGCCACCAGCGCATTGGCATCGTCGGCGGCCTGAGCGACAACCCGCATCATCTCGAGCGGCTCAGCGGCTACCGGCAGGCGCTCGAAACGGCCGGCATTGAAGAACATGCCAACCTCCTGCAGGAAGGGGACTTCACCCTCGGTGCCGGTTATCAGGCCGGCCAATACTTCGCGGCCCTGCCGCATGAGCAACGCCCCACCGCCCTGTTTTGCATGAATGACGATATGGCCCTGGGAGCCATGCGCGCCCTGAGGGAAGCGGGGCTTAGCATTCCCGGGGACATGTCGATTGCGGGTTTCGACAACTGCGAATACGCCCGCTACGCCAATCCACCACTCACCACCATTGCCCAGCCAGCCCGGGAAATGGGGCAAGCCGCAGCCGAGACGCTAATTAGCATGATCGAAGGCAACCCGGCACCGCAGCAGGACCTGGTTCTGCCGTTCGAACTCGTATTGCGCGATAGCGTAGGGCCGCCAACGCAGCCGGCAAGTGTCTAGGCCCGTGCGGAATCACTCTGGGCAAAGTCGCAATCCGCTCGCTAGTTGGCTTCGCTCAGAAGCTCTCCCCTTCTGGGCCGACAGTGGCATAGACACTGTGACAGGCGCATGTCACGAGTCGGTAACCGCCGTCCCGGACGCACCAGCGGGTCCGGAGATTCGGCGTACCCGAGTCCAGACAAGACAGATCTATACTTTCAGCGCGGCGCACTGCCATCACTGGTTCGACGACAGCGCCAGCACAGTTGGCTCGCTCCAGGCCTACCTTCACGCCACCAGCACCCATCCGCGGCACGATTGCGTCTGGGTTCACAGCACGACCCCTTGTGGCGATATCGCCAGCGCGCTCCTCGACACCTACGACATGGCCTTCGCCCTGCTGGCTTGCGCCTGGCAAATCAGGGCCTTTGGTGACGAGCGCGCCAGCGAACGCGCACGCGTGATCTGCCAGCTGCTCGAAGATCGACTGCGGGCGGACAACGGAGGCTGGCTGGAAGGCAACTACCCGTCCGAGCAGCGGCGCCAAAATCCACACATGCATCTACTCGAAGCCTTTCTCGCTTTACACCAGAGCGATGGATCGCCGCGCTGGCTGGAACTGGCCCAGCGCATTATTGCCCTGCTGGAAGATCACTTCTTCGACCCGGTGCACGGCGTTTTACTGGAGTTTTTTGACTCGAATTGGCGGCCATCCCACCAGGGACAGGTCATCACTGCTGAGCCCGGACACATGGCAGAGTGGATCTATCTGCTGAAGCAATACAGCACCGCCGTCGGTGAAAATCTACACCCCATCGCCCACCACTTTTACGCCACCGTTAGCAGGCTGGGCCGAGATCCTCACTCTGGCCTGCTCTACAACCGGGTGACGGCAACCGGTAGACCCATAGACGGCAGCAAAAGGTTGTGGCCGCAAGCCGAGTGGATCAAGGCCAACCTGGTCATGGCCGAGGAAGGAGTGCCAGGTGCGGCGGAGCTGGCCAGCGAGGGCGCGCAACAATTGTTCAGACGCTATATGGATGGCTGCACACCGGGAACCTACCTCGACCTGATCGACGCCGATGACAAGCCCGTAAACACGCCCTGCCCTGCAAGCACCTTGTATCACCTAACCACCGCGGCAGTGGCGTGGGAAGAATTCCCGCCGCAGATCGCTAATCGCCGGCCCGCGCCCGCAGCATCGCTTTCTTGAAAAACGCACCCTGTTCGGTGGGCTTGAACGACCAGCCTTCGATCATGGTCGGCGACCAGTCGGGATCAAATACCCAGGCACTCCAGGAAATATCGCGCGCATCGAGAAACGCCAGGATATCCGGACCGTAGGTTCCCTCGTTGTGAATCACCGGCACATGGGCGCCATAACCATCCTCGCGGACCCAGCCCATTTCTGTGGCAATCAACGGGTACTTCTCAGCCGCAAAACCCCACTGCTGCTGCCACAGGGCGTTGAACTGCTCTCGGCTTTTCACCTTGGGCTTGGCTTTTTGCGGATAAGGGTGAACGGCGTAGGCAATACCTTCCCTGCGAATCGGCGCATCTGCAACCGGGGTCAGGTCATAGGCCCAGTTGAAACCGGCCACCAGCGGAATCGCGCGCGGGTTGTAAAGGCGCACCACATCGATGAGCGATTCCATGGCTTCGCGCCACTGCTGCCAACTGGCACGTCCGAGCGACCCGCTACCCGTACCAATGTAATCATCCGTGGGTTCATTAAACAGCTCATACACTGCCACGGTCGGTGTCTGCGCGTAGCGCAGGGCAACGCTGCGCCAGAAACGCACAGTTTCAACCATGGAGGTCCGGTACATGGGATGCTGGTATTGCTCGGTCAACAAATTGCCGATGGAGTGCCAATCGACGATCAGATACATACCGTGAGCATTGGCCCAGACCACCGCCTCGTCCAGCCGCTCCAGATACCAGTCGCCGCCCCGTTTGCGCCAGGCCAGCGGGTGGATCGGTATACGCACACCAGTTACGCCCCAGTCGGCCAATTCGGCGAACAGCGATTCGCGCCACTGACCCTCGGTGTAGAGCTTGTCAGGATCTGCGATATTCACACCGCGCAACTGAACGACCTCGCCACGCTCGTCCACCAATTTGTTCCCCTGCACCTGCAGCCACGGCTGCGGTTCAGAGAGCTTTTGCGAATCGAAAGGCTGTGGGTAGGGAATGTTCCACCACTCACCCTGCTGCATCTGGGACTCGGTAAAACCATGGTTCTGCTCAACAGCTAAAGCAGCCAGCGGCAGCCAGCATAGAAATACCAGCAGCAGGTGCTTAGAGGCGGCGCGTACTGCCGCGAACAACAAGTTTGTGGGGGAGGACGTATTCATTCTGGGGGAGTTCCTTGTCCTTGAGCAGGTGCATCAGCAATTTGGCACAGGTCTCGCCCAGCTCACTCGCGGGCTGGGCAACGGTCGTGAGGGGAGGTTCGAAATATTTACCGAAGCGGATGTCATCCACACCAATAACGGAAATGTCATCTGGCACGGTAAAGCCCATCTCACGCATTTTGTACATGCAACCGATCGCGATCTCGTCACTACCGCAAAATATCGCCGTGGGACGGTCGCGCAGCATTAGCAGTGACTCGGCACTACCCTCGCCCCCTGCCAGCGAGTACTCAGAATGAACAATGCAGCGCTCATCCACCTCTAGACCCGCATCGGCCATCGCATCGCGATAACCCTGCAGTCGCAAGCGGCTACTGGGGCTGTTCATGTCACCCGTAATCACGGCGATTCGGCGATGACCATAGTCGATAAGGTGCTGAGTGGCGTCTCTTCCCGCCTGGGAGTCGTCAATGCCGACAAACGGAATGCCATCGACACCCACCGGCTCGGAGCCATTGACCAGCGGAGGCAAGTCTTCAATCTTGCGCCCGCCCTCGGAAATGTCGAACGGCAAGCGGTGGGACAGCAAGATAATACCGTCCGCCTGATGTGAATCCGTGAGCCCGGCCAGATCGCGTTCGCGGCGCTCCGACCCCTGGGAATCTCCCAGCAACACCGAGTAACCATGGCGGTGCGCCACCTTTTCCAGGGCGGTGATAATGCCCGCGTTATAGGTATCGGAGAGATCCGGAATGATCACAACTATATTGCCAGAACGAGACGTGCGCAGGCTCTGGCCCAGCTTGTTAGGCGTGTAGCCAACGGCCTCAACAGCTTCGAGCACTTTCTTGCGCGTGGCTTCAGCCACCCGATCAGGATTGCGCAGTGCGTGAGAGACAGTCGCCGTAGAGACCCCCGCACGCGCTGCAACATCCTTGATACCGACCTTTGCCATGGCTGCCCCTGATCTATGAAGTGAATGGTTCCATCATAGGCGAGTAAAACGTTTTAGTAAATTTTTTACTGCCGAATTATTGATCTCCCCTGCCCACAAGTGGCATCGCGACAAGCCATCATAAATAGCCATAGCTAGCTGTTTTTATTGATTATTTTTGAACCAGCGACCTTCCGGCCGCCACCCTGCGTGTTGCCAGGGCATCCGGCTCAATTCCAGCAGCTGACGGACGAGATCGCAATTTCGATTAAAACGTTTTACTCTACCTTCAATAGACCAGTTCAAAGGCAAGTGAAGCGCCATGACCCCAACAGCCATCAATCGAATCGTTATTGTCGGAGGCGGCACCGCCGGATGGATGGCTGCTGCAAGCCTGAGCCACTTTCTGCGCAACCGCCCAACGACCGTCCACCTGGTTGAGGCCCCCAACGTACCGACCGTTGGCGTGGGCGAAGCCACACTTCCGGGCATACGCAACTTCAACGCCCAGTTGGGCATCGACGAAGTGGATTTTATCCGCAAGACCCAGGCAAGCTTTAAACTCGGCATCCGCTTCCAGGATTGGGCGCGGGAAGGCGTCAGTTTTTTCCATCCATTTGCCGACTACGGCACCACATTGGGAGGCGCCGACTTTCATCAATGTGTGACGCAGGCGCGAAATACCGGCTCGAGTATCGACATAGGCACCTACAGCTTACCGACCCAACTGGCAGAGAAAGGCCGTTTCGCTCAACCCAATCCTGAACCACAGCACCCCCTGCTGGACTACAAGTACGCCTTCCACTTCGACGCCCTGCTCTATGCTGCCTATTTGCGCGATCACGCCATCGCCAATGGCGTCGATCATATCCAGGGGCTGGTCACCACAGTGAACCAGAACTCTGATAGTGGCTATATCACATCACTGGCACTGGATAACGGCGCCACGATCGAAGGCGATCTCTTTGTCGACTGCTCAGGATTCCGCGGATTGCTGATAGAGGGCGCACTGCAAACCGGCTACGAAGATTGGTCGCATTGGCTGCCTGTGGACAGTGCCTTCGCGGTAGGCACAAAAAACGTTGGCGAGCCCGCTCCCTATACTCTGTCCACGGCTCGCAAGGCCGGCTGGACCTGGCGTATTCCGTTGCAACATCGCACAGGTAACGGTTACGTCTACAGCTCCAAATTCTGCAGTGATGACGAAGCACGCCAGCTGCTTGTCGACACAGTGCAGGGAGACATGCTGGCTGAGCCGCGCAAACTCAGTTTTACGACCGGTTTGCGCAAAAAATTCTGGAACAAGAACTGTATTGCCCTGGGGCTTTCATCCGGCTTTCTCGAGCCATTGGAAAGCACCAGCATTTCGCTGATCCAGACTGGCCTGAGCAAGTTGCTGATGTTTTTCCCGGAACACGGCTTCAATGATGCAGATATTCAAGAAGCGAATCGCCTGGCGAGGATAGAGATGGAACGCATCCGCGACTTCCTCATTCTTCACTACCACCCGAACCAACGCAGCGAGGGAGAGCTCTGGGAGTACTGCCGCAACATGGAAATCCCCACGACGCTGGCAGAGAAAATAGACCTATTCCAACATCGAGGCCATCTGGTCACACGCGAACTGGAGTCGTTCCAACTCGCGAGCTGGGTCAGCATTTTCGACGGCATGGGGATCAGGCCATCCACCAGTAACCTGGCCGCAAGTGAACTCAACCCAGAGGAATTGCGCGCCACGCTGAGCAGCATGGGAGAAAACATTGCCAAGCTGGCGGACGGCGCGCCGACTCACGCCGAATTTATCAGCCGCCATTGTGCAGCGCCGGCCGAGTAGCTCGGAATCTGTAACTAACTGACAGGGATTTTTTCTGCCGGGCAGTGTGCCCGGAGAAACTCGGCATGTGACGGCAAGGTAGCCACCTCTTCTGCCAGCTGAGCACGGCCGCCTCGCATAGCCATGTGCAGCTGCGCAAAGTCACTCATATCCACAAACGGGTGGTAGTGCTCCGGCATTACCCCCATTCCCGTAAACACCGCCTGCCAGCTCGGCACCTTGAACAGATCGTCCCCACCAATGCGAACCTCACCTCGCTCACGGAACAGGGCAATCTTCTGGCGCAGGCTTTCCGGCAGCGGTAAGTTCTGACACTGACGCCAGAACGGTGTATCGTCCCGGCGCGTGGCACAGTAGTGCAGAATAATGAAGTCGCGAATTTCTTCATAATCCATACGCATGCGTGCATTGTAGTCCAGCGCGAGCTGCTGCCAGCTGGATGCATTGGTCACATCGTGCGGAAACAGCTCCAACAGGAATTGCACACCGCGAGTCACCAGATGAATAGCCGTAGATTCAAGCGGCTCTAGAAACCCACCCGCAAGGCCGAGTGCAACACAGTTTTTTTGCCAGAATTGCGGTCTCATCCCAGTGCGAAACGGAATAACACGCGGCTCGTGCAAGGGCTCTCCCTCAACTGAACGCAACAGAGTAGCAATCGCCTCATCATCCGAGCAGTGGTCAGAGGCGAATACATAGCCGTTACCAATTCGATGCTGCAAAGGAATGCGCCAGGTCCAGCCCGCGTCTCGCGCCGTCGATATGGTATAAGGGGTCACGTCTTCAAGCCCTGACGTCTGCAGCGCAACAGCACGATCGCAGGGTAAAAACTCACGCCAGTCCTCATACTCCGAGCCGAGCTCGCCTTCGATCAACAACGCCCGGAAACCTGAACAGTCGAGAAAGAAATCGCCCTCAAGGCGACGTTCGCCATCAAGTTGCAACGCGCCAATATTGCCGTCGGCATCCAGCTCCACACCATTAACTTTGGCGTCAACTCTGCGAACACCGCGCGACTCCGCAAACTTCCGCAGACTCTTTGCCACCAGACTCGCGTCAAAGTGCAGAGCATAGGCTGCCTCCGCCAGCGGAGACTCCTGTGGCATTTTAAACGGCAGGAAGAACTTGCCCTGCTTCGCCATCTCGGCGGCCGGCGCGTAGTCCATCAAGTCAGCGGTATCACCGAGCGTGCGCGCCTTCAGCCAGCACTGCAGAAAATCGTGACCATCAAGTTTGCGCCCCAGGGCTCCAAAGTGATGAAAGTAACTGTGGTCGCGCTGGGCCCAATCACGAAACTGAATACCCAGCTTGAAACTGGCCTGGGTCTCCTGGATAAACTGTTGCTCGTTAAGCCCCAGACCGCGAATAAAGTTAAGGAAGGGAGGGATCACCGCCTCACCAACGCCGATCGTGCCTATCTGGGATGACTCTACCAGAGTGACCTCGTACTGCTCGCCCTTCAACTGCCTCCCGAGTGCGGCTGCGGCTATCCAGCCGGTACTGCCGCCTCCGACAATGACAATGCGCTGCTTCTGCTGCGGCTGATTCATATTAGCGACCTATCTCTTGCAGGAAATCTTCGTGCCGCGGCGTTGCAGCGACACCCTCATCCAGCGACTTCTTCATTTCAAAAAACGCTTTTTCAAGATACGCGATATCAAAGTGATCTACCGCCGGATCGTAGCCATCAGGCAGATAGTTGAGACCGTTGTACATCGCCAGCCAGCTGGCGTTTTGAAAGATTTCCCAACGATACTTCACCAGATGGCCGCGCTCTTTGAAGAGCTGCATTTTTCTGGCCAGCGTGTCGGGCACTTCCATTTCACGACACTGGTCCCAGAACGGCTCGCCATGCCGGCCGTTCAACTTATAGTGAAGGATAATGAAGTCTCGAACCCGCTCATACTCAAGCGCCGTCATCTCGTTAAACTCGTCGATCACGCCCGGTCTGAACGACTTGTCGGGGAACAGTAGTTTTATTTTGTCGATCGCAGTCTCTATCAAGGCGATGCTGGTACTTTCGAGCGGCTCGAGAAAACCCGAGGACAGACCCACCGCGATACAGTTTCGGTTCCACGCCCGACGCCTGCGACCCGGTACAAACGGTATAAAATTGGGTTCGGTACGCTGGCTGCCTTTCACATTATCGCGCAGAGTCGCCAGTGCCTCATCATCCGAAATATGGGCACTGCTGAATACATAGCCATTGCCCTGACGATTGGTCAGCGGTATTTTCCACTGCCATCCAGCCTTATGAGCGATGGACCTTGTATAAGGCACCAGTTGCTGGGTGTCATCGAGTTCGCTCTGCATGGCCACCGCTCGATCACAGTGCAGCCACTCGGACCAACTCTCATAGCCGGTCTCCAAAGCACCCTCTATCAGTAGCCCACGAAAGCCCGAGCAATCGATAAACAATTCGCCCTCAAGCTTGGCGCCAGTGTCTAGCGCAAGTGAATCGATGAACCCGGTTTCAGCATTAAGTTCAACAGATTCGATCTTCGCATCAATAGCCTTAACCCCGTTCGCCAGTGCGGATTCCTTCATGACTTTGGCGAACAAGCTGGCGTCAAAGTGCAGTGCCCAGTCGAAAACCGAAAGTGGCGAGGGCGGTCGAGGTGAGGGCCGGGTGAACTTGCCGCCGTCCGCAAGGGCAACCCCAAGGGAATAATCACTGATTGGGCCGGCTTTGCCAGCGCGATGCATTTTCAACCAGTAGTGGTGGAAACCAACCTGCCGCACATCCTGGCCATACAGGCCGAAGGGGTGGTAGAAGGCGTCGCCGGGCTTGGACCAGCCATCGAAACGTATTGCCAGCTTGCAGGTACCATTGGTACGGCGCAAGACATCCTCGTCCTTGAGACCGAGAGCGCCATAGAACCTGCGTATAGAGGGTATGGTTGCTTCGCCCACGCCAATCGTGCCGATTTGCGACGACTCTACAAGGGTAATCGACAGGCCGCTATGCTTGAAATGTTCGGCGAGGTTCGCGGCTGCCATCCAGCCGGCAGTACCGCCGCCGACAATGACAAGTTGTTCAATGGGGCCCTGTTGCACCAGCAGCCTCCCGTATTTTTATCGTTAATCTACGGCGTTTTCGCTGAAATAAAAAGGCCGTGACAGCTTTCACTGTCACGGCAACTTACAAGGGTAACCCTGGTCCACCGCTAAGACCGTTTAACCCCCTGTCCGACTTAGAACTTGTAACGCAGGCCCGCGGTATATCGCGCCTCGTAGTAGTTCTGATAAGCGTACTGATCGCTCCACTCCATATAGTAATCTTCATAGGACTCGGTCACGTTTGAACCGGACATGTAGATCATGAAGTTATCGGTAAATGCCCAGCTGGCCTGGATGTCGACAAAGTCGATCTCGTCCTGCCAGACAGTCAGGTTACCGGATGTACGGCCAGTCTCAGCCAGGCGCTCGGAGCGATAGTTGTAAGCAACACGAGCCGCGAAGGGTCCGTTTTCGTACCACAACACCAGGTTAACCTGATCTTCCGAGTTCTCCGGGAAAGGCAGATCGTCGCCGCTGATATCCTGCTGGTCCTGCTCGCTAGGCGAATAGGTATAGTTTGCATCGAGACCGAAGCCCGTCAGGAAACCATCGTCCACTAGGTCACTCATGGCCAGGCGAGCTGCCAGTTCGACACCGTAGATTTCACCACCGTCACCCTGCACCAGCGTATTCACATTGGTTGTCCGGCGCACAACACCGTCGGGATCAGGGAACTGCATAGCGATCGTGCCCTGCTGAATAAAGCTCTCTACATCTACATAGAACGCTGCAGCACTGATCATGCTTGCCGAGCCCATGTAGTATTCGAGAGAAATATCGTAGTTATCGGAACGCCAGGGATCCAGGTCCGGATTACCACCCAGGGACGCCGAGTTCACCACGAAGAAGCCGAGCTCCTGATCGAGGGAGGTCTCTACTGCCAGACCGTCGCCCCACTGGTTCAGATCCAATGGTACAGAGTTCTTGGCGTAGGCTGCGCGGGCAATCAGGTTATCGGTGATGTCCCAGGAAACGTTGAGCGATGGCAAGTATTCAGTATCGTCCACCTCGGTCACAACATCACCGTCATCGACATTGGTGTTGCCGTAGGGGATGCCGGCTCCCGCAATGTTCTGGCGAACCGTGTTCTCCCAGTCAACTACGCGCAGGCCGATGTTACCCCTGACGCTTGCCCACTCGAAATTGCCCTGCAAATAGAACGTATTGGTCTGCTGCTCTACATCGTACGATGTGCCAGGAATGATCGCCTTGGTAATTGAACCAAATACGCGCTTGTGAAAGCTCTCAGGATTATCGTAGTCCTCAGGATCAACTGCCCAGACGCCCGGGATACCCTTCACTGGCCCGAAGTCAGTCACAAAGCTTACGTTATTGAATTCATCCAACGCCGTGGGAGGCAGCACCGTGTAACCCTGGAACTCACCGTTGACCATTTCACCTGCAGTACAGGGATCCGTATTCAGAACGACGTCTGTCGCCTTCCACTGCGCCTGACAGCCTTCGTCATAGAAGGGCGAGAAGTAGTGGAAGCGCTCTTCCTCAACCTTGTGGTTGGACGTACGGATACCAACATCAACACTGGTAAAGAAGCTGCCCTCATCAAAGCGATAGGTACCGTCCAGGCGGAAAACATCCAGGTCGGCATCGCTGTCCGCATTATTCTCAGATGAGAAAGCGCCAACGTTGTAGCTGCCGAGATTGCCCATGTAGTCACGCAGAGGAACATTACCCAGTCCACCCATTACCGGATTATCGAAGCCGCTCCAGCGAGGATGACTGCCGGCAGTGTTATAGATCACGTGTGGAATTTCGGTGTAGCCGAGTGGGTTGGTCGAGAGGAAGCAACCGCCCTCATCGCCCACCGCGTCCGCGCCAGCACAGTATTCCGCAGGGTAGAACGCATTCAAACCTGTTGCAGTGCCGTCCGTGAGGTCGCCTTCGTTGTAACCGTGGCGGCGCTCTTGCGACGCGCTACCCGTGACGTAGCGCGCGCTACCGGTGATCTTGCCGCCGTTGTCGTAGTTTAATTCAAGATTGAAGTTGGTTGATTCGCGATCGTAGCTATCGTTCTGCGTAAACGACTTGACGCGGCGCGCAGCAATGTCCATTTCCTGAATCGAGACCCACTCTTTATCAGTGAAATCGCCAGTGTTGCGGGACTGGTTAGCCGTGAAATAGTCAAGCCCCTGCCACTTGTTGGTGGCACTCATACCCACCTTGCGGTTGTACTCTTCCTGTTCGGTATAGAACACCTCAGCGACCACTTCGAAACCTTCACCAAGATCTGCCTGGAAGGCTGCGTTCAAACCCAGACGCTCACGTTCAGTGACCTGATTCCAGGCCACAACACCCTGGGGCGCGATGGCATTGGTATCGGGGAAAGCCGCTGTCGAGCCCCAATCATTGACACCGTTAACCCAGCCAGAGTCGCCGGAGGGCTCAGCGGTATTGAAACCGTTGTAGTAGTTGGCCAGATTTGGGTTGGCATAGGCCGCAGCCACCAACACGCCCATCCGATCATTGCGCCAGTTAAACAGCGCACTACCGGCTGGGTCTGTTTCCTCTGTTTCGGCTCCGGTCTGGACCTCAATATTGGCCGCACCACTGAAACCCTCTTCAAGATCGAACGGGCGCCGTGTTTTCAGATTGATCGTACCTGTTATGCCGGACGTCGCCATATTGGCCGTGGCTGACTTGTACACATCCGCGCCGGCGAAAAGCTGGGCGGGAATATCCGTCATGGAGGGCTGCAGGCTATTAATGTTGCCAGCGCCGAGGTAAACCTCTCCGTTCAGCTGCGTGATCACCTGGGGCAAGCCGCGAATAGTGACATTGTCACCCTCACCAGCGTTGCGGGTAATCTGAACCCCCGGAATTCGCTGGAGTGAATCGGCGATCGTGACATCGGGAAGCTTACCGAGGTCCTCGGCGACGATACCGTCCATCACCTGATCGTTGTCGCGCTTCAGGTTGACTGCCGATGCCTGAGCGTAGCGGTGACCGGTAACGACCACCTCTTCAAGTACAGGTTCCTCTTGAGCGAACACAGAGCTGCCTACCCCTGCCAACAGGCAGGAAGCAATACTGGTCACCAGGACCTTGCGTTGGAAATGTGGCTTGGTACGTTTCATTTATTATCCCTCTTCTATGCAGACGGTTGTTTTAATAATCCTGCAGTTCCACATCTCTTTTCGCCTTAAGCCTCTCAGATGGAGCTTAAACGTTTTACTTATACAGCGAAAAAAAACGTGTTTGGGTTGCACTGTCGGTCTCGATTATTGCTTTTCGGCCAACAGTTGCGAGTACCACATGCCCTCTTCGGGGCTCTGGGTACGACCACTGAACGACTTCGCTCACCGGCCCTAAACGTTTTACATATTCGTACCGCAGACAGAACTTGTCAACTGCTTTTCTAGCGAGAGAAACAACAAACACGCCAATAACATCATAAATCCCTGATTATTATAGATATTTAATTTTCGTGGCGATGGCTTTTGCAGGCCCGAGCAACGAATCCAGGGAATACGCCCTTGAATACTCATTATCCGGTCCGCAGCCGGCCTGGGGTCGGCTCGCTTGCACAATCACGAATCCGGTGTTTTAATGTAAAACGTTTAACAGCTTTTTTGGCTGACGCACCTCCTTGCACGACAGAAGAATAATTCGAATACAGAGGAAAAAAGGGCATGCGCCTGCAGACAATCGACATACTCATTATTCTGGCCTACCTCGTAGCGACTGTGCTCATCGGCCTCTACCTGCGCAAGCGGGCCAGCGAAAACCTCCAGGCCTATTTCCAGGGTGGCAAGCAATTGCCCTGGTACATGCTCGGGCTGTCCAATGCCTCAGGGATGTTCGATATCTCTGGCACCATGTGGTTGGTTGCCCTGTGTTTCGTCTACGGTATGAAGAGCATCTGGATTCCCTGGCTGTGGCCGGTATTCAACCAGGTGTTTCTGGCCGTGTTTCTGTCGATGTGGTTGCGCCGCTCCAACGTTCTCACCGGTGCCGAGTGGATGCACACACGGTTCGGTAACAATGTCGGAGCACGCCTTTCCCACGGCATCATCGTCGCCTTTGCCTTGATCAGCGTGCTGGGGTTCCTGGCGTATGGCTTCATCGGTGTAGGCAAGTTCATGGAGATCTTTATTCCCTGGGAAACGGTCTCCACAGTGGTGCCTTTCCATGTGCCTGAAGCCTATGTCCCCCACCTTTACGGTATATTCTTTACCAGTATCGCCACGCTCTATGTACTACTGGGCGGCATGTACAGCATTGTTTGGGCGGATGTACTGCAATTCACCATCATGACCATCTCGGCAATCACCATTGCGGTGATCGCCATGATATCGGTCTCTCCAGAGGCTCTTCACGCGGCCACCCCGGAAGGCTGGGCCAATCCGTTTTTCGGCTGGCGCCTGGATCTCGACTGGAGCGGCATCATCGCTGAGGTCAACGACAAGATCATCTCCGATGGCTACACCCTGTTCAGCATTTTCTTCATGATGATGCTGTTCAAGGGGGTACTGCTGAGCCTGGCAGGGCCCGCGCCCAACTATGACATGCAGAAGATCCTGGCGACACGCTCGCCAAGAGAAGCCGCATTGATGAGCGGCTTCGTTTCAGTCGTGCTCATGCCCATCCGCTACCTGATGATCGCCGGTTTCGCCGTACTCGCCATTGTCTACTATCAGGATCTTGACCTGGTTTCAGGTGGCGAACTGGACTTCGAAAACATTCTTCCCTCCGCCATGCTGCAGTTTGTACCGGTGGGCCTACTCGGCCTGCTGCTCGCCGGACTGCTTGCAGCGTTCATGTCTACATTCGCTTCCACTGTGAACGCTGCGCCGGCCTACCTGGTCAACGACGTCTACAAACGCTATATCAAGCCCGAGGCCAGCGACAGACAGCTGGTACGTGCCAGCTACATTGTGTCCCTCTCTGTGGTGGTGATCAGCATCCTGATCGGCCTGTTCGTAGAAAGTATCAACAGCGTATTAATGTGGCTGGTATCAGGACTCTGGGGCGGCTACGTGGTCTCCAACGTTCTCAAATGGTATTGGTGGCGCCTCAACGGCATGGGCTATTTCAGCGGAATGGCCGCCGGCATCTTCGGTGCTCTTGCCTTCCCACCGATGTTCCAGGGTGTATTTGAAGGGGTTTCCTCCGACATCTTGCCACTTTACCTGTTCCCGCTCCTGCTGATGTTCTCCGGCGCAGCCTGCATTCTGGCCAGCCTGTTCACCGAGCCCGAAGACAACGAAGTACTGCTGGATTTTTACACCAATGTAAGGCCCTGGGGTTTCTGGGGTCCTATCCAGCGTCTCGCCCTGGAGCGCGACCCAAATTTTAAACGCAACGAAGATTTCGGCCGCGACATGTTTAACGTGGCCCTGGGCATTGTCGCTCAGACCTGCCTGGTGGCAGCACCCATCTTCCTGGTTATTCGCGAGTGGACCTCCCTGAGCCTGAGCCTGGGAGTATTCGCCATCGCGGCGGCAGTGCTGTACCGCACCTGGTACAGCAACTTGCCGTCCGCGAACGAAAAACTCCGCTCCATTACTTACTGACAGCGAGAACAAACATGACTGCCGACAACGCAGCAAGCTATGGGTTTTTTGACGACGAGAATCGAGAGTATGTCGTCACTGAGCCCCGCACACCCTACCCCTGGATCAACTATCTGGGCAGCGAAAATTTCTTTTCGCTCATTTCCAATACCGCGGGAGGGTACAGCTTCTATCGCGACGCAAAATTCCGCCGACTCACCCGCTATCGCTACAACAATGTTCCTATGGACGACGGCGGCCGGTACTTCTACATCCGCGATGGTGAAACCATCTGGAATCCGGGCTGGAAACCAACTCGCACTGAACTCGACGACTACAGTTGCCGCCATGGCATGGGCTACACCCGGGTCGCGGGCGCAAAGAACGGCCTACACTGCGACGTACTGTTCTTTGTGCCGCCGGGAGACAATGTCGAAATCCAGAAGCTCACCCTGCGCAACGATTCCCAGGAGGAAAAGCAGGTGCAGTTGTTCTCACTCCTCGAATGGTGCCTGTGGAATGCCGAGGACGACACCACCAACTTTCAACGGAATTATTCTACCGGTGAAGTAGAAGTCGAAAACTCAACGATCTACCACAAAACCGAATACCGCGAGCGCCGCAATCACTACGCTTTCTATCACTGCAATGCAGAGCTGGCTGGATTCGACACCAGCCGGGACAGTTTTCTGGGGCCCTATAACGGCTTTGACCAACCCGAGGCGGTCACCTCCGGTAAGCCGGGGAATTCCATCGCCCACGGCTGGTCACCCATCGCGTCCCATGCTGTCGACATCACCCTGGCGCCCGGAGAAAGTCGTGAGCTTGTTTTTCTGCTCGGTTACCTGGAGGTCGCTGAGGAACACAAGTGGGAATCACCTGGTGTTATCAACAAGGCCCCGGCGCATGAGCTGATTGCCCGCTATGGCACTGTAGAACAAGCCGATGCCAGTTTTGCGGAGTTGGGTACTTACTGGGAAAATCTTCTCGGTGGGTTTCAGCTTCAGTCTCACGACCCGCGCCTGGATCGCATGGTGAACATCTGGAACCAGTACCAGTGCATGGTCACGTTTAACATGTCGCGCAGTGCTTCCTTCTTCGAAGCGGGCATTGGCCGGGGCATGGGCTTTCGCGACTCCAATCAGGACTTGCTCGGTTTTTTCCACCTGCAACCGGAGCGCGCGCGCGAGCGCATCCTCGATATTGCTGCCACCCAGTTTGAAGACGGCTCGGTGTACCACCAATACCAACCGCTGACCAAACGAGGGAATGCGGCTATCGGCGGCAATTTCAATGACGACCCACTGTGGCTGATCTGCTCAACAACAGCGTATCTGAGAGAGACCGGCGACTTCAGCATTCTCGAACAGCAGGTGCCCTTCGGTAACGACGAAAACAACTGCGCCAGCATGCTCGAACATCTTCGTCGCTCCTTCGACCACGTGACCAACAATCTCGGACCACACAAGCTCCCGTTGATCGGCCGCGCCGACTGGAACGACTGTCTCAATCTGAACTGCTTCTCCACCGATCCCAACGAATCATTCCAGACGACCGAGAACAAGGCGGGCGCTATTGCCGAATCGCTGATGATCGCCGGTGCCTTCGTGCTCTACGGCACTGAATACACCGACCTGTGTCGTCATCTGGGAGACGACGCTGAAGCGGATCGCGCGGGCGCTGCGGTGAGGGCCATGGAGCAGGCTGTGATTGAACACGGGTGGGATGGTGAGTGGTTCCTGCGCGCCTACGATGCGGCCGGCAACAAAGTGGGCAGCAACGAGAACGAAGAGAGCAAAATCTTCATTGAGTCCCAGGGTTTTTGCGCCATGGCTGGCATCGGCCTCGAACAAGGGCTCGTCGAGAAATCGCTGGACTCGGTACAGGAGCATCTGGATACGCCCTACGGCATCGTACTCAACTACCCCGCCTTCACCCGCTACCATCTGGAGTATGGCGAGATATCCACCTACCCGCCGGGCTACAAGGAAAATGGGGGTATCTTCTGCCACAACAACCCCTGGGTCATGATTGGCGAGACTGTGCTCGGTCGTGGCGATCAGGCCTATGACTACTACTGCAAACAGGCTCCCGCCTTTCAGGACCACGTGAACCTGCGCAAAATCGAGCCCTATGCCTATGCTCAAATGGTGGCAGGCAAAGAAGCACCACTGCCGGGCGAAGCAAAAAATTCATGGCTGACTGGCACTGCCGCCTGGAACTACCACACCATCACCGAGCACATCCTTGGCATAAAGCCGCGCTTCGAAGGCCTGCTGCTGGACCCCTGCATCCCCACCGCCTGGCAAGGCTACACAGTACAGCGCCAGTTCCGTGGGAAACAGGCTAGCATTCGTGTGCATAACCCCGACGGTGTATCCAAAGGCGTGAAACGGATTACCCTCAATGGCAAAGAGGTCGCCGGACAAATTGTTGACCTTTCTGCCTGCGGTGACAGCTGCGAGATTGAAGTCTGGATGGGTGGAGCAGGGTAACCCCTGCATCGATGCCATGACTTCTCACTCTCCCAGTGTCAGCACTGCCGCGGCGCGCGCCGAACTCGCACGTATCCAGCACTGGTGGCTGACAAAGAGTATCGATCCCCGTGGCGGGTTCATGGGAGAGATTGATCATCAGGGGCGCGCTGTTCCTGGTGCCAACAAAGGCGTCGTCCTGCACTGCCGCATCCTCTGGTTTTTTAGCGCACACGCCCATCACAGCGATGACAGGGAGTCGCTGCAAGCCGCCCAACAAGCCTATGACTATCTGCTAGAACACTTTGACGACCCCCTCGAAGGCGGTGTCTTCTGGGAGCTGTCTGCCAACGGCCAAGCGCTCAACATCCGCAAGCAGACCTACGCCACCTGCTATGCAATTTACGCGCTCGCGGCCTACCATCGCGCAAGCGGCAACGCTGCCGCGCTAACCAAAGCGCTGGCTTATTTCCAGGTTCTGGAACGCAATGCGCGCAATCACTGTTGCGGCGGTTACTTCGAGGCCTTCTCACGCGACTGGACACCACTACAGGACACCCGTCTCGGCACCGGCGATCATAACTTTCCGATAAAGATGAATACTCATCTGCACGCAGTGGAAGCTTTCTCTGCGCTGTACCGAGAGGCAGGGGATCCGCTGGTTCGGCAGCGTCTGCTGGAGCTACTGGAACTGTTCGACACTTATTTCATTGACGAGGCAAGCGGCCATCTCCGCCAATGTTTCGAGCTGCATTGGGTGGACAAGTCACCCATCCGCTCCTATGGCCATGATCTGGAAGCGGGATGGATGCTATACCGGGCAGCGCAGCGCGTCGAAGACACCGAAATGACGACGCGCTTCAGGCGCCACCTGCTACACATCGCAGACACCTGCCTGGACGAAGGATTCGGTGATCGTGGCCAGCTGTGCAGCAAGCTCGATCTGAACAGTGGCAAACGCGATGACACCAGTGTCTGGTGGGTGCAGGCCGAGGCTCTCATCGGATTTGCCACTGCCTACAGGGTCAGTGGTGAAACGCGCTATCTGGCGGCCTGCGAGAGGATCTGGCAGGCGCTGGAGTCACATCGTGACGAGAAGCATGGCGAGTGGCACGCTGAGACTATTCGCGGCACCCCTTGCCTGACACCGGGCCTGTATAAGGCCGGCACATGGAAAGGCCCCTATCACAATGGCAGGGCCATGCTGCGGCTGATCGACCTGCTCGCAGACGCCGGCACGGAGGTAGACTATGTCCGGGCATCATAAATCCGCCGGCGATCGCCTGGCTCCATTGGGCTGGACCGAGAAACTCGGCTATGGCCTTGGCGACGCTGGCTTCAACCTTTACTGGATAGTGATAGCCTCTTTTCTCGCGGCCTTCTATACCGAAGTTTTCGGAATCTCTGCAGCGGCCGCTGGCACTATGCTGTTCGTCACCAAGATTGTCGACGCCTTTACCGATCCTATAATGGGCGCTGTCGCAGACCGCACCGAAACCCGGTTCGGAAAGTTTCGCCCTTATCTTCTGTTCGCTGGCCTACCCATGGCTGCTGCTGCGGTGTTGACCTTCACCACACCGGACCTGGATGAAACCGGAAAATTAATTTGGGCCTATATCAGTTACACCCTCATGATGATGATGTACACGGTGCTAAGCACACCCTACTCGTCACTTTCGGGCGTCATGACCGCGCGCAGCCAGGATCGCACTACCCTTATCAGCCTGCGTTTCCTGTTCGCGTTTAGCTGCGGTGCGCTGGTCAACAAGTTCACCCTGCCGCTGGTCGATCTGCTAGGCGCGGGCAATGAAATACTGGGCTGGCAACTGACCGTTGCTCTCTACGGCGCGCTGGCCACCGTGATTTTTATCATCACCTTCGTCACAACCCGGGAGCGTATATCCCCGCCACCGCAACAAAACAGCAAGCCACTGGACGACATCGCCGACCTGATCGGAAACAAGCCCTGGCTGATCCTGTTTGTACTGGCCATGGTGATCATGATGACCATAACCATGCGCGCGGGTTCGGCCTACTATTACTTCCACTACTATGTGGAGCGGCCGGAGTTTCTCCCCGACTACCTTTTTTGGCAAATGGTCGCCTATGCCGCCGGGGCATTACTGGCACCGGTCATGACTCGCCACATCGATAAGCCAAGGCTCCTCATGCTGCTCATGGGCATAGTGGCAGTGCTATCCACGCTCTTTTTCTTTGTCCCCAAAGACATGATCTGGGCCATGTTCACACTGAATATTCTGATCAGCCTCGCACTGGGTCCGAAGTCACCTCTGACCTGGTCGATGTACGCGGATACGGCCGACTACAATGAGTGGCGCACCGGTCGACGCGCTACGGCAATGACATTTTCAGCGGCCACGTTTTCACAGAAATTGGGCGGAGCGCTCGGCTCAGCAGGTATGCTGTGGATTCTAGCGGCACTGGGCTACGCGGCGAATGAGGCCCAAAGCGGCGCCTCGCAAACCGGTATCGCACTGCTACAAACTGCCATCCCGGGATTTTTCGCCCTCATTGCAATGTTCGTGGTACGGGGCTATTCGCTCAGCAGCGATCAACTGGCATCGATCCAGAGCGACCTCGTCGCCCGCAGTCGAGGGGAAGAAAGTCTTGAGCAGTAGCACTCCGGATTGGCTTTCGAGTAAAGGGCAACGGCTGGCGTTACATTCTCCATTGACGATGCCGCGCGCGTCCACGTTTCTGTGGAACAAGACAATGCTGTTGCAAGTCAACTGTCGCGGTTACACGACAGCGCGCCACATGCAGCCAGAGCCCGGTCAATACAGCTACGCACCCATCCTCGAAGCGAAAACCTTCATGCAGCCGGAACAAGGGCACTATGCCCACCACCCTGGTCGCTTCGTCTACATCAAGGACGAACAGCGCGACGAACTGTTCTCCGTGCCCTATGAGCCGGTGCGTGCGATCCCGGATAAGTTTACATTTTCAGCCGGACCCGGCGATGCTCAATGGGAGATATCCCACAAGGGTATCGGGCTGAACTGGCAGGTGACACTGCCGCCGGAAGAAGCTGCCGAGTTGTGGCAACTCACCGTCAGCAACGACTCGCCGGAAGCTCGCCAGCTCAGCATCTATCCCTGTTTCACCATTGGCTACATGAGTTGGATGTATCAGGCGGCGGAGTACTCTGCTAATGCAGGCGGCATTATTGCCCGCTGTACAAGCCCCTACCAGAAACTGGAAGACTACGCCGCCATCAAGCAGGCGAAAGACCTGACCTACCTGCTGCATGACACCGAACCGGACGCATTCGAATGCGACCGGGAACGCTTTGAAGGAGAGGGAGGCCCTCACAATCCGGATGCCCTCAATGCTGAACTGCTGGCGGGCTCGGCAGCCCACTACCGCGTCCCGGTGGCTGCACTGCAATACCGCGTGACGCTCGCGCCTGGCGAATCAATCCGCTACAAGTTCCTGTTCGGGCCAGCTCAAAATGAACAAGACATCGCCAGCGCGCGCCGCCAGCTACTGCAAGACGAGGCCGGCTTCAGTGGCTACCGACAAACGCTGGAAATCGGTCACGCCAGTATCAGTTGCGCCAGCCCAGACCCAATGCTGGATCACTTCTGCAATCACTGGCTGCCGCGTCAGGTCTATTACCACTCCGATATAAATCGTCTTACTACCGACCCACAAACCCGCAATTTTCTCCAGGACCACATGGGTGCTGCGTATCTCAAGCGATGCGATCCTGCAGAAGCGTTTCGGCTCGCCCTGAGCCAGCAGGCTGACGACGGCACCTTACCCGACGGGATTCTGCTGCAGGAAGGAGCCGAGCTGAAGTACATCAACCAGGTCCCCCACAGCGACCACGCCATCTGGCTGCCGGTTTGCCTGGAGGCCTATCTGGCGGAGAGCGGGAACTGGGCGTTTCTGCGAGAGACTGTCAATGGCAGCACCGTCTTCGCCAGGGTGCTCCAGGCACTGAATGCATTGCTCGCGCACCGCGACCACCGCGGCTTATGTTTCATTGACCAGGGCGACTGGTGCGACCCGATGAACATGGTCGGCCACAAGGGCAGCGGCGTCTCAGGGTGGCTCAGCATCGCTGCGATTCACGCGCTGCGTCTCTGGAGCCGGGTAGCGCGCCAGGCGGGAGAAGCAAACGCTGCTGCCGATTGTGAGCAATCAGCGCAGGCGCTCAGCGACAACGTCAACGCACATCTTTGGGACGGCAACTGGTACGCTCGGGGCATCACCGACGACGATGTGAAGTTTGGCATCAGTAAGGACACCGAGGGCCGAATCTATCTCAATCCACAGTCCTGGGCACTGCTCGCGGGATGTGCCGACGACTCTCAACGGCAGCGCCTCATCGCTGAAGTTGAAAGCCAACTGGGCACGCCCTATGGGATCGCCATGCTCGCCCCTGCGTACACCGGCATGCGCGAGGATGTCGGCCGCCTAACCCAGAAATTTCCCGGCACTGCGGAAAACGGCTCTATCTACAATCACGCCGCCATGTTCTATATTCACGCACTCTACGCCATCGGCGAAAGCGACCGTGCATTTCACTGGCTGCGCAAGATGCTGCCAGGGCCAGGCGAGGACGACTTGCTCGCACGAGGCCAACTGCCGACATTCGTACCTAACTACTATCGCGGCGCCTGGCAACAGTATCCCGACAGCGCCGGCACTTCGAGCCAACTCTTCAATACTGGCAGCGCTGCATGGTTCTACCGCTGCCTCATAGAACAGCTCTATGGTCTGAGGGGCTGCCCGGAGGGACTAACGCTGGACCCGCAATTACCCAGCGAATGGCAGACTGCGAGTGCAGTGCGGCACTTTCGCGGGGCCACGTTTGCAGTGAGCTATCGCAGAGATCCGGGCACCAAAGCAACCACAGCACTTCTCAATGGCGCACCACTACCAGACAACACGGTTCGCGATATCGAGACCGGAGCGCACTACACCATTGAGCTGCTCTTACCCGCGAGCCGTAAGTAGATGGCTAAGCTGATCGTCATCATGGGCCCTGCTGGCTGCGGCAAGTCGGTGGTCGCCGCAAGAATAGCCGCCGCCCGCAGTGCCACCGCGCTGGACGCAGACGACTTTCACAGCCGCGAGAACATCGCGCACATGGCCGGCGGAAACCCCCTGACGGATGCCCAGCGCGAACCGTGGATCGCAGCCATGGAAAAAGAACTGCATGCACGTCTAGGAAACAACGAGAACATCGTGCTGGCTTACAGTGGCCTGCGCCGAGCGCATCGCGCCCGGATTCGGGCCTGTGCCCAGCGCAGTCTCTTTATCAAGTTGCAGGTGCCGATCGCACAACTGCAGGAACGGGTCGCAAAACGGCAGAATCATTTCATGTCAGCGCAGATGCTGCCCTCCCAGCTCGCAGCCATGGAGAGCCCCGCAAGCGAGGAAACTATCGTACAGATAGCGGCGCACGGCTCACTCGATGATGTTGTTGAAAGCACGCTCAATGCCATTCGGGAGACTTTTTCATGAACCATTACATCGCGCTGACACTCATCGCCGCAGCCACGCCGGTACTGGCATGGCAAGCCCCACACACCGATAGCCCACCGCTAATAGATGGCATCGATAGCGACTCCGTTTGGCAGGCAGGCGAATGGCGCCCAATCGACAAGCCCATGGTCGGCACACTGCCGGCGGCTGATGACTTTAGCGCCCGCTACAAACTACGCTGGGACGAGCGCAACCTCTATCTTCTGGTGGAAATCACCGATGACGTATTGATTGATTCCACGCCCAATCCTCTCGAACGCTACTGGGAAGACGACACGCTTGAGGTTTTTGTGGACGCCGATGCCAGTGGCGGCGATCACCTCGAAAACCACAATGCGCTCGCCTACCACATCGCACTCGATGGCAATGTCGTCGACATCGCACCACCAGGCCGAGCGGACGCAAAAGCTGCCCCGGCTCTGTTCAACGAACATCTGGACAGCGCGTGGTCCCGCTCGGCATCAGCGCCATTCAAGCTTATCTGGGAATTGCGTGTCAGCATCTACACACCCGGGTCAGGTGACGCCAACTTACAGCGCCTCTCCCTCAGCCCCGGCCATCAACTGGGATTCATGGTTGGCTACTGTGATAGCGACAGTAGTGATGGCAGGGAGAACCTCTACACTGACGTGGAGATTGCACCGATTAATGGTGACCGCAATCGAGGCTACATCGACGCCGACACATTCGCGACGCTCACCCTGATCAAATAACAGCAACAGCGTCGGCTCATATTTTGATCACGATCAAGCAAGCAGCGTACATCTGTTGACGCCCCAAGGCCCGGGGCGAGACTATCCGAAGCACTAAAAGCGATAACAGGATAGGAAGATGCGTTTTGCCAACAACTTGATCATAGCCGCAGCCCTCGCCCTGTCGGTGACGCCGGCGTCTGGCAAAATGCCAGCAGAGGAAGTCGCCAAATTGGGCAACGAACTCACCCCGATGGGTGCAGTGCGCGCAGCCAATGCTGACGGCATGATCCCCGAGTGGACGGGTGCGGTGAAGGGGCTACCAACAGGCCTCGAGTGGGCAGGCCCCGGCACTCCCTACCCTGATCCCTACGCCGATGAAAAGCCGTTGCTTACCATTACAGCTGCCAATGTCGACGAGCACCGCGACCGACTTAGCCCGGGCCAGCTCGCTATGTTCGAAACCTATTCCGATACGTTCCGGATGCCGGTATATCGCAGCCATCGCGAGTTCGCCTACTCAGACGCCTACTACGCAAAGGTTCGCTACAACGCCGAGCACGCAGAACTGTACAACAATGACGAGGGTATCCGCGGCTATGTCGGTGCAGCCACCTTCCCCCAGCCAAAAACAGGTGCAGAGGCGGTATGGCTCACGCGCACGACCGGCGCCTATGCCTCCCGCGAAGGCGAGTACAGCGATATCGCGGTATTCCCCAATGGCACTCGCTCTGTGCGCAAGTCATGGTTTTTGCAGGAGTCACCTTACGCCGACCTGACGCTGGCACTGGAACCGGCCAATGAATATCCTAACCTGGGTGGCTTCGGCGGCTACATCATGACCAACGTGACCGAGCCGGCCCGCGACAAGGGACTTATTACCTCAATTTTTGAACCCTACGACTACGCCGAAAATGCCCGTGAAGTATGGCGCTACCTGCCAGGGTCGCGTCGCGTCCGGCGCGCCCCCACGGTGGGTTTCGACACCCCGGACGGCCCCGGCGGCCTGAAGACAGTGGATGAGGTACGCGGCTTCAATGGCTCCATGGAACGCTTCGAATGGAAGTTGATTGGCCTGCAGGAAATGTACATTCCCTATCACAACTACCAATTCGATGACCCTTCGCTGGATTACGACGAACTGCTTACCAGGTTCCATGTAAACCCGGACTACATGCGCTATGAACTAAAACGTGTGTGGGTAGCCGAAGCGACGCTGCGACCCGGAGAGCGCCACATTTATGGCAAACGTCGCATCTACGTGGACGAGGACACCGGCCTGACCGCCATCACCGAGAACTACGATGGCCGCAGCGAATTGTGGAAAGTTGTGCTGTTCAACAATATTTACGAGTATGGCGGTTCAGCGTATATCCGACGCGCCCAGATGTATCACGACCTGCGTGCCGGCGCTTACGTCGCCGACCGGATGATCAACGACACGGCGCCTCTGCTCTACGACCAGAAGCCGCCCCGCGGAGCCAAGTACTTCGGTCCCACCAATGTCCGTAAACTGGGTCGGCGCTAGAAGCTAGCACTACTCTTTTTCGCTGTCGTCGCGTGAGGATGCGTCGGTGGCGAGCTTCTCCAAAGATTCAATGGCCTCGTCCATGGTGTGGTGACCCTTGTCCTCGTACTCATCGAACAGGTTGATAAATCGATCGGAACGCCGGCCTAGCAGCATCAACTGTACATACAAGCTGTCCTCCAGTGCCGGCTTGCGCACCGCATCGATCAGGAACACCAAAATACTCAACGGACTCATCAAAAGGTCGCGCAGCGCATCGGCACCCAGCTTCAACTGAAATACCACAAGATGGCGCAACGCTTTCGAGAATGTCACCTGGGTAGGCGCCTTATCTGGTCCTTTGAAAAACACGCAGTCCTCCGATTGTTAGTTGTGTTGTGCGCACAAGGATAGCCATTCCTCGAGCGCAGCGCTGTGAAATTTATCGCGATGGCTAATCAAATTCAGTTGCCGGCTAAAGTCGCGTTGGGGCACTTGTACCGGCACCAGTGAGCCACGAGCGAAAGCGTCCTTCAGGCTTATCCGCGACAAGCAGCCAAGACCCAGGCCCGCTTCTACCGCCCGTTTAATCGCTTCAGTGTGCTGCAGCTCCATGCTGATTTTTAAATCAGACAGAATGCCATGCATAGCGCGATCGAAAGTCTGCCGAGTGCCCGACCCTGGCTCGCGCACAATCCACTGCGCCTCACTCAGCCGTGCATCCGACACACTGCGCTTGCCGGCGAACGGGTGATCCGGCGCGCAAAATACCTGCAGCTCATCTTCACGCCACGGCCGCGTCAGCAATCTGGGGTGGTTGATCTCTCCCTCGATCATACCCACGTCCAGTTGGAAATCGGCGACCATGGCGGCAATCTCACTCGTATTCGCCACATGCAGGGAAATATCAGCGCCAGCGTGCTGCGCGCGGAATGCCGCTATCAGGGGTACGGCAAGATAGTTGCCAATAGTGAGTGTGGCACCGATGCGCAGACTGCCGGGGGTTTGGGCGCCACCCAGCGCGCTTTCAAATGCCAGTGCCTGCGCTTGCAGCTTCTCTGCTTCAGGACGCAGCTCTCTTCCCAGCTCGCTCAGCTGAAGGCGCTTGCCCACCCGGTCAAACAACTGAACATCAAACTGCTGTTCCAGCTCCTTTAGCGACCCACTTGCGGCTGATTGGGACATGGCGAGCTCGTCCGCCGCGCGGCTAATATTTTCGTGATGAGCGGTAGCAAGAAAAACCTGCAGCTGGCGAAGTGTATATCTCATATCCATAAATCCGATTATATAAATCGAATATATCTGTTTTACGGATATATAAGCAATCGTTAGATTAGCGCTAACGATTGAGGAGCGAAGACCATGGCAAGCATACTGCGAGAACAAGTCACCGAAGTTCATCACTGGACCGACCGTCTGTTCAGCTTCAAAACTACCCGCAACCAGGGGTTCCGTTTCAAAAACGGCCACTTCACCATGATTGGACTGGAGCACGAGGGCCGACCGTTACTGCGGGCCTACAGCCTTGCGAGCGCCAACTATGAAGACGAGCTTGAGTTCTTCAGTATCAAGGTGCCGGACGGCCCGCTGACATCCAAACTGCAGAATATTCAGCCGGGCGATGAACTGCTGGTAAACAGCAAAGCTACCGGCACGCTGGAAACCGACAATTTGCTGCCCGGCAAGAACCTGTACCTGATCGCCACCGGCACCGGCCTCGCGCCCTTTCTAAGCATCATTCGTGATCCGGAGATTTACGAGGCCTACGACAAGATCATATTGACTCACGGTTGCCGTGAAATCGAGGAACTGGCTTACCAGGAACTGATTACCCAGCACCTTCCCGAGCACGAATACCTCGGCGAAGAGGTGCGGAGCAAGCTGATCTACTACCCCACGGTGACGCGCGAGAAGTACCAGAATAATGGCCGGCTCACCGACTTGCTGAAGATAGGCAAGCTGGAGAGCGATATCGGCCTGCCCCGGGTTAACCCGCAAGACGATCGATTCATGATTTGCGGCAGTCCGAGCATGCTCAAGGAACTGTGCCAGTGGCTGGGCGCAAAAGGGTTCAGGGAGACGCGCAATGGCGAGGTCGGGGAATACGTGATTGAGCGGGCTTTCGTAGAAAGCTGAACTCGCTACTTTAACGGCCGCCTGCCCTGGCGGCCCTACATCCCTCCAGCCTCAAGCTCGATTCTTGAGGCTTTCCTTAATGGCTATCCGGGTCGCTTCATCCGACGCGCGGTTAAGGCAGCGGAAATCACTCGCTACCAATGCCCCGTCTCGCAGGAGGCGTGAGAGCAACGCAGCCGGTAGCGCCAGTTCAACATCGCTTTCCTTCATTTATGAGCACCTCCCGAACAGAATGCCCTACCATTTAATGCAAATGGTTCTTATTTGTAAATAAGAAATATTCTCCTTGCTGATGTAAATGAGTATCGTTACCATTCGCAACGCCAAATCGATCACCACAGGGGAAAAAACATGAAAAAGGGAACTGCCATTTTCAGCAGCGCGGTTGCACTGAGCTCAAGCCTGGCGCTGGCCCAGGAGCCCACGGCAGAACAGGCCGATGAAAGCACCCTCGAAGAGGTGCTGGTATTTGGCACCCTGAGCAATTTCTCAGCACTGAAATCCGACACTCCGATAATGGAATCTGCTCGTTCGGTTTCGATCATCACCCAGCAGCAAATCCTTGAACGCGGCGCGCTGGTACTGGACGACACCTTTACCTACAACGCTGGCGTCACCGGCGAAGCCTACGGCTTTGCTACCCGCGGCGACTGGGTGTTCGTGCGCGGTCTGGATGTGCCTCAGTATCAGGACAGCCTGCAGTCACTGTTCGGCAACTACAACAACACCCGGCCGCATATCTATACGCTTGAGCAAGTCGAAATTCTCAAGGGCCCCGCCTCGGTACTCTACGGCCAGGGGTCCCCCGGCGGCATCGTCAACGTAGTTAGTAAGCGCC
Source organism: Halioglobus maricola (assembly GCF_009388985.1). Classification (NCBI taxonomy): domain Bacteria; kingdom Pseudomonadati; phylum Pseudomonadota; class Gammaproteobacteria; order Cellvibrionales; family Halieaceae; genus Halioglobus; species Halioglobus maricola. The sequence continues at coordinate 3,918,262 of NZ_CP036422.1, forward strand.
CACAGTCTGAGAGCGCCCATGAAATCACCGCCGAGTACGGCACGTTTGATCACACGCAACTGGGAGTGGACAGCACTGGCGCCATTAACGACCAATGGAGCTATCGCTTTGTCGGTGTGTATAAGGATTCCGATTCCCAGGTCGACGAAGTATTCGACAAGACCACGGTGATCGCCCCTTCCATCAGTTGGCGCCCGGGCGACGCAACAGATATCACTTTGCTGCTGAACTACACGGAAACCGAGAGCGATACGGCTGCTCAGTTCTTACCCGTGGTGGGCACGCTTGAGCCTGCGGCCAACGGCCAATACATCGATCACAGCACTTATCTGGGCGACCCGGACTTCAACAAGTACGACGCCGAGACGCTGGCGATAACCCTGCTGGCCAGCCACCAGTTCAACGAAACCTGGAGCATGGAATTCACTTCCCGCTACACCGATGCTTCGGCAGATTACCAACAGGCGTGGCCATCATTTATTGGCGGCGATCGCTACGTTTACAACACCGATGGCAGCCTGTTTGAAGACGGCACAGTGCCTCGATCCTTCTATCGGTCGGACGCAAGCTCTGAGCAAGCAGCTGTCGACGTGCGATTTCGCGCGCAATTCGACACCGGCAGTATCGAGCACTCCGTGTTGATGGGCGGCCAGTACCAGGACATCACGACTACCGATGCCGGCTACTATGATTATGCCAATGGCTACTGGTTTATCCCCGGCGACCTCCACCCGGAAGAAAACACTGAGTACTGGATAAATGTGTTCGACCCCGTCTATGGCAACTATCCCGACCGGGACTATCTGGATTCCCTGTACACCAAAGCACCCGACGTCACTGTGGAAGACCTGGGTTTCTATATTCACGACCACATGACGCTGGCCAACTGGCACCTGACAGTGGGCGTTCGTTGGGATGAAACTGAAAATGAGGCAGGCGACATCAGTCAGGATGACGACGCTACCAGCGCTAGCGTCGGTCTGCTATACCAATTCGAGAACGGCCTCGCACCTTATGTCTCATGGGCCGAATCCTTTGATCCTGTTATCGGTGACAATGGCGCGGGCCGGCCACTGCAGCCCCGTGAAGGAGAACAGATCGAGGCGGGGCTTAAATACCAGCCGCAGAAATTCCCGGCCCTGATTACCCTCGCGTGGTTCGAAATTGATCAAACCAATCTGAACGACCCGCTGGCCCTGCCCGGCGAAGTTGAACAGCAGTCGGGCGAGGCCAGTGTCGATGGTATAGAACTGGAGGCACAGGCGCGTTTAGGGGACTTCCGTATACAGGGCGCCTGGAGCAAAATGGACACCGAATCTGCCGATGGCTATCGTTTCCCCAGTGTGCCGGAAGATCAAGCCTCTGCATGGGTGACATGGCAACCCAGCGGCAATATGGAAGGCTTCCGCGCCGGCGCAGGCGTGCGCTATGTGGGTGCAACATGGGATGGTTACGACCAGTTCAAGACACCGTCGTACACCCTGGGAGACCTGATGCTGGGTTACGCCTGGCAAAACTGGGACTTCAGCGTCAATGTACGCAACCTCGAGGACAAGGAATATCTGGCGACCTGTCTCGCCCGCGGTGACTGCTTCCCGGGTGAAGAGCGCACCATTGTAGGCCGCGTCTCTTACCGCATCGAATAAGGAAGTTCCCTATGCTGTCCAGTCAGGCTGCACTATCACTGATCCTCGGTGCTGCCGGGCTGGGCGCACTGCGCCTGGGCTGGCGCAAGAAAACCCCTGGCAGCCGGACAACGGTCGTGCTGGGGTGGATTCTCCTCGGCACTTGCCTCGCCACCGCCGTTCAATACTGGGGGGCAGAATTCGGCCTGAGTTACAGCCTCGCCGCGCTTGGCCTGCTCGCGCTGATCCCGATTACTGCCAACTACGAGTACAAGCCACCCAAGGTTGACCATTCAGCTGGAGGTCTCAGCAGCACGCCGGGCCATCGCTGGCTGACTTTTCTGGCCGCCGGCCCCCTCGCAGGAATCGCCTGCTGCCAGCTCACCCTGACACTGGTCGATCTCGCTCCCGGCAGTGAAATCAACCGCATGGCCTGGGCGGCAGTCGGCTTCCCCTCACTGTGGGGGCTGCTCATGTACCTGATTTGCACCCAACGCCAGCCTGTTCGCTACGCCTTAATCTGCACGGCTCTTATCATCGCCTGTTCACTCTACCTCTACCTTGGCACCTCCCATGCAGCTTAATCCGGAACTGGTCAAACGCTCACTCGACGCACACTCCGCTATCGGCCTGGTAGCGGGAGTCTTGATGTACTTCATCTGTCTTACCGGCACTCTGGCAGCGCTGGCTGAAGGGTTTGAGCGCTGGGAGCAACCAGCGATTCCCGAATTCCAACGCATGGAGCCCGCCGCAATAGAAAAGGCCATGAACACATTCAGAAGTGAAGTGGATGAACAGCCGGAGTCGCTATGGGTGGTCTTACCTACAGAGCAGATCCCACGCACACATGTTGCAGGCAGCGACAAAGAATTCTGGACCGACGCCGGGGGGAATCTACTGGCCCCACCCACCGAGAACTGGACCCACATGCTGCGGGAACTTCACCTGAGCCTGCACCTGCCCCGTAACATCGGCCTGGTTGTTGTCAGTGCCGCAGGCGCCATGCTGGTAGCGCTAATCATTTCCGGCCTGTTCGCTCACCCCCGCCTGTTCAAGGATGCCTTCAAGCTCCGCCTCGGCGGCTCGCGACGCCTCGAACAGGCAGACATTCACAACAGGCTGTCAGTGTGGGGCCTGCCGTTTCATCTGATGATTGCGGTGACAGGTGCTTTCTACGGCCTGGTAGGGATCATGGTGTATTCGGCCGCTGCGGCCTGGTATGACGGCGACGCCGATGCCATGTTCGACGCCGTGTACGGGGCGGACCCTGTCATTGAAGCACCGCTTGTTCCGCTGCAGCCGATTCGCGCGATGGCACAGCTCGAACAGCATCACCCGGATGCTGACCCTATCTACATCGTGGCCCACAAGGTGGGCACTGAAGCTCAGTTTATGGAGATAGCCGCCACCCAACCTGGACGCCTCGCCTATTCCGAGATCTATCGCTTCGACGTCCAGGGCAACTACCTTGGCGATCAAGGGCTGACTAGCGGCCCCGGCGGGCGTCAGTTCCTGTATTCACTTTATCGTATTCACTTCGGCTACTTTGGCGGCTGGCCTACGCGTATCGCGTGGCTTGCGCTTGGGCTAATGCTGACGATTGTCTCCGTAACCGGTGTCAATATCTGGCTGGCCAAGCGCGGCATAGACGACTGGATACCCAGGGCATGGACTACATTCGTATGGGGCGCGCCGCTGGCTCTGGCAGCTTCGGCGGCGGGCGCTGTACTCCTGGCTATCCCTGCACTGCCTCTGTTCCTGGCAGTGCTGGTCGTCGCAGTACTCACAGCATGCCGCGGCACAGGAGTCAGCACCCTCGCTAGCGAACTACAGTGGTGTACGGCTGCGGTGCTTATTGTTCTGGCGGTCGCCCACCTCGCCCTGCACGCACCCGGAGAAAACGGTGCCTATCTCTGGGCGATGAACGGCGGGGTGTTCGCGGCAGGGCTGGTCATGGCAGCACTGGCTTACCTGGGCGGAAGGCAATCAGTGCGGCGCACCACCACCCATTTGTGACTGCAGGTAGTTCTGCAGGCCAACCTTGTCGATCAGGCCCAGCTGTTTTTCCAGCCACCAGGTGTGGTCAACCTCGGTGTCTTCGAGAAGTTTCTCCAGGATCGTGCGAGTCTCATAGTCCTGCAGTTCCTCGCAAAGCTGAATCACTTCTTTCAGCGCAGCGCCAACGGCGAGTTCCACATCCAGATCGCTCTGCAACATGGCGGGAACATCCGCACCGACGTTGATCGGCTCGCGAGTAATCATATCCGGTCGCCCCTCGAGGAACAGAATTCGCTCGATCAGCGCCTTGGCGTGCTCTTTTTCATCGTCGAACTCGTGGGCGATGCGCTCATAAAGTTGATTCAGGCCCCAGTCATCGTACATCTGGGCGTGAATGAAATACTGGTCCATAGCGGCCAGTTCGAAAGACAGCAGCCTGTTAAGCCCCGCGATAACCTTGTCGTTGCCTTGCATAATCTACTTCCTCTCAGTCGTCCGACATTTTTGCCTGCAGGTAATTCTGGATACCTGAATTTTCGATCAGATACTGTTGCGCCTCAATCCAGTCCACGTGTCCTTCCTCATAGCCGAGGATATCTTCCAGCACGTCGCGACTGACATAGTCCTGGGTTTTCTCACACAAGGCGATCGCCTCTCGCAGCAGGGCAAGCTGCTCCACCTGGAAATCCATGTCGCACTGGAGCATCTCTTCAGTGTGCTCACCAATACGAATTTTTTCCAGATGCTGCAAATTGGGCAGCCCTTCCAGGAACAGAATGCGTTCGATAAGTTCGTCAGCCTGCTTCATGTCCTTGATGGACTTTTTGTAGGCTTTTTCGTTCAGCTCTTCCAGGCCCCAGTTGCGGAACATGCGGGCGTGCAGAAAATACTGATTAATGGATGTCAGCTCTAGGGTGAGCACCCGGTTGAGATAACCGATGACGTCGGCGTTGCCTTTCATAGCAAAGCTCCTGATAGCAAAATGCCGGCAAACGCGCCGGCGGGTACAAGTAATGCGAAGAGTGTAGCGTCGAACCCGAAAATAGTCTATTTTTTTGTTATAAATCAATCACTTGAGATTGACAATAAGAAGGATTCGCATTGCTTTTCGCTTTAAACCCAGAGCAACGTAGTGGCTTCAACAAGGGCAAGCCCGTGCCAGGCCTGGCAGCGTGCATCAAGCTTTTTGACCGGTAAGGACAACCGGCAAGATGATCCGGGGCGCTATACTCACGGCACCAGAATAAGAGGACTCACCATGAGCGCGGAACGACAAAAGCTGAACAAGCAGACAATGGGCATCACCGATGGCCTGCCCTTACAGGTTTCCGACGGAGGGATCGAAGAACTGCGTCGCGATATTCAGCGCCTGATGGACATGGAAGCCATCCGTCAACTCAAACACGCCTACTTTCGCTGCGTGGATACCGCCAATATGGATGAGCTGGCCACTCTGCTGCATCCGGACGTTATCGTTGACTTCAAGGGCGGCAACTACCACTGGCAGCTCGAGGGCAGAGACGCCTATCTGGAAAACCTCCACACATCGTTCAGTAAACAGGCCATCACCCAGCACCACGGCCATCATCCAGAGATTCAGATGTTGTCCGATACTGAAGCAACTGGCATCTGGTACCTGGAAGACAAATTCTGGGTATTGAATCATCGTTTCTTCACCACCGGCACGCTGCTCTACTGGGACCGATACGTGAAGGAGGACGGCCGCTGGCAGATCCTCGAAACCCGCTACGAGCGACTTTACGAATTTACCGATCAGCTGGAAGAGTCCCCCACCCCCGCCTCACACTACCTGGCCACCCACGGCAGCGAACCAAAGTTCTAGTGCCCTAAACTGACATCGCAGCCCCGATCTGTCTTATACTTTTCGCAGATCTCAAACTAATGCAGACGATGTCAATATTCTCACTGCGGGATGGCCAGTCCCGCAATCTCAAAATACTCACCCTGGGGCTATTACTGGTTGCCCTGGCTATCATCGCGAGCGAAAAACTGGCACCGCTCAGTTCCATATCATCACTGAGGCAGGACAACGGCTCGACGCCGGACGCTCCCGCGGAAGTATCCATCGCCGTATTGCCCTTCGTACCGCTGAGCAACGCACAGGACGATGCCTTTTTCGGCAAGGGGCTGGCGGAAGAGCTGCTCAACTCGCTAGCCAAGCTCCCCCGGCTAAAAGTGGCGGCGCGCACCTCCGCTTTCACTGTCGCCGAGGAAGACCTCGATGTCAGGGAGATGGGAAGGCAGCTGGGCGTGGGCCATGTCCTCGAGGGCTCCCTGCGCCGTTCGGGCAACCGATTGCGTGTTACCGCTCAGCTCATCCGGGTGGAAGATGGCTTCCATCTATGGTCCAACGCCTATGAAAAAAGCTCTGAAGATATTTTCCAGGTCCAGGACGAGATTGTGAGAGAGATGTCCCAGGTACTGCAGATCCGCCTGGGGGTAGGTGCTGGAGAGGGCCGGGCTTCTGCGCGCGGAGTCAACCCCCAGGCCTATGAAGACTATCTGCGCGGGCTGGATTTATGGTGGACCCGGGACCTGGCCGGCCACCGCGGTGCCGCTATCGAAAAATTCATGATGGTGACCGAGCAGGATTCCGAATTCCCGGATGGCTGGGCAGCCTATGCCACGGCACTGGCATTGAGCGACGAAAGCTACGCCCCGCATTTTCCAATCGGCGCTTATCACAGTTCGGTAGAGGATGCTTTTCAGCGGGCGCTGGGGCTGGATTCACGCAGCCATCGCGCTCTGTCGGGGCTGGTTTACTGGCATACAAACCGGGTCATCGATATCCCCCGCGCCTACGACTACCTGAAACGTGCGGAAGCATCCGGCGCGACCAACGGCTTCACCTATTACGTCGCCTCCCAGTACTACTTCTCCGTTGGCGATGAAGCCCTGACCATGGGTTCAATCCGTCGGGCAAGCCTTGCCGACCCGCTCAACCACACCTACAGCCGGCACGAATTTCTGTATGCGGCCGCCTTTGGCGACTACCGCTACAACGACCCCTTCTTGCAGGAACTGGATGCCTGTACCGCCTCCGACTGTAGTCCCACCCAGTGGATTATCGCCTGGAGCGCTGCCCTGGCGGCGCTGCACTCGGCCAACGATGCCGAGATCCGGCGCGCGCGTGACACGCTTATGGAAGTGTTCGCAGCCCTGGGCGCCGCCGGTTTCGCCGCCGAATACCAGGAATACCTGATCGCCTATATGGACAGGGTGCTAGGCATTGACCCACGGCAACAGTATTGGGATGCCGTCGATTTCACTGACCGCGACCCGGGTGGCCTGTTTACCCTGGATGCCGCCATCCTCGCCCGTGTAGGCCGCCTCGAAGACGCGCTGGATTTACTGGAACGAATTGCAGAGGCAGACCGCTTTTTCGCCAACCGAAGCGTACCTTACGTTCTGTCTGGTGGAGGCCTGGAAATGCCCGAGGAAATCCGCCGCCACCCGCGCTACCACGCCATCTGGGCTCAGCCGGGCATGCCCGCAATTGAACTGGCGCGGCGGTCAAACAGCACCAACGCCGGCCTGCCACTCCCGCCTATCTAGTCTTCCACCGAGGGTGGTGCATAAGGTATGAACTGGGTGCGCTCAAACGCCTGCGGGTCACCGTGACCGACAAACACTGAATAGACCAGTGACTGACGCACCCGATTTAACCCCAGCAGGTTCCGCGCAGCAGTGTCGGAAACAGCGCCGGTGGGTGCCGCATCGAGACCGAGTTCTGTGGCCGCCAACAGCATATTCTGGGCGATGTGACCCGCTTCCATAAGCACCACACGATAGGCATTGGGGTGAGGATACTTCCAACTGCTGCGCTCAAAGTTCGCCACCAGTAAGATCGCGAACGCCGCTCCCTCGGTCCAGTCCTGCTGAGCAAATAGCTCCGTCGTATTCACGGCCAGATGGGGGGTCACCAGGCCCAGCGAATGGTCCAGGGCACTGTAGTGGTATATCCCCGGCTGCAGGCCCTCAACATTGCGCACATACACATAGCCCTCGTAAGGATTCCGGGCGCCGCCGGAGGGCGTCATAGTGAGAGGCAGATGCGGTTCTTCGCCGGGAATCTGGGTATCGAGAAAACCGGTCACACCGAGGCCGGCATAAAGACAATCGCGCATCGCATTCGCTGTCACCGGCTTGGCCAGAAAGGTGCGCACACTCCGGCGCTTCTTCATCGTGGCGAGCAGGCCGCTATCCGTATCTGGCAGCGCCATCTGTGCCACATGCTCAAGACCCTCATTACTGGTGAACTGGGGAATCGTCGGCTGGGTAGCTGCAATATGGTGCATCCACTGAGCCGACTGGTCCTGATCCAACCAGGGTGGGTCCTGAATACCAAAGTGGTAAAGGCCGGCAGTGCTATCCCAGGCCCAGGCAGCCTCATACTCGGCGTCCTGCGCCGCCGCCTCGGTATTTTCCATGACCAGCAGGCCGTACTCGACCATCCCATGCAGATAGGTATCCACCGTCGCCGGCGACGTGGTCGGGTACAGCGCGTGTAACGCCTGGGGCAACTGCCATTCCTCGGCCCGTGACAACAGCTCAAGCGTAAATCCGTCCACCGGCATAGGCTGCTGGTACATGAAATTACGCACCACCGGACTCTGCCCGGCAAAGGTCACCACCAGGGATCGGGCCCTGCGTACGCGCACTGCGCTAACCGCCTGCCGTCAGGGACTGCCGTCAGCCGAGGCCGCCATAAACGGGCTCGCTGGCGAGGCCATGAACGGACTGGCGGGCGACGCCATAAACGGACTCGCGGGCGACGCCATGAACGGACTCGCGGGCGACGCCATGAACGGACTGGCGGGCGATGCCATGAACGGACTGGCGGGCGACGCCATGAACGGACTCGCGGGCGACGCCATGAACGGACTGGCGGGCGACGCCATGAACGGACTGGCGGGCGACGCCATAAACGGACTCGCGGGCGACGCCATGAACGGACTGGCAGGCGATGCCATGAACGGACTCGCGGGCGATGCCATGAACGGACTGGCGGGCGACGCCATGAACGGACTCGCGGGCGATGCCATGAACGGACTGGCGGGCGACGCCATGAACGGACTGGCGGGCGACGCCATGAACGGACTGGCGGGCGACGCCATGAACGGACTCGCGGGCGACGCCATGAACGGACTGGCAGGTGCGCCCGGCATCCCTGGCTGCGGCGAAGCCGCCCCCGCACCGGCCACCATCATGGACTGCTGGGCAATCGCCACGAGGTCACTGTTAGTCAGCTTGCTGGTATCAGTGTCTTTCCACGCTTTCTGGGTTGCATCCAGATAGACCTTCAGTGACTTCCGGGCCTGCTCGCGCACAGAATCCAGGTAGGCATCATAAGCCTCACGGAAAGGATCCATTGGGCTGGTTTCTTCTTTCTTCGGTGTTTTTCTCTGTGCCATGCTTCACGCCTCTTCAGCTTGGTGACGATTAATATTCCGCTGCGTCGATGGGCTCACCCCCGCCAACTACAACTTCTCTTTGAAAAAATCTGTAATTCTTGTCCACAGTCGCGCCGGGCTCTGCCCCATACCGAAGAAGGACATATGCTCCTGCTTCGGATACAGCATCATCTGGAATTTTTTACCGTCCTGCACCAGCTGATTGATAAGCTGTATCGAGTGCTGCAAATGCACATTCGGATCTGCCGCTCCGTGCATCAACAGCAAATCACCCGCAAGTTGATCGCCATACTGCGGAATCGCTGTCTCTGTGTATCCAGCCTGGTTGCTGGCCGGCAAGTTCATATAACGCTCGGTATAAACGCAGTCATATTCACGCCAGTTGGTCACCGGCGCATACACCACCCCGGTGCTATAGGCACCGTGGGTACGCAGCATCGCGTTCAAGGTCATAAAGCCGCCAAAACTACCACCGACAATACCGATACGATCAGGATCTACCCAGGACAGGCCCTTCAGATGCTCGACCCCAACCAACTGGTCCTGCAACTCGACATGCCCCAGCTGTTCATAGATCGGCGTTTCCCAGTCGTGCCCGCGTGGCGCGGCGTTGGAACCGCGATTGTCCAAAGAGAATACGCCGTAGCCATTCTGCGCCATCATCTGCAACCAGAGCTCGGGTACCGGCCGCCAGTAATTCATGACATTGCGGGCGAGACCAAAACCACCGGGTAACGGCCCACCGTAGATGTAGACAATGACGGGGTACTTCTTACCCTCCTCAATATTCGCCGGCTCCAGCAACTTCGCCTGCAACGGCATTGCATCGGACGGTATTCCCAGCGGGGCCGCAGGCAGGCTGAAAAAATCGAACTCTCGCAGCCCATACTTCTCCAGAGCCTCACAAGCGTTAGCCTCTAGCGCGGCCACTGCCTTGCCCTCAATATCACACAAGTCGAGTCGCGGCGGCCGCACCGCCGTGGAATTAATATCAGCAAAGTAGCTGAAGTCTGGCGAGATATGACCGAAGTGCGAGGCTCCCGCTGCGGTGAGCTGCTCTGAACCCAGCACGCTGTAACAATCTTCGTCTGCGGTGAAACGGACCCTCTTCAGTTGCGCCTCGGTATATGGATCGGGCCAGACTACGTAATAAACTGCACCGCCCGCCTCGTCCAACTGATTGACTGCCACACTGGCCTCAGGGCCGTCTGTGAGCTGCAGAAGCTCGTTGCCCTCGATGTCGTACAGGTAAAGATAGCGGTAACTGTCCCGCTCCGAGGACCACAGGAAGCGGCGCGAATCAGCGAAGAAACGCAAGTCGTCGGCGACATTGATCCAATATGGGTCTGTCTCGGTGAGGATCGTCCAGGTGATTCCGGTCACGCTGTCGGCAATCACCAGGTCGAGTCGCTTGTGATCGCGGCTGAGCATCTGCAGGGCAAGGTGACGCGAATCCGGCAACCAGCTCACCCGGGCGAGATAGGACCCTGCCCAGGCCCGCGTATCGATATAGCGATAGCCTGCGGGGCCAAGCACCTTGAGCGCCATCAGTGGAATATTGTCGCCGGGCTGGGGAAAACGTTCGGGCCGGTTCTGGCCATCGGCAGCCATCAGATTGGCATACCAGAACATAGGCACGCCGCTCTCGTCTGTTTCCAGAAATGCGACCTGGGATGCGTCCGGCGACCACCAGTGTCCAAGTCCAGAGAGGACGTCACCCATGGTGTCGGGCGTCGCCGAGCGATAGACCTCGCTGCTGCCGGTAGTGAGCGGAATTTCCCAACCGGTAGCGAGATCCTTCTTGTACAGGTCCCAGCCCACCACGTAGCTGACAAAGCGGCCATCCGGGGAAATACTGGTGTCACGAATGTTAGCGCCCGCCCGGCTCACTGGCACCAGCAGTCCGGTCGCCAGGTGCAGGATGCTCGGGGCGGCGCCGGCTTCGACAACCAGGATTCGCTCGCCGTCCGGAAACCAGGAATAGGACTGATAACCCGCCGCCTGCACCCGCCGGTGCCAACCCTCACTTCTCGCGTTGTGTGCTGCGGCTTCGTCGGCGTGCACCGATTCACCGTGTGAGTCCAGCCGACTGAAATCGAACAGCACACGATGCACCTGCTCGCGCGGATCATAGGCGACCAGCTCGGTACCGGTATCAGCTTCTCGCAAATAGGTCAGCAGCGAACCATCCGGGCTCCAACCAATATCGTCGATAGCGTAGCCGCTGAGGTTGGGCTGGTCGTAGATACGATCTACGGTCAAGGTAGTGCTCATGCCGTCACCTGCGTCTGCATGCCGAGCTCCCACTGCACCTGCACATCGGGCTGGGCCTTGCCCAACGGAGGGATGTACATGGTGGCGTTAGGCGTGGGGGCACTGTGAGGCAACTGGCATAGAGGGCCAGTGCCAATGATGGGTTCGACGCCCGCGAACTGAGGTGCCTCATACAGGGTCACCGGATGATTGGGACCGTAGTAGGCCATCAACTTCTGGGTCAGGCGCTCAAGGCCCTGCAGTGGGTAATGATGCGTCTCGTAAGTCAGCACACCAACACCACCAATCTGCCACAGAATCAAATGACAAGCGGGGTCTATGGCCCGCATATTCAACAGGAAGTCCGTCGCCTCGTAGGATATGCAACCACCGAACTCGTCCACACCCAGGTCCGCGTACAGGCAGTCCGCGGCGGACACGGCCGGCAGCATACGAGCACTGAAACCTTCGGCCCTGGCCCTGCGCACCGCCTCATGGGTCGACATGGCCAGAACGCCTGGATGGCCATAGACCGCCATGCAAACTCGATGACCCTGGTGCAGGTAGGCCATAGTCCGTTCGACAATATCGGCATAGGTATCCAGTCGCAGCTTGTCCGAACCATAAAGGTCCATCAGCGATTCTGCGCCGTCCGGATTGAGCGAGCGAATGACCTCCTCCGCCACCGGGTCGGCAGTGATATAGAGCACTTTATCCGCCGCACGAATCCAGGCGATGGTTTCAATGGTGAGTTGGCCAGTGGCACGAATGCCCGTACCGACCACGATCAGTTGTTCGTCATGAATATCGCTCACTGGCCGCAATCACCTCGCAGCCGGGTGTAGATCAGGTTCTGATCGCGACTCAGGAGAATCGCAATTTCATCGTCAGACAGGCCGGCACGCTCAGCCGCGCCGCGCGGGTCCAGGACAAATTCGCTGAATAGATCAGGCTCGGTGGCAACAGCCACCAGGTAGGACTTCAAATCGGTGCTCAAGGTGTCCCCTTACTCCCTTTGTTCTTCTTGGTGGGCACTCGTAAAAAGCTACCCACAAGCTAGTGCAAGGGAGAGAGGTGTGCAAGCTATCCTGCAGGTTTTACCGACAATGCCTCGGAATCCGCAGGGACTGCGACCAACTGCGGATTTAATTCGCGCCACCATGCAGGGCTTTGCCGCGGTTCCAGGACGTCAACGGGAGCGCCGATGATCGGAGTCAGCAGTTTGACCTGACGCTCGGCAGCAAGTGCGGCTGCTCTTTCCATCGGCTCATACCAGGGGTGAAAAGCCAGGTTAAACGTGCTGTTGTGAATGGGCAGCATCGCTTTACCGCGCAGATCGATATGCGCCTGAACGCTCTGCTCAGGCAACATATGCACTGCGGCCCAAAGCTGGTCATAGGCCCCAGTCTCTATCAGCGTAATGTCGAACGGGCCGAAGCGCTCGCCAATGTCTCGAAAGCCATCAAAGTAGCCAGTGTCGCCGCTGAAGAACAATTTCGCGCCCGCGCCCTCGATCACCCAACTGGCCCACAGTGTGCGGTTCCCGTCCAACATGCCGCGCCCGGAGAAATGTTGCGCAGGCGTGGCCGTCAGGCTGAGGTCACCCAGTTCCAGACCTTGCCACCAGTCCAGTTCATGAATGCGCGTATCCTCAATGCCCCATCTTCGCAGGTGATCCCCAACGCCGCGTGGCACTACAAAATTTTCGACCCTGGATTCGATCCGTTTTATCGTCCCATAGTCCAGGTGATCATAATGATCGTGACTAATGACCACTGCCTTGATATCTGGCAGCGCTTCTGGCTCCAGCGGGACTGGGTGGAAGCGACGCGGCCCGGCCCACTGCACAGGGGAAGCTCTCTCACTGAAGACAGGGTCAGTGAGCACATACTCATCGCCGAGCTTGATCAGGATCGATGAGTGGCCAAGGCGGTACAGCAGAGGTGACGTCGCCGCATCAAGTTCATCTCGGCCAATGTAATGCAGCGGGACCTCAGCCTCAGGGCGCTTGTCCAACTGCGGAGTAGTGAATCTCGCTTTGATAATTTTCAGCATTTTCATCTCTCTCGGACCGGCTTCATTCTCGAACTTCCCGCCTGCTTTTGGCGCCCCGCCTTCAGACAACGCTTGAGCGCTCAGGACAAAGCCCACTGCCAGCAGTAAATGTCTTTTCATTGAGATCACAGGGGCCGCCACAAAAGCTGACCGGGGGTCCAATTCTTAACTTTGCTCATCTCCTGCTCCCAATACCATGCATCGCCGCAATAAGTAGACTATACGGTGTAGTTTGTTTAATGGACCGCGTGGCTGAGCACGCCCAGGTAAGCAAACGTAAGCTATACAACCAATTTCCCAGTATAGAGAAGCTGTTTGGCGCTATCGCCGAAATGGCAAAAAAGCTTGAGAATATGACCCAATTGAAGACTGGGCCGCCTCAGCGGCAGAGAAGGCGGCAATGATTTTCGGCGCCGCAACGACATTCCTGGCCAGCTGCGGCCAGGAACGATAGCGATCAGGCCAGGACGTCCTCGGCCACAAAATATTTGGGGTCTTCGATCACGTTGACTTCAACGAGACTACCCGCCTTTTTCAGCAACTGCTTGCACTCGCCTGACAAGTGCACCAGGTGCAGCGTCTTGCCGGCGTTGAGATAGCGCTCAGCCAGGGTATCAATCGCCTCGAGGCCGGAGTGATCGCAAACACGAGATTCGGCGAAATCGATGATCACATCTTCATTTGCTGCCGCGGGATCGAACTGCTCCAGAAAAATAGTCACCGAACCAAAGAACAGTGGACCACTAACGGCATACACCGTTGAACCCTTGTGGTCTTCCTGCGCATGCACCTGAATCTGCTTGGCATGTTCCCAGGCAAACACCAGCGCGGACACTATGACACCGACGACTACAGCAACAGCAAGGTCGGTGGCAACCGTCACACCCGACACCAGAACAAGCACCATGGCGTCAGACTTGGGCACCTTACGCAGCACCCGGAAGCTTGACCACTCGAATGTGCCAATCACCACGATGAACATCACACCGATCAGTGCCGCGAGGGGGATCTGTTCAATCAACGACGAAGCTACCAGAATAAACATGAGCAAGAACAGCGCAGCCGAGATACCGGACAAGCGCCCACGGCCACCAGAGTTCACATTGATCATGCTCTGACCGATCATGGCACAACCACCCATGCCGCCGAAGAAGCCCGTCGCAACATTCGCCACACCCTGACCAACACACTCCTTATTACCGCGACCGCGTGTCTCGGTAATCTCATCGACCAGGCGCAGAGTCAGCAATGACTCTATCAAGCCAATGGCCGCAAGAATCACCGAATAAGGCAGGATGATCATGAACGTTTCCCAGTTCAAGGGAACCGAGGGGATATGGAAACTGGGGAGGCCACCTTTGATCGAGGCGATGTCACCGACCACTTTGGTGTCCAGGCTCAAACCAACGACCAACAGGCTCACCACCACGATCGCTGCCAGAGACGAGGGAATAGCCGTGGTCAGCTTGGGCAGGAAATGGATAATCGCCATGGTCAGGGCCACCAGGCCCAGCAACATGTACATCTGCTGCCCTTCCAACCAGGCCACATCAACAATGGAACCTTCCATAAAGGTGCCGTGCAGCCAACCGGGTTCGCCAGGCGTACCGAACTGCCCCAACTGGGCGAGAAAAATCACAATAGCCAGGCCATTCACAAAGCCCAACATCACGGGGTGCGGCACCATGCGGATAAACTTGCCAAGGCGCAGCGCACCGGCGGTAATCTGCAACACGCCCATCAAAACGACAGTGGCAAACAGGTATTCGACGCCATGATCGGCGACCAGCGCCACCATCACGACCGCCAGGGCGCCGGTAGCGCCGGAGATCATGCCGGGACGGCCGCCGATGCAGGCGGTAATCAAGCCGACCATGAATGCAGCATAGAGGCCCACCAGAGGCTCTACGCCCGCGACGAAGGCAAACGCCACGGCTTCTGGCACCAGGGCCAGGGCCACGGTCAGACCGGACAGTACGTCATTTTTGACGGTCGCTACTTTGCTGGGATGAAATTCAAACATCGCGCTTCTCACCTGAAATTTAGGTACGGTTGCCGTTCGCAGGAGTGGTTGTTATGCGCAGACGGAGGAAAGGCGCGCATTTTAGGGGGATAGACTAGCCAGTACCAGCGCCAGTGCCGTGAAAAATCACACCTTCTGCGCCCGCCCTGATGAACGCCGCAGGGTCGCCAGAGGCCGCTCGCCAAACATTTCGTAGTAGTCCGCCGCCAATTGCCCAAGGTGGGCAAAGCCCACCTCCCTCGCCACCGTCGCAACCGTCGCCTCAGCCCGGTCCGCTTCGAGCAAGCGGCGGCTGAAGGTATTGAGTTTGATCGCTTTCAGGTAGCTCGCAGGACTAATCCCCAGGCCATCCTGAAAGGCATTCTCCAGGGTTCGCCGCGAGACGCCCGCCTGCCTGACCAATCCGGCGACATTGATTTCGTCGTAATCAGCTGCTGCAATGTAAGCTAGGGAGGTGTCCAGCACCTTCATCCGTTTGCCCCGGCGCGAACCGGGTGTGCCTGTTCCACCCGCTGCGAGACAGGACAGTATCAAACAGGCCAACTCATACTCGCGTGCCGCCAACTCTCCCGCCTGCATCGGGGCACTGGGCGAACGAATAATTCCCAGTATGCGATCAAGGGTCTGTCGCAACTGGAACATGGCCGGTCCACCGTTGGGGCAAAAGCAACGCCCCTCGGGCATAAGTTCGTGCAGCGGTTGTTGAAACTGGGTGGCAGCAACATCTTCCAACATCGCAATGGGCACTGCGATATGGAGTGTATCCAGACCGGGCGTCGAAAAGGATTCGAATTCCCCGCTCACCGGCATCACCAGCAGGCTGTTATGGGATACGGTTTCTCCACACCAACGCCACCCTGCGGCTGGCGAGCCAGAGACCAGCATGGAAACTGTGCGACAGCCCGGCGTGGAAGCGCCGCGCTGGTGAAAGCTGGAGGGCAGGTAAGCCCTGCTAAAAAAGAGCGAGTGCCCCATCAATTGCTCGAGAAAGAAACTCCCCTGGTGGCGACTCAGCTGGCGAAAATCCAGGCTCCAACCGCGCACAGCCTCGGAGAACGACTCGTATAAGTCGTACGTCTCACTCACCAGCAACTCGCCACCGGTCATCGGGCCATCCGTTTTTGCGCAAAATTGATATTCAGTGCCAATTATAGAACTAGCACATGGCCCGGCAAGCAAACTTCTTCTATGCTTCTTGGATACGTTACTATTACTCTGGAAATCATGCACTTACATTCCATCCGGTTATTCTTCCTGCTGTGCCTGACTCTGCCCTGTATCGCTTTCGGAGCCGAGGATCCCGCCACCGCATATCGCGTGCTGGAATGGCCAGAGCTGGTGCCACAAGGCTGGGAACCTCCTCTGGTGGCCACAGCACACGACGAAGTCGAGCAGCGCGGTATCGACCCCAAAGCCCAGGTCACCAGTCTCGACCAACAGCTGGTCTCCATCCCCGGCTACATGAAACCTATCGTGTTCGACGAGCAGCTCGTATCAGAATTCTTGCTGGTGCCCTATCTACCCCACCAGATCAAACAGCACTCACATCTCGAGGCCAATCAGAAAATCTACATCAAACTATTGGAACCTCTCGAAGTGGAGAACCCACTCGCCCCACTCTGGGTCGTTGGCACCATGACGCTCCATTCGACCTTCACCGACGAAGGCCATGCCGCGTACGGCATCCACGATGCGATAACGGCAGAATACACTTACTAGACTCAACCTGAACCTGATCCAGGAGAATGTTCATGATCAACAAACTGCGCACCGCAATAGCCACCTTACTGGTGGCGGTTTCCGCGTCCAGCTTCGCGGCGCCGCCCGAAGTACAGACTCCGTCCGATCCTGAGGACATCAAGAAGGCCCTGACCGGGGGGGTTCCCGGCGGCCGCTGGAAAGAAGGCTTGCTGTTTGAGGGCATCAGCCCTCACCCCTGGCTTACCAGCGCTGCGAACTGGTTCCCGGGCACCGAGGAAATACAACCTCATGAAATGCGTATCATCTTCATGGGTACCTCCCCTACGATTCGCCCCGGACAGATGAATACCTCCATCTATGTGGAGCTAGGGAATGGCGACAACTTTATCTTCGACATTGGCGAGGGTGCGGTAGCCAACTACAACGCGGCCCGTCTAGCCCTGAACCAGCTGAAGAACATCTTCATCACCCACCTGCATGTCGACCACTACGGTTCACTGCCCTACGTATGGATGTTTGGCACCTGGGCCGGCGGCTGGCATGAAAACCTCGTGGTACACGGACCCTCTGGCCGCACCCCGGAATTCGGCACCAAGGCCATGGTAGAAGGCATGAAGCAGATGACCGCCTGGCACCGCGACGCCTTCAGCGTATTCCCGGTCGGCAAGGGCTGGGATATTCAGGTCAACGAGTTCGACTTCCGCGACAATGGCGGCACCGTCTACGAAAAGAACGGCGTCAAAGTCATCCACTGGCAGCGCTCCCACGCCAAGGACGGTGCGTCTGCGTACCGCCTGGACTGGCAGATCAGCGAAGACGAATCTCTGTGTTTTGTGTGGACCGGCGACGGCCGCCCCAGCGAGCTTGACATCAAGTACGCCAAAGGCTGCGACGTCTACGTCACCGAACTGCAGCAGGAAGTCGTGGAAATCAACTCCGGCGTACAGGGCGTACCTCCCTTCCTGGCTCGCTATACCATCGACACCCACCACACGCCGGCATACGCCGTGGGCTATTTGGGCAGCAAGATTAAACCCAGGATGCTCATGACTACCCACATGACGTTCGACCCCTGGCTAAACGAGGAGACAGTGGCGGAAGTGCGTCACCACTGGGACGGACCCTACCACTTCGGTGCCCCTGACGGCATTGTAGTGAACGTCACCACAGACCAGATCTGGGTGCGCGAGGGTATCCTCCCGGAGTTCCCGAATCAGCGCGCGCCACAGTTTGATTTCACTAATGGCCAACTGGTTGTTCCCATGCCCCCGCATGATCGCAGCAAGATCCAGGAGCCCTTCGTGCGCGAGCAACAGATAGATCCGAAGAAGTACTACCCGAAAGGCTACACACCTGAATTACTTAAAGTGTGGCCCGTTGAGGAAGATCTGGTAGTACCGGTAGAAGTACTGCCCGCCAATCTGAAAGCGAGCATGGGCGACCACTGGCGTCACACCCAGAAAAACCGCAAGGCGCTTGAAGAGAGAAACAAGTAGCCAACTGCACTGCTTAACCAGAAAGGGCCCCTCGGGGCCCTTTTTTGTGAGCTACACTTGAGCAATAGAATAAAAGAGGACAAAGAGGCATGACACTTCTCACACTGGGCATCCTGCTCTGGGCCGCTGTACATTTTATCCCCTCGCTGGCGCAGCCAGTGAAGCAATCCCTCGTTGGCAAGCTGGGAGAAAATGGCTACAAAGGCGTTTTCTCACTGCTGATGTTCACAGCACTGGCCCTCATCATCTTTGGCTGGCGCAGTGTAGAGGAACCGACCTACTACTGGTTCCTGCCAATGTGGAGCCGCCACCTTGGCATGGGTCTGGTTCTGGTGGCCTTTATCCTGATGGGTGCCGCCCAGGCCCCGACCCGGCTCAAACAGTATGTTCGCCACCCGCAACTAACTGGTGTCGCATTGTGGGCGGCAGCCCATTTGCTGATGAACGGCGACAGCCGCTCAGTGGTGTTATTTGGCGGACTCGGCCTATGGGCAATCATCGAGATGATCGCGATTAATCGAAGAGAAGGCCCCTGGGTTAAACCCGAGATACCCAGCCTGGGAAGAGAACTGGGCTTTCTCGCCATCAGCCTGGCGGTTTTCGTTGCCGTGGCATTGGCCCACCCATGGATTGCCGGGGTGGCGCTATTCTAGAACTGACCCAGTGCGTGGCCGACCTGGATAAAGAAGCTGCGCCGCTGGTTTAGTCGCTCCACTTCTACTTCATTGGGTGCGAGCTTCAGCGCCAGGTCCAACTGCTCCAATGCTGGAGGCATTGCGCCATTCAGAAAAAAGTACTCGGCGCGAGACTGGTGCAAGCCATAAGGATTCCCCGCCAACCCCTGTACCTCAGCCAGCCAGTACCACAGGGTAGCGTTAGTCGGCTTGACCTTGGCATGGGCGGTGAGCAACTTATCCGCTTCCGTATAGCGGCCCGCCTTGAAGTAGGTCTTTGCCAGCTGGATGGTGATGGGATGATTTCCCGGCACCAGCTCTAGGCCCTTGTTCAGGGTCGCCATTGCCTCACCAAAACGCTCCTCCTCCAGGTCAATGTCGGCCTCTGCCAAGCCATAGATAATGCTGCTCGGCTTGTACTCGCGCATCGGCTTGAGCAGTTTTTTCGCTTCTGCAAATTCCCCATTCTGGGTGAGTGCCAGTACCAGGCCATACTGGGCGGCGACAGCACCCGGCCCCTTGCGCTCCTTGCGTGCTTTGCGGAAATGCGCCACCGCCTCCTCAGGATCTTCAATAAAACTGAGCTCTACTCGCGCACGCATTAGATGGAAATCCGGATTGTCCTGATACATACGTCGCGGGTACTGACCGGCCCGGTTGCGCGCATCGGCTATCCGCCGCTCGGTCAAAGGGTGAGTCATCAGAAACTCCGGCGGCCTGCTGCCGTATTTACGCGACTCTGCCTGCATTACCTCGAACATACCGGCAGCGCCATAGGGATCGTAGCCGGCAGCCACCGTGTTCTGCATGCCAACCCGGTCTGCTTCCTGCTCGTGCTGGCGGCTGTAACTCAGAGACGCACTCTGGGCTGCGGCCTGGGAGCCTGCAACAGCCGCCATACCCACTTCGCTACCCCCGCCGGCAGCCGCAGCTACCAGCCCGCCAAGCATGCCGATCAACGCTTTCTTCTGCGAGACCGCCGCATTTTCCCGACTGCGAGAGAAGTGGCGTTGACTCAGGTGAGCCAGTTCGTGGCCGAGTACGCTCGCCACCTGGGCTTCAGTCTCTGCCGATAGAATCAGCCCACTGTGCACACCGACAACGCCGCCCGGCACGGCGAAGGCGTTGATGGAGGCGTGATCGACCATCACGATTTCCAGACGCCGCTCGCGCAACTGACTGGTCTCTGCCAGGCCAAAAACAAGCTCTTCGATATAGTCCTGGAGCAAGGGGTCGCTCAGGATGGGAGCCTGTCGCCGATACTGCATAAGCCAGGCGCGACCGAGCATGTATTCCTGATTAAGCGACACCGCATTGCCCTCGCCGAAATCCGGCAAGCCATCCTGGCCATGCACCAGAGGCGACGCCACAACGATACTGGCGCAAGCCAGCGCAGCGAGTAGTGTTTTACGCATTAAAATTCTTTCCTATCCGGGGCGCCGAAAGATATTTCGCAATTCTTCAGCACCGCCTTCGGTTTGTTCGAAAAGGGCTTCACAGGGGTTTCCAGCTGTGGCGACCCAGCGGTCCCACATACCTTCAGCCACGATAGATATTCCGCCGGTAGCCACCGCCATACCGCCCGACACAACAACACCCTTGGCATTCACACCGACCCTGGGGTGAGAGAAATTACCGCCCAGTTTCACGAAGGGGGTCACTGCCTTGCTCGCGGAAATACCGACACCCTTGCGGGCACGCGTATTAAACACAACATCGAGCCGCTCTGTATTCAGATCAATAGAGCCTCCCAGGCCTATATCCATCTTGTCCGTGCGGACAACAAGGCCGGGGCTAATCTGGACCACACCGTCTCGAATTGCGATTATGCCGGCCTGGCACTCTACCTCGGTGTAGGGAGTCTGTTTTGATGTCGGATCAATACTGCTCAGGATTTCGCCGAACAAGTCGCCGAAGAACAGGTTCATCCCGGCATTATCAAACCGCCCGCCACTCCCCTTGAGAACAATATGGCCATTGCTCGCTGCCGCCAGGGCAGCCACTGTGTCGCCCTGTGTTGTCAATTCCGCCTTGTAATCAATCTTGCCCACGGGATTGGCGTTGCCGGTCGCCAGCCACAGCAATGGCAGGCGTTGCGAGTTGAGCTGGAAGTCGATGGCTGCGCCCCGTGACAGGGGGCGCACCTTCAATTCTGCGCTACCCTGAGAAAAGTCACCGGCCCACTCGAAGATATCGGTTGCCAACACCCCTTCCTTGATGGCGGCAACCAACTCGAACTGGCTGATCATATCCTCTGAATAAATAAGCTGATCCGCACGCAGTGAAACTTCACCCTCGTAGTCGCCAATCCAACTGAAATCTATTGGGTTCTCAGGGATCATTTGGTCTGCGAGCTGTTTGTTAGTGAGGGCTTCCCCGTCGCGGTAATTTCGCTGTTTGTCGGCCGACGCAGCTGCCGGAGGCGCAGCGCGCAGGAAGCGAAGATCAAGCTTTGGCGCCACCAGCTTCGCCCGCAATTTGACCGGCACGCCTGGCACAATGTAGACATCACCCTGCATTTCGCTAACACCGAGTTGCACATCCAGATCGCTGAGTTGCAGCTCACCTGAGCTGGCCAGGTAAAAATTGCCATCGAGCATGAAACTGTCATCGGGCAAGGGAGACTCCAGACCCAACGAACGCAATAGATAGTGAGCACGCTTTCCGGAGGCCTTGAGCCTGCCGCGAACTGAAGGGCTCTGGCCCTCAAAACCGATTTCCGCGCTCGACGCCAGCTTGCTCTCACCCGCCTTGATATTGAGTGCCTCCACTTGCAGCATCGGCGCATCCCAGCGCGCAGCAATATCCATATCGTAATGCGTGTCTGCCGGTATTTGCGGGAACCAGGGCTCAAGTAGCTCAGCGATGGACTCGCCACTGGCGTCAAGCGTCAACCGGCTGCCACGAAAATCTTCTTTCAATTCAAGCAAGAGATCACCACGCAGCCGATCATTGCGTGCCTTGCCGGCTATATCCTTGATCAACAGCTGACTGCCGTCAGTTGCCAGCTTGGCAGTCAATGACAGAGGCGCCGGAATATCCGAACGCGGCAGCGGCAACAACTCGCGTAAATCCGGGCTAAAGGCGCTCAATGACAAGGCCATACCATCCAGCGTATTCAGATTGCCAAGCGCCCCCCAGGCTTCTATCTGGCTCGCCCCGGATTGCAGGGTACCGCTTTTTAAAACAAGCTTTTCACCATCGCCAGTGACCCGCAGTTTCACCGATAGCGGCAAGGCGCGAGACGCCTGTCCCTCTGCCATCTCAATATCACCAGTGACCTGCAGAGCCAGGTCCAGGCCAGTAAAAGCGAAAGGGTCTGCCAGGGTTGCATTCACATCGATGGCCCAGCCCTCCACGTGGCCCGTCACCGTCAAATTCGCCGCTTTGCCATCACGGCCAGTGTGGCCACTGATATCCACGGGACGCCCTGCTGCGACACCATCCAGCTGCAGGCGTATGCCGTCGCCCCCCTCCAGTTGGCCTGCCAGGGTAGCCTTGAAGTCGCGGACGGGATCGCGATAGTGGACACGGCTGTCACTTAAATGCACCTGCTCAAAGTACACCGGCAGCCGCACCGGCCCAGCGTCACGTTCTGTAATCTGAGCTGTTGAAGATGAAGCCGCGTCGAATACCCAGGAGGGCTCGCGGCCTTCGGGCGCGAGCAACTCGGCGCGTAAACCATCGATTTCGAGATCCCGAATCACGACAGGGCCATCAGCCCAGAGAGAGCTGAGGTCGAGGTGAACCCGCACACTCTCGATACTCAAGAGCTGGGTGCCTGACGCCCAAACCGGATTGGCAATACTGATGTCGCGCAGCTGCACCGTGGTTTCGCTGCCGAGACCGATCTCGTCAATAGCGCCAATTTTGACCGTTCGACCCAGCTGTCCCGAGGCGAGAGATTCCAGTTTGCTGGTATCGTTCAGGTAGTGGTTGGCAAGATACAGCACGGCAGCAACAGCCAGAAACACCAGCATCAGGAAGCCGAGGATAATTCTTTTCCACAGCTGGCTCACCCGGCTGCGCCCTCGCGCAGATACTCGTTAAGGCGCAACTGTGCGTCGCCACCGAACAGGATTTCGCAGGCCTCGTGCAGGCCAGGTGCGGACTCAATCTCGCGCCAGCGCACAACCTGCTCAATTTTGGAGCGCCTGCGCATAAAGTCGCTGAGCCGGGTAATCATCTCGCGCCGCGCAGCGAGCTCGATCTCGCAGCGGGTGTACTCGGCATTCTCGATCAACAGGCTGGCGCAAGACACATCCTCGCGAATACTCTCAAGCAGGCCAAAGGCGGCGGTGCCATAGCGCCGCCAAAAGCGCTCCGACAAGGGCTCTGATGAAGACGGGTCGGTAAGGCTGTCAAGGTTCATCAGCCGGGCCTGCAGCATAAACTCGGCACGCTGGCTGGCCGAGGGCTCGCCATACCAACAGTGATCCGGATTGGGAACACGCACACCAAGATTGGCCATATGCTCTACCACCTCGTCACCCACGTTGAGGCAGTCAGTAAGTTTGCCGCCGAAGATGCTCAGGTGACGCGACTGCTCATTCACTTCAATAACGTGCTTGCGCGACAACTGCACCCAGTCGGCCTCGCCGTCCTCCCCCTCAATCGCCAGGGGACGCACGCCAACGCGCTCGGCAATAACGTTATCGAGAGTGAGTTCAAGATCCAGCAGTGCGTTCACGTTATCCAGCACAAACTGACGGTCCTCATCGGTCACGCCCACTTTCGGGTCAGCGACCTGGGTATCAGTGGTGCCAATGCAGGTTTTCGGGCCCATTGGAATGAGGAAAAACAAACGGCCATCGCTCGCGAAAAACGTCAGCACGCGCTTGTTGTCGGTCACGCGATCAACAATGAGATGAATACCCTTGGAAAAAAGGTGGTGGTGATCCGTGCGCTCGCCGGTCAGCCGGTTGTGCTCATCCACATAAGGGCCACAGGCATTGATCAGCACCCGCGAGCGGATCTGTAACTCCCTGCCGCTGATCGAGTCTCTTGCGGTAGTGAACCAGAGGTCGCCCCCCTTGCGATTACTCACTGACTCGACGTAGTTGGCGGCAATGCAGCCATAGTTCAGCGCCGTGCGCACGAAATTGAAAACGAATCTGGCGTCATTGTCATAGAGGTAGCAATCCGAATATTCCAGACCACCCGCCGCATTTTCCGTGTTAATCACCGGTTCACGGGCCTCGAGCTGGCGAGCGGTGAAGTAGCGCGGCGATGCGGTTTTGCAGCGGCCTATCAGCCAGTAGAGCAGTGCGCCGAGATACACAAAGAACGACCAGAAACGGAAACCGCGCTGTATCGTGGTGAAGAAACGGATTTCCTTCACTGTGGAGGGATAGGCGCGCATCAGCTCGTTGCGCGATTTACACAGTTTATTTACGAGCAGGTACTCGTGGCTTTCAAGATACTTGATGCCGCCCCAGGCCAGGTTGGAGGAGTTGGAGCTCACGCCACTGGCAAAATCTTCACGTTCGATTAACGCCACCCTGACACCGCGGCCTGCCAATGCTGCCGCCGCGACAGCGCCATTGATGCCGCCACCGACAATCAGCACGTCGTAGACCTGTTCGGTCAGTTTTTCCAGATTGGTACTGCGCAGCTTGGATGACATGCCATCACTCCGGGTGAAGAGCGCACACTCTACAAGCTCCAGCGCCGCTGGCAAAGGGCGACGAAGCTGCGCGCCGCTTCGCTGAGCTGTTTGCCCGTGCGGTAATAAAGCCCTACCTGTTTGTCGATCGTGCTGAAGGAGACGTCGTCGATCACCTGGAAATCAGCACAGTCGGGATGTTCCGTCAGCAACTGACGGTCGATGAAGGCCACCCCCATACCCTGGCGCACCATATGCACACGCAGCATCAGGCTGCTGACTTCCCACACCGTACTGAACTGGTCGCGCAGGCGAGCGATGGAGGGACGCATGTCAGGGCTGTCCAGCGCCGAGGTTATAAGCGGTGTCTGGCGTATGGCTTCCGCGCTTCCCTGCACCATCTCGTCGAATCGCGGGTGGCCCGGGCTCACCACCAGATGGCGGGAATCGGAGTACAGCGGCAAGGTGGCAAAAGCCTGCATATCTTTCTGGAACGGGCCGAAACCGAGTTCGACGTTGCCCGCGAGGACCGCATAAATGATATTGCGGGCGGGCATTTCAGCGATTTGCAGGCGCACCCGCGGGTTTTCACGATGAAAACTGCTCATAAGCCCGGGGGCATGAAAGCGATTCACCGACGCACTGAGCGCCAGATTCAGATTCTCTGCCTGCCCGGAACGCAACTGGGCGATGTCCTCGAGGGTTTGCTGCTCGCCGCTGAGAACCTCGAAAGCATGATCGAACAAGCGCCGGCCCGCGTCGGTAAGACGCAATTCCTTGCCGCGCTTAATCAGGGGCACGGCCAGCTTGCTCTCCAGTCCAGCCACCGCCTGGCTGACCGCGGACTGGCTGATATGCAAAGCATCCGCCGCGCGGCGGAAACCACCCTCCTCAATAACAGCGCGAAACGCTCGTAACTCACTGTTTTCCAAACGCATATAAGTTTTCCTAATAGAAGGATAAGTAAGATTAACTCAACTAATCAAAAGTGGTGAGTATACTGCCAAAAATTACCAAAATAGGGAGCCGCACCATGCCAGAGACACAATCTGTTTATTCCTCCGACCTCGCCGGGGTCGTCGTTGGCGAAACTGCAATTTCCGATGTACAGGGTGAAGCTGGGGTACTCAGCTATCGCGACATCGACATCAATGACCTGGTCGACGTGCCCTTTCTACATGTGGCCTGGCTGGTCCTGTTCGGCGAGTGGCCCACAGAATCAGAAAAAAGAGCATTGAAGAGCTTCATCTGCCAGCACGCCGCGCTGACTGACAACGAAAAACTGCTTCTTGGACAGGTCAATCGCGAACTGCATCCCATGCTGATGCTGCAGGGGCTGGTTCCACTGCTGGAGATGCCCACAGAAGACACCCTCGGTCGCGGTGTCGATGCAGAGCAGGGCCTGTTTATCGCTGCAAAAATTTCCAGCCTGATCGCCGGCCATCACCGTCTGGGTCAGAACAAATCTATTCTCGACCCGATTCCCGGCAAACTGCGCCACGAGAACTTCCTCACCATGTTCCACGGCCGAGCACCCACCCGGGAACAGGTTCGCATGCTGGACGCCGCCCAGATTCTGCAAATGGAGCACAGCTTCAATGCGGGCACCTTCGCTGGTCGCGTATGCGCCAGTACCCTGGCGCCGATTCAGTCTTCTATTTCGGCTTCAATTGGCACCTTGTTCGGGAAGCTGCACGGCGGCGCCGACCAGGCCGCCCTGGAAATGGCCATCGCAATCGGCAGCCCGGAAAAGGCAGACGAATACGTGCGGAACAGCCTGGCGAATAAAGTGAAGATCATGGGCATGGGCCACCGGGAATATCGCGCCGTGGATCCGCGGGCGAAAATCCTGAAGCCAATGGCTGTTGAACTTTGCCGGGATGACGAAAGCAAAAACCTGTTGGCCACCCTGGTGGCAGTAGAGGAAGCCTGCCAGCGTGAGTTCGGCGCCAAAGGTAAAGAGATCTGGGCCAACGTCGAATTCTACAAAGGCGCGGTGTTCCACAGCCTTGGCATTCCAACCCACTACTTCACTGCCATGTTCGCTCAAGCGCGCGTTTACGGCTACATCGCCCACTTCCTCGAATTCCGGCCTCAAAACAAGCTGATTCGCCCGCGCGCACTCTATACCGGCACTCCGCCAGAGGCGGGCAAGACCGCAGCCTGATCATGGCCTACAATTCCCCAATGGAATCTACACCCATTGGGGAGTTCAATTGCTAAAGCTTCCGTTTTTACTCTGCGCACTGACCCTAACCGCCTGCGCCGACTCAGGCGCCGACCAGGCCCTCGGCACCCTCGAGCGCGACAGGGTCATTCTCAAAGCCACCGCCAACGAAATCATCATTGACCAGCCGGTGCCGGAAGGCACTCAGGTAACGGAAGGCACCCTGTTGGCACAGTTGGATGACACTCGCCAGAAAGCCATGGTCGCCAGGGCCAGGGCGGAGGTCGGAAGAGCGGCCGCCCAGCTGGAAGAGTTACGCAACGGCGCACGCCCGGAAGACATCGCCGCCGCCAGCGCACGGGTGGCCGGGGCTAAGGCCGCCCTGATTGAAGCCCGCGCCAGCTACGCCAGGGCCGTGTCGCTGGTACAACAGAAACTTGCCGCCCAGGCCCGGCTGGACAGCGCTCTCGCCGGCCGTGACGAAGCTGAAGCCGCGCTGGAGTCGGCCGAAGAAGAATTGTTGCGCCTGACCAACGGCACTCGCCAGGAACAATTGGATGCGGGGGCAGCGACCCTGCAATCAGCTGAGGCCCAACTCGCGCTAGAAGAACACCTGCTCTCGGAACTAAGCGTGGTCGCCACCCGTAACGGATATCTGGACAGCCTGCCATGGAACGTGGGTGAGCGCGTCAACCGCGGAGCCACCCTCGCCGTGGTACTCGCTGGAGACAAACCCTATGCCAGGGTGTATGTGCCTGAGCCATGGCGAGCGCGTCTCGCCATCGGCGACAACTATCCGGTGCATATCGATGGAGCAGAAGGGCCCTTCTCCGGCCAATTGCGCTGGATAGCCACTGATCCGGCCTTCACTCCCTACTACGCACTGAATGCCAGTGACCGGGCACGGCTGGTTTACATGGCCGAATTCGATCTGGAACAGGGCGAATCCCTACCCACCGGAGTGCCGGTCCAGGTCCACCTCAGTGACGATTGATTCCGCCATATCCACCCGCGGTCTAAGCAAACACTTCGGGAAACTGAAAGCGGTAAACGATATCGAGCTGGAGATTCCCAGCGGCCAGATATACGGTTTCCTCGGGCCCAATGGCAGCGGCAAGACAACGCTCATTCGCATGCTCTGCGGGCTGCTCACGCCCACCGCAGGTGACGTTCAAGTGCTCGGCCTTAACATCCCCGAGCAAGCTGAGGCCTTGCGCAGTCGCATCGGCTATATGACCCAGAAATTCGCGCTGTACGATGATCTGACCGTGCGCGAAAACATGCGGTTCATGGCCAGTATCTACGGCTTGCCACGACGCGAGGCAAACCAGCGCATTGAGCATTTACTGGACCGCTACAACATGGGCGCCATGCGCGACCGGCGCGCGGCGGCAATGAGCGGCGGCCAGCGTCAGCGATTGGCCCTGGCGGTAGCGACACTGCACTCGCCAGATCTGTTATTCCTGGATGAGCCCACCTCCGCAGTAGACCCTGAGAACCGGCGGGATTTCTGGGAGAGCCTGTTCGACCTGGTTGATGAAGGTAAAACTATTCTGGTCTCCACCCACTATATGGATGAGGCCGAACGCTGCCATCGCCTGGCGATTTTGGAAACTGGGGAGTTACGTAAAAGTGGCAAACCCGATCAGTTGATGCGCGAGCTCGAAGGCCTGGTTGTCGAAATAGAAGGCAGCGATCTGCGCCAGATCAAGAACCAGGCCCTGTCACTACCGCAGGTGAGATCAGCGGCGCAGCAAGGTCTACGCCTGCGGGTCCTGATGCGCGGCGGCGACAGCCAGGACCCCGCGCAACTATTGCGCAGCGCTCTGCCTCCCGGAGATTACGAGATCAAAACTGCCCGGCCGAGCCTGGAAGATGTCTTCGTTGCCTGCACGGCGGGAGACGAGTAGCGATGAGCAGTTTCCAGCGCATGGGCGCAGTCACCGCCAAAGAGTTCCGGCAGCTGTCACGCGACCGTGTCACGTTTGCCATGGTGGTGATGATTCCATTAATCCAGTTGCTGTTGTTTGGCTATGCCATCAACACGGTGGTGCGCGATATTCCCATCGCTATCGTCGACCTTTCCGGCACCGCTGTTTCGCGCGCAATTACCGAACAGGTGCGGGTGACGCAAGTGGTAGATATTGTCACCAGTTACAACACACCCGCCGAAGCGGAAGCAGCGATTGTCGCAGGGGAAGTTCGCGCGGCGCTGGTATTCCCGCGTGATATGACGCAACGCTTAGTAGGCGGCGAAACCATTGGCCAGTGGCTGGTGGATGGCTCTGACACCATGGTGGGCTCTGCTCTACTGGCGCTGCGCAACATGCCCCTGCAATTGCTAACGGGCACTCCGACAGGCGCTTACCGAACGCCCGGCCCGAGCTTCGAGGTCGCCTTGTTCTTCAACCCGGAACGGCGCTCGGAAGTGAATATAGTACCGGGGCTGGCGGCGATCATCCTGACAATGACAATGATTCTGTTCACATCGGTGGCCCTCGTACGCGAACGCGAACGTGGCAATATTGAATTGCTGATAACCACCCCAGTCCGACCACTGGAATTGATGATTGGCAAGCTGGTGCCCTACGTCTTTGTGGGTATCATTCAAGTGATCATTATCCTCGGGCTGGGCCAGCTTGTATTTAACGTCCCGCTGCAAGGTGACTACCCTGATCTCGCTGTTATTACCGTGGCGTTTATCGCCGCCAGCCTGAGCCTCGGACTGCTGATTTCGACCGTGGCCAAGACCCAGATCCAGGCCATGCAAATGACGATGTTCATCTTGATACCATCAATCCTGCTCAGCGGCTTCATGTTCCCCTACGAGGCCATGCCTAGAGTTGCCAGGTGGATTGCGGAGGCCCTGCCTGCCACTCATTTCGTTCGCCTGATCCGCGGCGTGTATCTGCGCGGTGCCGAGGTCCATCAACTGCTGCCAGATGTTATCTGGCTACTGGCGTTCACCGCCGTGGTCCTGGCCATCGCCACCAGGCGCTTTAATAAGACACTGGACTAACCCGCATCCGGCCGTGCCTGTGTTTTAATAACGACCTGACATCAATAACAACTCAGGGATTCCATGACGCGCCCGCACCTGCTCGCACTTTATCTCGGCGGAATAGCCCTCCTCACCGGTTGTCAGGAACCTACCGTCGTGGAGGAAGCCATCGAGGTAGTCGTGGTCGATGTGGCCCGCGAAAGTGTCACCCTGTTCGGTAATTATGTGGGCCAGACCCACGCCAGTAAGCAGGTAGAAGTAAACCCCCGGGTGGACGGCTTTCTCGAGGAAATTTCCTTTGTCGAGGGCAGCGTGGTCGAATCACGCCAGATGCTCTATCGCATCGACGAAGCCCCCTACCAGGCGTCGCTGGACCGTCATCAGGCGACGGCCACCAGTCGCGCCGCCGCGCTGGCCAAATCGCGCCGCGACCTGGCGCGCATCCAACCCCTATTTGAAGAAGACGCCGCCAGCCAATTGGATCTGGACGATGCGATAGCCGCAGTGCAGCAGGGCGAGGCCGCCGTCAAGGAAGCCGAAGCCGACTTGCGAACTGCTGAGCTACAACTGGAATATACCCAACTGCGCGCACCCATTGATGGCGTGATCGGTGAGTCTGACGTCGACGTTGGCGCGTTGATCCAGGCCGGCAACCCGGATCCACTCACCACGATCCAGCAGGTCGACCCGATCCATGTTTACTTTTCCATGTCTGCGCTCGACTACCTCAACGCACGCCGGCGAGTTCACAGCCGTTACCAGGAACAAAAAATCGAACGCGAGGGCAAGGCACTGGAAGGTACAGTGACCATCACCCTGCCCGACGACAGCATTTATCGCTACAAGGGCACGGTCGCGTTCACTGACCCACAGGTGAACCCACAAACTGGCACATTTGCGGTACGCGCCGTGGTGCCCAACCCCGATCGGGAATTACTTCCAGGACAGTACACCCGGGTGCGCTGGCCACTGGAGGAGCGCATCGATGCACTGCTGATTCCAGAAGAAGCGATCCTGATCGAACAGGGCGGCGTCTATGTCTATGTTGTTCTGCCCAACAATCGCGTGGAGCGGCGGCTCATTTTTGTCGGCCCCACTGTCGAGGGTCGCATCATCGTTGACAAGGGTCTGGCCGCCGACGAGAAAATTATCATCCACGGTATCAACAAGGTGCTCCACGGCAGCCTTGCCTCGCCCATGGACCTGGCGGATTACGAGCGCCAACTCGAGGACCAGGAAGCGGCCAAGCTTCAGGACGCTGAAGGCGAGAGCCAGGACCAGTGATTTCCCGCTTCTGCATCGACCGACCTATATTCGCTTCGGTTATCTCCATTGTCATTGTGATCGTGGGCGCCATCGCCGGGCTCAGCCTGCCGGTAGACCAGTATCCGGACATCACGCCTCCGGCAGTTAGTGTTTCGGCGACCTTCCCGGGCGCCACGGCCAACAGTGTGGCGGAATCGGTTTCGGCGCCGCTGGAAAAGCAGCTGAACGGCCTGCCCAACATGATCTACATGGAGTCGAACAGCAAAAACAATGGCGGCGCCAAGGTCACCGTTACCTTCGCTGTCGGCACCAATCCAGACCTGGCCGCCGTGGACGTACAGAACGAAGTCAAACTCGCCGAGGCGGACCTCCCGGTGGATGTCGCCCAGGAAGGCGTGTCGGTCGAAAAACTCGCCAATGTCGAACTGATGAAAATCGCGATCCGCTCGGATGACCCAAAGTTCGATGAGGTCTACCTGTCGAACTTCATGAGCATCAATATCAATGATGAAATGAAGCGGATACCCGGCGTGGGCCGCACGCGCAACAATGGCTCGCGCCGCTACTCCATGCGCATCTGGCTGAAGCCCGACCGCATGACCGCCTACGGCCTAACCACCACTGATGTGATGAACGCGGTGCGCGAACAGAACGCCCCCGCCGCTGCCGGCACCATCGGCGGCCAACCCAACGATGGCAGTATCTCTCTCACCTATCCTGTGTCGGCCTCGGGCCGGCTGGAGACGGCAGAAGAATTCGGCGACATCATTGTGCGGGCCACCGAGGACGGATCGATGGTTCGCCTGCGTGATATCGCCCGGGTAGAGCTCGGTGCCAAGGCCTACACCCTCGATTCACGCCTGGACGGAGGGCCCGCTGCAGTGTTGGGCATCTACCTGCTCCCTGGCGCCAATGCCATCGAGGTCTCCAAGCTGGTGCGGGCCAAATTGGCAGAGATAGAAAAGAGCTTCCCCCAGGGCCTGGAGTGGCTGGTGGTGTTCGATAACGCCGAATTCGTCCAACAGTCGATCGACGAGGTGATCATCACCCTGATCGAGGCGCTGCTGTTGGTGATGCTGGTGGTATACCTGTTCCTGCAAAACTGGCGCACAACACTGATTCCCTCGCTGGCTGTGCCGGTGTCCGTGATCGGCACTTTCATCGCCATGCTGCTGATGGGCTTTACCCTGAACACGGTCAATCTGCTGGCGCTGGTATTGGTCATTGGCATCGTGGTGGACGACGCCATCGTGGTGGTGGAGAACGTCGAACGCTTGATGAATGAAGAGGGCATGAACCCGCGCGATGCGACCATTCGCGCCATGAACGAACTCACCGGCGCATTGGTGGCCACCTCGCTGGTGCTCGCAGCGGTCTTTGTACCTGTCGCCCTGCTCGGCGGTATCACCGGCATTCTCTATCGCGAATTCGCGGTAACTATTACGGTCGCCGTACTTCTCTCGACCCTGGTGGCGCTCACGCTGAGCCCGGCTCTTTGTGCTCTGCTGATGCAGCCGGACAAGGGCAACAAGAATGCGCTCTTTCGCCGCATCGACCAATGGCTGGAATCAGGCGCGGCGCGTTTCGGCGACGGGGTCTCACTGACCCTGCGGCGCAGCGGTCGCACCCTCCTGGTGTTCGGCCTTATGCTGGCCTGCGCCTGGCTGCTGATGCGCCATGTCCCCTCCAGTTTCATGCCCGTGGAAGACAAGGGGCTGTTCTACGTGGACATGGAGTTGCACGACGGCTCCACCGTCAACCGCACCAAACCCGTTCTGGCACGCGCCGAAGACTTTGTGCTCAACCATCCCGCAGTTAAACACGTGTTCAGCCTGGCCGGGGAGAACCGTCGCTCAGGCGGCAACGAGGCCAATGGCCAGCTCGAGGTTATCCTCAAGCCCTGGGAAGAGCGCAAGGGCGGCGGCTACACGGTAGCGAAAGTCATCGAGGAAGTGCGCGCCGAACTCAAGGACTACCCGGAGATCGTAGTCCAGGTATCCCAGCCTCCCGCCATCGCCGGGCTGGGCCTGGGCAGCGGCGTGGACCTGGTACTGCAGGACAAGAGCGGCACCAATTGGGACGGCCTGCTGGAAACATCAGACCTGCTTATTCAGCGGGCCAATCAACGACCTGAGTTGACGGGCGTGGCCAGCCCGGTCAAGCCAGAGACCCCGGAGCTATTCCTGCAAGTAGATCGGGCGGAGGCCAAGGCACTGGGTGTACCTCTGGCAGATATCTACGGCACCATGCGCACATTCACCGGTTCCACGGTTATCAACGACTTCAATCTCTACGGCAGGGTTTACCGCGTGCGTGTGCAGGCGGAAGCTGAATTTCGTGAACGCCCGGACGCCCTGCAGTACTACTACGTGAGGTCCAGCTCTGGCGCGATGGTGCCAATGTCGGTACTCGGCTCACTGAATTACTCTACCGGCCCCGCTGCGATCGACCACTACAATATGTTCACCGCAGCCAAAGTGTCAGGTGACGCACGCGCCGGCTATTCCACCGGAGACGCGATAAATGCCATGCGTGAAGTTCTGGAACAGACACTGCCACCGTCCATCGGTTACGAATGGACTGGCATGACAGCACAGGAAATCGAGGCCGCCGGCCAGGCTGCTGTGGCCATGAGCCTGGCACTGCTGTTCGTCTACCTGTTCCTGTGCGCACTCTACGAAAGCTGGACTATTCCGATCGCGGTGCTGCTGATTGCCCCGGTCGCCATGCTCGGCGCGCTGCTCGCGGTCGCGCTGCGCGGACTGGAAGCCAATCTGTTTTTCCAGGTCGCCATGATCGCGCTGGTGGGCATGGCCGCCAAGAACTCCATCCTGATTGTCGAGTTCGCCAAGCAGCTGGTAGAGGATGGTATGGACTTCGGGGAGGCCGCATTGACCTCGGCGAAGATGCGCTTCCGCCCGATCATGATGACAGCGATCTCTTTCATCTTTGGGGTGATGCCCCTGGTGTTGTCGTCCGGCCCGGGGTCGGTGGCGCGCCAATCAATCTCCACGGCAGTGCTGGGCGGCATGATCCTCGCAACCAGTCTGGGCATCCTGCTGGTGCCGCTGTTCTTCCTCCTGTTCGGCCGGCTAGACCGGGGGCTTAAACGGCGCCAGGCGCTGGCAAAGGAAAAACAGCTGGAGGCCGCAGCATGAAGCGCGCGGCAATCACCCTGGCCGGCCTGTTACTCGGAGGCTGCATGGTGGGGCCCGACTACCAGCGGGCAGAGGTGCCACTGTCCGACGACTGGCATATGGACCTCCAGTACAAGCGCCTGGCCGAACCGTCGCTGGCCGAACAGACCTGGCTGGATTTATTCCAGGACGAGCAATTACAAAACGTGGTGCAACAGGCACTGCAATCTAACCGCGGCCTGCTGCAGGCCATAGAGCGGATCGAGGAGGCTCGCGCCATGCACCGGATAGGGCGCGCGCCACTCTTCCCTTCCTTCGATCTGGAGCTGTCCGGAGAGCGCGAGAACGAGTCCGGGCTAACCAACAGTGCCCCGAGCCTCGACAACGAATTTTTCTTCGGTGCAAGTGCCAGCTGGGAGCTCGACCTCTGGGGTAAAAATCGACGAGCCGGTCGCGCCGCCTACGCCCAGTATCTGGCCAGTGAATATGGCGCTCAGGCTGTTCGCCTCAGCTTGATTGCTGACACCTGCCAGGCTTACTTCCAGCTCCAGGGCATCAACGCCAGACTCAGCACCAACTACGACACACTGAGCGCGCGGGGTAAATCGCGAGAAATTGCAGAGAAGCGTTTTCGCGGAGGGCTGACCTCTAGCCTGGAAGTGAAACAGGCGGAGGTCGAACTAGCGGCCTCCAGAGCCACCATCCCCCAGGCGGAACAAAAGAAACTCGCAGCTGAGAATGAGCTGTCGGTGCTGATGGGCCTGGCGCCACAGCACATTGAGCTTCAAGGTGAACTCGACGAACAGTTCGTACCCACCACAGTGACCGCCGGGCTGCCATCCTCCCTGCTGCAGCGTCGGCCAGACCTGATTCAGGCGGAACAGGAACTGATCGCAGCAAGCGAAGAGATCGGCATAGCCAAGGCACGACTATTTCCCAACATCGCCCTCACTGGCCAGTACGGCACTGAAACAGCCGAGTTCAGCGACCTGCTGGACAGCGATGGCCGCTACTGGATTCTGGAAATAGACATCCTCATGCCGCTGTTTAATGCGGGAGCAAGACGCGCGGAACTGAGCGCGGCAGAGTCGCGCTTCAATCAGGCCAGACTTGGCTATGAGCAAGCGGTACTGGAGGCATTACGAGAAACCTCCGACGCGCTCAGCCAGTTCTACAAGGCGGGAGAATCACTGGAAGCTCAGCTGGCTCTGGAAAAAGCCAGCAGCGAATACCTGGCCCTGGCCACCAAGCGCTATCGCAACGGAGTGCTTGCCTATCTCGACGTACTGGACGCGCAACGTCTACTGTTTGATGCCCAACTTGCGGTGAGCAACGCGCGGGAAGCGCAACTCTTTGCGCTGGTAGACCTGTACAAAGCACTGGGCGGTGGATGGGACCCGGAGGCCGTGCCTACCAATGAGGAATAACCAAGATGCGTGAAATTCTGGATACACTTCCACTACTGGCCATACTGCCCATCACCCTGGTGGTCGTGCTTATCGCCATCGAAATTGGTTTTCACGCCGGACGTTGGCGCGTGCGCAGCCTCGGTGGCAAAAGCGAGAGCGAGGCTCAACTCAGCGCGATGACCGGGGCCCACCTGGCACTGCTCGCCTTCATCATGGCTTTCTCGTTCAATATGGCCGCCGGGCACTACCAGGACCGCCGAGCATTGATTATGAAAGATGCCAATGCGATCAGCACAGCGTATTTGCGCACTAGCCTGGTAGATTCAGCGGAGAGCAGAAACATTAGTGAGCTTCTCGTTCAGTACGTTGATGTGCGCTTAACCTTCAAAGACGCGAAGACCGCTGGACCGGGGCTGGCGAAAACGCAAGAACTCCAGGAGCTGATTTGGAGCGAAGTACAGCAGCTGGTGAGCAACCATACCCCCACCGTGCTCCACAGTCTGCTTATCCAGTCGCTCAATGAAGTATTCGATGTACACGATGAGCGCGCGGCCGCCGGGCTAAAGCACCGGGTACCCAGTAGTTTATGGATAATACTGGCCGCTCTACTGGTCCTGTCGATGACAGGAATCGGGTATTTCTCCGGGCACAAAGGCGTACGCAATCCGATCGCCAGCACCGGCCTCGCTTTATCTTTCTCTATGGTCCTGTTTCTGATTGCCGACCTGGACCGACCCACGGGTGGCCTGCTCAAGGCCGACCAGTCGGCCATATTCGAACTCAGGCAGCAGCTGAATTGACCTCAATTTCCTGGGGCAAAACAAACCAGCGCAAACGGTCTGCCTCTTCGCTGAGGGTGAGTGAATAGTGCGAACCTTCCCGGTGCTCATTGATTAGCTCTTTCTTTGCCATCGCGAGGCAGTCGGTAAGATCGGGCGCTTCAACATTTTCCTGCACGGGGGCATCGGCCTCGCCAGCAAAAGTCCAGTTTTCCAGGCTCTCCGCGAGCTGCATCGCTTCTCCCTGATACCGCCAGACACCACCAGCCGCATCAAACTGGTAGTAGGGCAGCAAGCGCCAACCGTGTTCAGCCACCAGTTCAATCGCGCTCAGCAGGTAGTTGAACTCGGCCTCGTCGATGAAATAGTTGAAGTTCAGGCGCACCCAACCCGGCCGCAATACCATGGCGCCGCCCTGGATTTCTTTCTCGATCGCACGGCTGTAGTCCATATCCATGCCCAGCAGGCTGTGGCCGTAAGGGCCGGCACAGGAACAGCCGCCGCGTACCTGGATACCAAATAGATCGTTCAACAACGAGACGACAAACCCATAGTGCAGATCGCGCTCGCCGTGCTTGATGCGCAGCGACATGATAGACAGGCGAGGCGCTTCGCAATTACCGAGAATCTCGATTTCAGGGCGCCGGCTAAAACGCTCGATCGCGCGCTGAACATAGTCGTGCTCACGACGCTCGATCTCGTCGGTGCCCACTTCCTGCTGTAACTTGAACACCAGGCCAGCGCGAATAGATTCGACAATCGCCGGTGTGCCACCCTCTTCGCGGCGCTCGTGGTCGGCGATAAAAAGATGATCTTCAGGGGTCACGTACATCACGGTACCGCCGCCTACAACCGCAGGGACCGAGTTGGTCAGCACGGATTTTTTCACTACCAGCACCCCTGGCGTTCCGGGGCCGCCGACAAACTTGTGTGGTGATATAAACACCGCATCGATCGGCAGTTCGCCCTGCATGTCGATACCCACGTAGGGAGCTGCCGCCGCGTAATCCCAGAACGCCAGCGCACCGTGGTTTTTCAACAGCGCAGTGACTGCTTCAGTATTGCTCTTGATGCCAGTGACATTGGAACCGGCTGAGAAGCTGCCGATCTTCAAAGGACGGCTGGCATAGGCGCATAGCTCCTCTTCGAGTGCATCCAGATTAATCTGACCGCGATCATTCAGCGGAATTGACACCACATCGGCTATCGACTCGCGCCAGGGCAGTTCATTCGAATGATGTTCGTAGGGGCCGATGAAAACAACCGGCCGCTCTTCGGCAGGTATGTGCTGCTCCAGAGCATATCGCTCATTCAAATCTGCCGGAAGTCGCATATTCAGCATGTCGATCATCTTATTAATCGCAGCGGTCGCGCCAGGCCCACAGAAAATCACCTTATCGTTCTCACCCCCGTTTACCGCGCTGCGCACCTGCTGACGAGCCTGCTCCCGCAAGGCGGTGGTCTGGGCGCCCGTGAAAGATGTTTCGGTATGAGTATTGGCGTACCAGGGCAGCACCTGCTCGCGGATATAGTCTTCAATGAAGTTCAGCCCACGACCGGAGGCGGTGTAGTCCGCGTAGATCAGGGGCCGGATGCCAAAGGCAGTCTGCATCGGCTGGCGGGAGCCTATGACGCCGGCGCGGATTTTCTCGATAAGTGTGGACACGGTAATTCCCTCAATGCTGATGGCGCATAGAATAGACAAAAAGCAGAGAAACATTGTCCCTATATGTGACCCATTTTCCGCATATATCGAAACAATTGTTTCGATAATTCATTTAAAATAGTAAAATCGTGCCTTTCTGGAATGAAATTACGGACTCGGCAGCCATGGACAATACCGATCGAAAGATCCTCGCGGCGATGCAGGTCGACGCCAGCCTCTCTGTGGCCGATCTCGCAGAGGTGGCAGGCATCTCCAAATCCGCCGCCTGGCGCCGCATCCAGAAACTTGAGGAGCAGGGCGTGATTCAGGGCCGGGTCACCCTGCTTGATCCGGCCGCTCTCGGGCTCTCACTCACCGTTTTCATCGCAGTCAAAACCAATCAACACAACGAGCGATGGGCAGAGCAGTTCAAGCAGGTTACCGAGAGCATTCCGGGCGTGCTGGAGGTGTACCGCATGGGCGGTGATGTCGATTACCTCATCAAGGCAGTGGTGAAGGGCATGCCCGGCTACGATGCTCTGTATCAGGAATTAATCAAAGCCGATCTCTTCGATGTCAGCGCGAGTTTTGTAATGGAGGGGTTGAAACAGACGACCGAGCTGCCATTGTAGGTCGCTGCAAATCGAAACGATGAAGAACTTCTAGGCCAAGAAGTAGCCGATACCGCTGCCAAGTGCCATGGCAAGAAAACTCAACAGCGTTGCGGCCTGTACAGGAATAATTCGGCGTGTTTCTGCTCCAGCTCGTCGCAATCGTTTTATTGCAAAAGCTGCTGGCACTATGCCCACAAGGCCCCAGATCATACCTTGCGCGTTCTCGCAGCGCACGCTGGCCATCGCCAGCACCAGGTAAGCTGTAATAACTATTGCTATGTAACAGGTGACCGACGCATCTCGACCGATACGAACGACCAGATTGTACTTTTGAGACGCCCTGTCTGCGGTATAGTCGGGAAACTCATTGATCCAAAGAAAGGCGGCTACCAATAGTCCGAGCGCTATCGAAGCGTAAACAAGGGGTACCGAGACATAGCCCGTCTGGACGATGTAAGTACCGCAGACCACCAGCGGGCCGTAGGCCACCGCAACGGCAAGTTCGCCCAGCCCCCGATAGGCCAACCTCACAGAACCGCCATGGTAGTACCAAGCCAAAGCAGCCCCGGCCAACCCGAAAGGTAATACCCACGGGTCTCGTAGCAACACGATAATCAGACCGATAAATATGCCTAGCGCAAATCCTCCGGCCGCGATTGTCCAGCACTGGCGCCTACTAAGAAGGCCATCTACAAGAACACGCTTACCACCAGAAAACGGGCTTCTATCGCGCTCTATGATCGCCAGATCCGTACCGCTATCGAAGTCCACCACCTCACCTGAGGCATTTTTACCGACTTCAAAACAGAAAATTCCCAGTAAGGTGAGCGCTAGCCAACCAGGCGCCAGTTCGGCGTCGGTAGCTGCAAACAACGCGCCCATCGCGATGCCGGCGAACGAAGCGAGCGAGACCTTGGGGTCGGCGAGTCGCCAGAAGCCCTTGTAAGCCCTACTGACTTGAACCATCATTTATCTGCTCAAGTTCATAGGCATCAAACTTTTCCCGAGCCTTGCGCAGCTTGAACTCACTCTCCTCGCCGGCCATTTCTACCACGCTGTCGAGTTTCTTATAGCGTAGATAAATCACGCCATCCCGGCCGCCGGGGTAAAAGACAACTTTGGCGGCTACCTCGGCTTTATCGCTGGCTACCTGCGCCGCCGGCACCGTAAGTCGATTGTTCGCAACATGCACACTGGCGTCGCCAGCGATATCTTTCATATTCACCAGGCCCGCCAGCCACTTCGGGGCACCGCCGATATTTTTCATCGCCGCCACCACGGGGCGCGTATCACTGACCTGCACAGCCACTTCAGCGTCCAGAATCACCGGTGCGTCGGCAACAATTTCTGCCTCACGCAGGGTCAGCAAAGTCGACCAATAATCGCCATCAAAACTACCCGCCTCGCCAGCAACCCTGACCTGATCCAGTGTCAGGGTAGAGCCGTCGAGTTCCAGACGCATATCTCTGGGGGAACCGCCGGTGAGATGTAGCTGGACATCAATGTCGCCGCGAATATCCTGGCCATCAGCCTGCATGCCGATGTCCTCTCCCTGCAGGACGATTTCGCCTCTAATATCTTCCGCCACTGCGTGTACAGCGGCCTGCAACTGTGCAGTACCACTAGTAAACGCCAGCGCAGTAGTGGGCGGCAGATAGTCATTGATCACTCCCATATCCACCATGGTCGCGTCCTCTATAAGTACGCGCAGAGTATTGTCCTTGCGCCGCTGCTGGTGCTGTTCGCCATACATAATGGCCTCGAAGTCAGCATCCACGTACACCAGGTTGGAGCCGCCGTACTCCAACT
Source organism: Halioglobus maricola (assembly GCF_009388985.1). Taxonomy (NCBI): domain Bacteria; kingdom Pseudomonadati; phylum Pseudomonadota; class Gammaproteobacteria; order Cellvibrionales; family Halieaceae; genus Halioglobus; species Halioglobus maricola. Next base: position 3,958,954 of record NZ_CP036422.1, read on the forward strand.
CCAGTACGTCCCCCTGCAGAAATGGAGCCTCGTCCTGCTGGCGCTGGACACGAACCTCATCGTAAGCAATGAATAACGTCAGTGGCGTATCCCGCTGCTCAGGCGTAGTGATCGACACTTCTCCCTCTCCACTGACGTCCATGCCTCTGACAGAGACCTCAAGCGAGGGAGCACTGGCCAGTATATTGGTCCCCTGAAGCACATAGCCGTCGCGGTAATTAACCTGTCCGGCAACGCGGCCCGCACCGCCTATCTCCAGTTCTCCCAGGTTGGGAGTGAAGAGATTTAGAAAGGCGAGGCTAGCCACCTCCACATCGAGCTGCGCCGCCAATTGCAGGAATTTAAGCATGCGCAGCCCCTTGTTTTCCCGCGGCACAAAGGGCGAAAACCCGAGAGAGCCGGCAATCGTGCCCCCGTGGAACACCTCGACTTCTGTATTGACATAGCCCGGCGCCAGGTTCAGGTCGATCTCGCGCACTGCCAGCTGCATGGGCCCGCCCCGCGACTCAATCTGGAAATCTCCCTCAGCACCGCCTTTGCCGCCGCCACTTATGTTGTGTATCCAGTAACTGTGTTCCCCACTCACACTGGCGTCAGTGACAAACACCTTCCAGGCCCGCTTCTTCTTACGCGGGCTATCATCTACCGGCACCAACTCGCGTCCGGCGATTTCAGGGAAATATTCCAGCTTGCCACTGTAGTCGCGGTCAGGTTTTAGCCGCGGTCGCTGTCGGTAGTCGACATCCGTGGCCTGGGCGTTGCTGATAGTCACACGCTTGAAGATCATCGGAAGCAATGACACGCTGGCAGACGCCGATGCCACCTCTACCTGCCACTGCTGACTGCGGCTCTGGCCATTGGCCGATATGCCCTCGGCGTGGACGCGAAAGGGGTACCAGGACCACGCTTGCTCCCAGCTCACGTGGAATTTTTCCGGACGGATCATGTTGACCACGTTCTGGGTCAGGGGCAGCCACAACAGGGCATTCACCAGCACCAGATAGGCCAATTCGATGCCGACAATCCATTTCAGGACGCGCAAAAGTACAAGGTAATATTGCCGCTCAAAAGTCATCTGCTTGCAGTCTTTCTCCCGTAACATACCGGCAAACTAACATACCCCATCAATTCGGAGCACTCACTATGCGTAATTCAGTTCTCACAGCTCTGCTGCTGACGCTTATCAGCGGCGGTATCGCCAGCAACGCGGCCAATGCCGACAGCACCGGTTTCTTTATTGCAGGCGGCGCCAACTGGGCCCAGCTGGACGCCGACATTGAAGACGAACTCGATCTCGAAGACGGAATCGAAGCCTTCTTCGATGACAACGCTGTAGGCTATAACGCCGGCGCGGGTTATCGCTTCACCAAGTGGCTGGCCGTCGATGCCGCCTACTGGGACCTGGGCGAGTTCAAGTCAGACAAGCTGGAAAATGGCCAGAAAATCGGCTTTGACGCGTCTATCTGGACCGTCGGCGGCATCGTTTCTGTCCCCCTGTGGATCATCGACATTTATGGCCGCGCAGGTGCCGCCATGTGGGACGTGGACTCTCGCTACATCGATCAGGATGGTACTGACCTCTACTACGGCGCCGGCGCTGCAATCAATGTCTTCCGCAGCCTCGACGTTTATCTCGAGTACGTTCGCTTCGATGCCGACGATGCCATCGACACGGCCAACCTGGGCCTGCGCTGGACTTTCTAATGCAGTTGGCGCGCCCAACCATGGGCGCGCCACCACCCTAATCCAGATCAATTGCCGCCACCAGGCGTTGTGCTAGACTCGCCCGCATCCAAAGCCGGGATTGCACAATGATCTTCCGCCAACTCTTCGATTCAGCTTCATCCACCTATACCTATCTGCTGGGCTGCCCTGACACCGGCGAAGCCGTGATCATCGACACCGTGTTTGAACAGTACGCACGCGACGCGGCCCTCGTCCGAGAGCTGGGCCTTACAGTGCGCTACACCCTGGACACCCATGTGCACGCCGACCACGTGACCGGTGCCTGGCTCTGGCGACAGAAATCAGGCGCCCAATCAGTCATCGCCGCCCACGCTGGAGTCGACGAAATCGACATCAAAGTCGTCGATGGCGATGTGCTCGCCTTTGGCAACCAGTCTATTTCTGTGCGCGCGACTCCCGGCCACACTGACGGCTGCCTGACCTTCGTCACCCGGGAACAGGATATGGCCTTCACCGGGGACACGTTGCTAATACGAGGCGCTGGTCGCACCGACTTCCAGGCGGGCGATGCCCACACCATGTGGCAGAGTATCCAGACTCAGATCTTCAGCCTGCCCGACGATTGTCTGCTGTATCCAGGCCATGACTACGATGGGCGCACCGTGTCCACCGTAGCGGAAGAGAAAGCCCACAATCCCCGAATTGGCGGCGAGGCACGTGAGGAAGATTTCGTGGGCTATATGAACAACCTCGCCCTGCCCCACCCACGCCTGATCGACATTGCGGTGCCGGCCAACCTGAAAGGTGGCAAACCCGACGAAGTGGAAGCGCCCGACGACTGGGGCCCGGTCATCCAGACTTTCGCCGGCATACCTGAAATTCGACCCGACTGGGTCGCCAGGCACCGTGATGAGCTGTTCTTATTGGACGTGCGCAGTGCCGGTGAATTCAGTGGCGAGCTGGGTCACATCGAGGGCGCGACACTGATTCCTCTCGATGAGTTACGCGATCGGATGGACCAGGTACCCGAAGATCGACCTGTAATCGCCATTTGCCAATCGGGTAAACGCTCCGCCATGGCGGCGCAAATTCTGCGCAGGGATGGCCGTGAACGCACCGCCAATTTAGCCGGTGGCATGATCCAGTGGCACAGGCTGGGCCTGCCTGTTGCCTGATTGACCGAGAGGCATGAGGTATTCGCTCTGTCATTCGTCTCACCACACGGCACACAAATGCCTCTATAATAAGCTCGTCAATTCCGGAACTGATCACAAAATGACCAAAGTATTCCGCGGTCTGCTAGCTACCCTGCTATCAGCCACTCTGCTCACCGCCTGCACCGGCGGCGAAACCAATGTCGATAAAGGCAACCGGGAGGGCATCCTCCACTACGGCAACGGCACCGAGCCCCAGGGTCTGGACCCGCACGTGGTTACCGGTGTTCCCGAAAACCATATAGTCAGCGCTCTGTTTGAAGGCCTCACCACCAAGAGCCCATGGACCCTGGAGCCAGAGCCCGGCGTGGCCCAGTCATGGGAGATCTCAGAGGACGGCAAGGTCTACACCTTCCACCTTAATCCCGAGGCCAAGTGGTCCAATGGCGAGGTAGTCACCGCGAGCGACGTGGTCTGGTCGTGGAACCGCGCCCTGCACCCGGCTATGGGCAATCAATATTCCTATATGCTGTTTCCTGTGGCGGGCGCAGAGGCCTACGCTAAACGCGAAACCGAAGACTTCAACGATGTCGGGGTCAAGGCCCTCGACGACGCAACCCTGGAGGTCACCCTCAACGACCCCACACCCTACTTCCTGCAGCTGCTAGACCACTACTCCACCTTCCCGGTACACCCTGAGACAATTCTTGCCCACGGTGAGATGCACGACCGCTATACCAAGTGGACGCGCCCGGGGAATATGGTCGGCAATGGCGCCTTCGTCCTCGACGAATGGCTGCTGAATCGCAGGGTTAGTGTGAAAAAGAGCGACACCTATTGGGACCGGGATACGGTCAAGCTCAATGGTGTTATTTTCTACCCAACGGAAAACATTGTCTCAGAAGAGCGCATGTTCCGGGTCAATCAGCTGCATTACACCCAGAGCGTACCGCTCGACAAGCAACCCGTGTACAAGGCGATGGAGAACTCTCCGCTGATACGGTCTCCCTATCTGGGCACGTATTTCTACCTGTTCAATACCTCCGCCCCGCCTGTCGATAACGTCAAAGTACGCCAGGCTCTGGCCATGTCCATAGACCGGGACAAACTGATCCGATCAGTTCTTCAGGACCTGTACACACCCGCCTATACCATCACGCCTCCCGGCACCATGGGCTACCAGCCTCCGCAATTGTTCGGCCACGATCCGGAAAAGGCGCGCCAGCTGCTGGCCGATGCCGGCTACCCCAATGGTGAAGGCTGGCCGGGCGTGGAAGTGATCTACAACACCAGTGAGAACCACCGCAAGATCGCAGTTGCCCTGCAGCAGATGTGGAAAGATGAGCTGAACATCGAGATCACTATTTCCAATCAGGAATGGAAGGTGTACCTCGATTCCATCGACACCATGAACTACGCGATCGCCCGCCGCGGATGGATAGGTGACTACGTGGACGCCAACAACTTCCTCGACATGTACCTGACCGGCGGCGGCAATAACAACACCGGTTTCGCCGAACCGAAGTACGACGAAATGATCGCCCGGCTTGCGCCCCAGGCCAAGACCCAGGAAGAGCGCTACAAGATCTTTTTCGAGGCCGAAACCATGTTGATGGAGCAGATGCCCATCCTGCCTATCTACACCTATTCCAGCAATCACCTGGTCCACCCCAGTGTGCGTGACCTGCCCTCGAACCTGATGGATCACCTGAACCTCAAGTATGTCTGGCTAGACCCGGATTGGGCTGATACGACAAACTAGGAAATCGCAGGATGCGCACTGGATATTCAAGATTTAAGAACATCAGTGCGCGACTCACCGCGAGCTGGCTTGCACTAGCCTTGCTGCCGGCCTTAAGTGTGTTGACGGCCTGTGGAACCAGCGAATCCAATGTGATTCAGGGCAACCGCGACAAAATTCTGCACCTGGGCAACCGCGCTGAACCCCAGTCCATAGACCCGCATTCTGTTGCCAGCGTCTACGACCACCAGATCGCGTGGGCCCTCTTTGAAGGCCTGATTACGCTGAACCCCTATACACTGCAACACGAGCCCGGAGTCGCCGAGCGCTGGGAGTTCAGCGAGGGCGACAAGGTCATCACCTTCCACCTGAACCCCAATGCCCGATGGTCCAACGGCGACCCTGTCACCGCACACGACTTCGACTGGTCTTTCCGCCGCGCCCTGAACCCGAAAATAGCGAGCCCTATGGTGGAGTCGCTGTACTACATTGCGGGCGCCGAGGACTACTTCAACGGCGTCGACACTGATTCCCTCGGCGTGACAGCGATCGATCCCCAGACACTGCAAATCACCTTGAAAAACCCCACGCCATACTTCCTGGACATTCTAGCTACCATGGCAGTGGCCTACCCCGTACACAGACCCACGGTAGAGGCCAACGGCGGGGCCGATGTGCGTTTTTCAGGCTGGACTCGCGCCGAGACGTTTGTCGGCAACGGCCCCTACCGCCTCTCAGAATGGAAACTCCAGCAGCACCTGGCAGTCGTAAAAAATGAGGCTTATTGGGGGGCAGACAAACTCGGACTTGAAGGGCTCATTTATTACCCGACTACCAATGAATCCACCGAAGAAAAAATGTTTCGCACTGGCCAGCTCCACTACACCGCCAGCGTTCCCTACAATAAACTGCCCAGCTACCGAGCAGCGGAAGACGCAAGACTTCGCTCTCACCCTCTTGCAGGCACGGGCTTCCTGGCCATCAACACACACCGCCCTCCACTCGATCAACTGGCCGTTCGGCGGGCCCTGAGCCTGGCTGTCGACCGAGACTCTCTGGCAGAGAATGTCCTCACTGGCACAGTCCGCGCCAACGCACGGTTCGTACCCTGGACTCTGCCCGGTTTCGAAAACCAGGTTTCAACAGCTGCGGACATAGAGGGAGCCCGAGCACTGCTAGCCGAGGCCGGCTATCCCAATGGCGAGGGGTGGCCCGGACTCGAGCTGTCCTTTCCACATTCTGGCAGCAGCAGGAAGTCAGCCGTCGCGTTACAGCAAATGTGGAAAGATGCGCTCAATATCGAAGTGACACTGAGTAGCATGGAATGGCAGGTCTATCTCTCGAACTACTATGAAAGCGACTATCAACTGGCGGCCATGGGATGGGTCAACAGTTATATGGATGCCGCAGACAGTCTCCGCCAGTTTGTGACAGGCGACCCCAACAACACCACCCACTTTTCCAATGCGCGCTACGACGACATCATGCAGCGACTTGCACCCCAAGCAGCTGATCGAGACGAACGCCTGCTACTTATGCGCGAGGCGGAAGAGCTGATGCTGGCCCATCTTCCTGCTATCCCTATGTATACGCAGGCGAGCCAGCATCTTGTGCACCCGAGTGTGCGTGGCCTGCCTCCCAACCCCCTGAGGTATTACAACTTCAGGTACGTGGCATTAACGAATGAGTAAATTGCGAGCGCTATGGGCCACTGTCTGCCTGACGGCCCCGTTGCTCACCGCCTGCGGCCCTGTCGATAGCAATGTTGCGCACGGCAACCGTGAGGGCGTACTGCACATCAACAACGGGTCAGAACCACAAACCATCGACCCGCATATCATCTCCTCCGTTCCTGGAGGCCAGATTGCCTGGGCCTTGTTTGAAGGACTTGTGACGCTCGACCCAGGCACCCTCGAGCCGATGCCAGGTGTGGCAGAGCGCTGGGAAATCAGCGAGGACCAGTTGGTGTGGACGTTCTATCTCAGGGACAATGCGCGCTGGTCCAATGGTGACCCACTTACCGCTGAGGACTTCCACTGGTCTTTCCTGCGCGCACTCAGCCCGGCCATAGGCAGCAGCTTCGCCGAGTATTTGTTCCCTATACAAGGTGCACGGGAGTATTTTGCAGGCGAATTGGATGACCCCGCTGATCTTGGAGTTCAGGTCATTGATTCACACACGCTGGAACTGACACTCCACCAGCCCACCCCCTATTTCTTCCAGAGTCTGGCGACTTTTTCGTCAAGCATGCCAGTCCACCGCGCCACCATTGAAGCGCACGGCGAACCCTTCGCTCGCTACACCGGCTGGACACGCCCAGAGAACATTGTCAGTAACGGACCCTTCGTGCTGAGCGAATGGCGCATGCAGAAGCGTCTGGTTGTAAGCAAAAACCCGCTGTACTGGGACCAGCAGAACGTTGCACTAGAGCAGATCGTATTCCATCCCATCGATAGCGAGTCAACTGAAGACCGCATGTACCGGGTGGGCCAACTCCACAAAACCGACATGGTCCCACTGGCCAAGATCCCCGAATTTTTGCAGAGCGGAAACCCGGAGTACCGGCAGACGCCCATGTTCGGCACCTACTTCCTGATATTGAATGTCGAGCGCGCACCGCTCGATCAGGTGAAAGTGAGACAGGCACTGGCCGCGACAATCGATCGCGAGCTACTGGCAAGATCGGTCCTGCACGATTCGGTCCTGCCCCACCGGGGGATAGTCCCTCGCGGGATTGCCGGTTACGATCCCGAACTGCCCCTACCATACGATCCCGAAGAAGGGCGGCGCCTGCTGGCAGAAGCGGGTTATCCCGACGGCGACGGCTTCCCAGAGCTGGAATTTATTTTCAACACCAGTGAAAACAATCGAAAAATTCTCATCGCCCTGCAGCAGATGTGGAAGAATGAGCTGGGCATCAGCGTCACCCTGACCAATATGGAGTGGCGGGTTTTCGTTGATAAACTGGACGAGCGCGACTTTCAGGGCTCACGTCTGGGCTGGATAGGTGGATTTGTCGATCCGGTGATGTTCCTGGAACTGATGACATCCGACAACGTTTCGAACTACTCCGGCTTTTCCAATGAGGTCTATGATGAAATAATGCGTGTTCTGGTGCCCGAGGCCGAAACACCCCGAGAGCGACTCAAACTATTGGAAGAGGCCGAAGTGCTCGCCCTGAAGCAAGCGCCGTACATCCCTCTATATACTTACACCGACCGGTACATGATCCGGCAAAACGTTAAGGGTTTTCCCGCCAATCTCATAAAATACTATAACTATAAGTATGTGAGCCTGGCCGACCCAATGGAGCAAAAATAATACCATGTGGCGATTTATAGGCGTTCGTCTCTTGCAGGCGATACCGGTGATCCTTGCTGTGATCACTGTAACGTTCTTCCTGGTGCGTCTCGCACCCGGCGGCCCCTTCTCCGCGGAAAAAGCGGTGCTACCCGAAGTGAAAGCAGCCCTGGAGGCCCAGTACCGACTGGATCAACCGCTGTTCTCCCAGTACACGGCCTACCTGGGCGACCTGGCCCAGGGCGAGTTTGGCCCCTCATTTAAGTACCCTGGCCGCAGCGTCAACGAGTTGATCGGGGCCGGCCTGCCGGTCACCGCCGAACTCGGGTTCTATGCCCTGCTGGTGGCGGTGCTGATAGGGGGGACCGCCGGTGTTATAGCAGCACTTAGGCCGAACACCCCCCAGGACTACATACCGATGACGGCCGCAATGCTGGGGATATGCGTGCCGTCGTTTCTGCTCGGCCCCCTGCTGGTACTTGTCTTCGGCATCTACCTCGACTGGTTACCTGTCTCCGGCTGGGGCGATATCCCGGGCGACAAGATTCTCCCGGCAATCACCCTGGGCTCTGGCTACGCAGCCTACATCGCCCGCCTGTCCCGGGCCGGTATGCTCGAGGTGATGAGCCAGGACTACATCCGCACCGCCCGCGCCAAGGGCTTGCCCGAGTGGCAGGTGGTGATCAAACACGGGTTACGGGGTGGCCTTATCCCGGTGGTCGCCTTCCTCGGGCCGGCTTTCGCCGGCCTGCTGGCGGGCTCCTTTGTGGTCGAGACCATCTTCCAGATTCCCGGCCTGGGCCGCTTCTACGTGCAAGCCGCCTTCAACCGCGACTACACCATGATCCTCGGTACCACGGTATTCCTGTCCACCCTGATCGTGCTGTTCAACCTGCTGTCCGATGTACTGGCGGCCTGGATGAACCCACGCCTGCGCGCACAATTCGGGGAGAACTAGAATGACCACAGAAATCATTTCCGACATCGCCGAGGCGGAGCAGGGTTCCAGCCTGTGGCACGACGCCTGGTTGCGCCTGCGCAAGAACCGGCTAGCAGTGGGCGGCGGCGCCACCCTGCTTCTGTTCATACTCGTTGCCTTGCTTACGCCATGGATCGCACCCTACGCCTACGATGCGCAGAACCTTGACCTTGGTGCCAGCCCGCCCTCGGCCCAGCATTGGCTGGGGACCGATATCTTTGGCCGCGACCTGCTCACCCAGATCATGTACGGCGGACGTATTTCGCTGGCCGTTGGTTTTGTGGCGACGTCGGTAGCGCTGCTGATCGGTGTTACCTGGGGAGCCGTCGCAGGCTACGTGGGCGGGAAGACCGACGCAGTCATGATGCGCCTGGTGGACATCATGTATGCCCTACCTTTCATGATCTTCATCGTGCTCCTCATGGTCGTGTTTGGCCGCAACATGCTACTCCTGTTCCTCGCCATTGGCGCAGTGGAATGGCTGACGATGGCGCGGATCATGCGCAGCCAGGTTCAGCAGCTGCGTCAGCAGGAATTCGTGGAAGCGGCAATCTCCCTGGGGCTGAGCCCGGGCACGATTATCCGCCGCCACCTGATCCCCAACGCCCTGGGCCCAATCATCGTGTACACCACGCTGACGATTCCCTCGGTGATGTTGCTGGAGGCATTCCTGTCCTTCCTCGGCCTGGGTATTCAGCCACCCCAGACTTCCTGGGGCCTGCTGATCTCCTACGGCGCCGAGACCATGGAAGAATATCCCTGGCTTCTGATTTTCCCCGGGCTGGCACTGACGCTGACCCTGTTCTCACTCAATTTCCTCGGTGACGGCCTGCGGGACGCCCTGGACGTGCGGAGGAGTAAAGACTGATGGCACTTCTAGAAGTAAAAGACCTCGCGGTCAGTTTCGTGACCCGTATGGGCACCAACAAGGCGGTGGACGGTATTTCCTTCAGCGTGGACACCGGCAAGATCACCGCGATCATCGGCGAGTCCGGCTCGGGCAAGTCTGTCGCCTGTTACTCCATGCTGGGGCTGGTCCCCATGCCCCCCGGCAGAATTGACGGCGGCCAGGCACTCCTTGAGGGCAATGACCTGCTGAAGATGAGCGAGGCCGAGCTGCGGGAGATCCGCGGCCGCGACGTCGCCATGATCTTCCAGGACCCAATGACCTGCCTCAATCCGTTCATGACCATCGGCAAACAGTTGATGGAGCCGCTGCTCTATCACAAGGATGTGAGCCAGGCTGACGCCCGTAAACGCGCTGTCGAGCTGTTAGAAGAAGTGGGTATCCGCGACCCGGATACCACCTTCGAAAACTACCCACACCAATTCTCCGGCGGCATGCGCCAGCGGGTCATGATCGCCATGGCCCTGATCAATGAGCCCAAGCTGCTAATCGCAGATGAGCCCACCACGGCGCTGGACGTAACCATTCAGGCCCAGATCCTGAAGCTCATCGCCGAGCTTCAGACCAAGCGCGACATCGGCGTGATCTTCATCTCTCACGACCTTGCGGTTGTGGCCGATATTGCAGACCAGATCGTGGTGATGCAGCAGGGCAAGATCGTGGAAGGCGGAGACTCCGATCACATCTTCCATCACGCAGAGCACCCGTACACCCAGAAGCTGTTGGCAGCGATTCCCGCCGACAGCAAGGCGCCGATGGCGGCGGAGCCAGAGACACTGATCGAGGTGAAAAATCTGCGCACCTGGTTCGATCAGGGTAAAAACGCGGAACCTGTAAAGGCAGTGAATGATGTCAGCTTCGACATCAAACGAGGCGAAGTACTGGGCCTGGTGGGGGAATCCGGTTCGGGTAAGTCCACCATCGGTCGTTCCATTCTGCGCCTGGTGAACGTCACCGGTGGCAGCGTGACATTCGACGGCACAGAGGTCACTGGCCTTGAAGGCAGCGACTTGAAAAACTTCCGCCGCCGCATGCAGATGATTTTCCAGGACCCCTTCGCCTCGCTGAACCCGCGCATGACTGTATTCGATACCCTGGCCGAGCCACTGCTGCTGCACGGCATAGAGAACAGGAAATCAGTCTCCAGCGGCGTCCTCAAATTAATGGACGATGTGGGCCTCGCGCGCAATTTTGTGCGCAAATATCCCCACGAATTCTCCGGTGGCCAGCGTCAGCGCATCGCCATCGGCCGCGCCCTGGCAACCCGGCCCGAGTTCATCGTTGCAGATGAGCCAGTGTCTGCTCTGGACGTCACTATCCAGGCGCAGATCCTCGACTTGATGCAACACCTCGGCAAGGAGTACGGCCTGACTATGCTGTTCGTGTCGCACGATTTGGCAGTGGTACGCCATCTGGCGGATCGCATCCTGGTACTGTACAAGGGCGAGGTTGTGGAACAGGGCACGGGAGATGATTTGTTTGAGCGTCCGCAACAGGACTACACGCGCCAGCTGCTGAGCTCCATTCCCGGACGCGCCCTGCTGGGCTGAACAAGAATGAGCAAGCTGGAAGTACCGACAGAGTTACAGCGCGGCGGCCGGGTAGGCCAATTGGACAACAATCTGGAGTCCAGTCGTTGGCTGCTGGATCGCATTGCCCGGCTCTCGGGCCGGGAAGACCTCGCGGATGCCGCAGTGCTGGATATGGGCTGCGGAAACAAGTTCACTCAAGCAATTCTGCGTGAGGAAATTCCTATTGGCAGTTACAGTGGGATCGACGTCTACCGCGAGTTAATAGAGTATCTGCAGCGTTCGGTCGATGACCCGCGCTGCAGCTATCAGCACGTGGACATCCACAACGCCATGTACAATCCCGAGGGGCATCCACTGGCCAGCCTCGAGGGCTTAGCGCTAGCTGAAGGGCACTTCGATATCATCTGCCTGTTTTCGGTCTTCACACACCTGGCGCCCCACGACTACCCCGCGATGCTGAAATTGCTACGGCCCTACATCAAGCCTGACGGGGTACTGGTATTCAGTCTGTTTATTAACGAAGTAGCGGAAAACGGCCAGGGCTATATCAGCGGCATAGCCGAGCAGCTGACCCGCGGCATGACACCCGAGCAAAAGGCGTCACCGCCACCGCCTTTTGTAGATATGGACCCGAAACAGCCACTCAAGTGGGCGATCTATTCCAGAGAGTACGCGCACGAACTGCTCGCGGACACAGGGTGGAGAATGCGCAGCCTTGAACTACCGGTTGACCCCTACGTCCAGCACCACTTTGTTTGCGAGCCGGTCTAACCGCCCTTCTTGAACCAGCCTTTTACGTTGTCCACGCCATCTTGAACAGCATCAGCGCCTTGTTCTATGGCATCTCCTGCGACATCGCGGGTACTGTCCATCGCCTCGTCGACCTGCGAATCGCTTTCGTCTTCCCACTGGATCAGGATGCCGTCAACGCCGCCGGCGAGGGCCAGGCCGCGCATTTCGGAATGCAATTCAATCACCACCCCATCTGCGCTGCGTAACCACAGTTTGCCGCTACCGGAATCACCGCCGGTCATACCCAATCGAGCGTTACCATAGGTACCGGGAAAAGCCTCGAGGCTCGGCAGGTTGTAAACGGTTCCCTCGGCATCGATCGAGGAAGCCCCGTAACCGCCAACTCCAAGGCCGGCTAGCCTGAAGGGGTAATCCTTGCCATCTATGGTCAGGGTCCCGCCGCCCATGGTGCCACTCCCCACCCAGGCCACCGTATACTGCTTGAGTTCAATCGTCCCCGATGGCTCCAGCTCGTCAGCATCGATCTCCTGCACATCGTCAGCAGCGGACTCAGAGTCTGATGTTGTTGTAGGCTCTGCTTCTACCGCCGCCTCCTTTACTTGCTGAGGTTCCTCGGCGACCGCAGCCAGCTCGGGCGCGGCAGATTGCGCTGGCCCCGCTTCCTGATCACCACCACAGGCCTGCAAGCCGACGAGGGCCACGCCAGACAACATCATCGCCAGTTTATTCATTCTCTCGATCTCCTGATCAGAAGTTGTTTATTTCTACACAGTCTAGTCTGAGGCGCCATCGGCCGCATCCAGCAATGGTACACCCGCACGCCCCACGAGGCCTTCCAGCTTTATATTCACCATGTCCGGGCCACCCCTGCCGAGGGTAACCCATAGGATGTGGTCCATATACTCACCGCGAGTCTTCGGGGTGAATTCGCCGCCAGTCGTGCCCATCTGTATATGTTCCACTCCCGCTCGGACCTCACGGTTATAGCTGTGTTCGTGCCCATTGAACACCGAATAGGAGAAGTTGCCCAGCGCCTGTTCCAGGTCGGCGTAACCTGAAGAGGCTGAATCCCAAAGCGGCTTATGCATCAGCACAAACACCCAGTAGGCATCCTGATTCTTATCCAATACCTGGATGAAATAATCCGATTGCGCCCTGCCCATCACCCCGAACTTGCGCTCATCCAGCCTGGAGTAGTCCGTCGCGAGAAATGCCTCGGGGCCCTGCGACTTGTACACGGCCACCGCATCGTTGCGCAGCTGCTTGATCTCGGCAAACCGTTGCCCGGAGAAGTCCTCCGAATCAAGCATGAGAAATAGATAGTCACCCAGGCGAAAGTGATAGTAGCGTGGGCCAACACTACCTTCCCACCACTCGCGCATGGCCATATTGGAGATATCGTGATTCCCAACGAGCGGATAGAGCGGCATATTCAGCGGCGTCAGGCGATCCGTAAAGGCTGCCCACTCTCGCTCCATCTGCGCCACGTCCTCAGTGCCGCCTTCTATCAAGTCACCCACGGACAGGACGAAATCGGGATTCAGCTGCGCCAGCGCTGCCACCGCGGCATCAAATACTCCCTCGCGCTCGCCTCCGGTTAGATCACCGATTATCGCAAAACGGACCAGCCCGCCCTCCACCGCTGGCGCGGTAAAGCGAATATCATCGGCCGCCAGGGCATCGATAGACAGCGCGAGGATGAGCAAGTTAAGTAGCCGCTTCATGACCTGACTCACAGCGTGTTCTTGTAAACCACCCCATCTTTCATAATCAGACGCAGGTTTTTCCCGGGGTCAGCCAACACGCTGACATCCTCCAGCGGCTCACCATCAATCAACACCAGATCGGCATAGGCACCAGGCTGGATAACGCCCAGACGGCCCTCGCGATAACGATTGCGCGGCCCCGACAATTCGATCAATTCCGCACCAATGCTGGTGGCCTGGAGCATGATTTCTGGCGCACTGAAAATTTCGGCACGGGCCAGCCACTCCATGGCCTGGAGCTTGTAGGCTTCCCTGGAAAGAAACACATCGGAGCCGAATGCGATTTTCAACTTATGCTTCTTGGCCAGGCGAATCATCTCTTGGAAGCCCGATTTGGCCAACTCGAATTTTTCTCGCTGATCCGCTGTAAACTGCGGCGGAGCATCAGCATTGGACATCAGCGCCTCTACCACCAGGTAGACATCGTTTTTGGCCATCTTTTTGATCACGTCTTCCGTCATCAAGTGGCCGTGTTCAATGGAACGTGCACCGAAGTCGATCGCTCGGGATACCGCCTCGTCGTAGTAGGCATGCACCATGAAGTAGGAACCAAAGGTCTCCGCCACATGCGCCGCGGCGCCGAGCTCGGCATCGGTAAACTGGTCGATATCCAGCGGTGAATAGTTAGCGGAAATGCCGCCATTGGTGGCCAGCTTGAGCTGAGTGGCACCGTTGCGGAAGTTCTGCCTGGCGGCCCCCAGCATTTCGGCCTCGCCGTCTACGGCAGTGAAGTGCCCGATGCGCTGCGCGTGGCTGTGCTCGCCTCCCATGTGGTGATGGGGGTTGGTGCGATCGCGCATATCCAGGTGCCCGGAGGTCTGAGTAAGGAACGCGCCGGAGGAAAACACGCGCGGCCCGGCAAACCAGCCATCATCAATCGCGCGCTGCACACCAATGCTCGCGCCACCGGCATCGCGCACCGTGGTGAAGCCGCGCATCAGCATTTCCTCTGCCACCTGACCCGCCGCAGCACCCACGTAAATACCCGTGTATTCATTTTCCAACTGGTCAAATGGCGCGATCAGGGACATGTGGGTGTGGGCATCCACAAAGCCGGGGGACAGTACCCGGCCACCGCCATCAATTCGTTGTGCGCCGCTGTCGACTTCCAGGTCACTGCCAAAGGCGACAATCATATTCCCTTGCACCAGCACATCGGCGTCAACGAGGTGCGTGTTCTCGCCGTCAAAGACACGCACGTTGGAAATCAGGATCTGTTGTTCATCCTCTGCGTGAGCCTTGATCTGAAGCATACCCAGGGCCGCTGCCAACAGGGCAATAGCTGCGGCGAATCCCCTCGCCCTGTCAAAGCGCAAAGCGCGCACGCATACTCCATACATGGGAACTTTCCTCATCGGGGTTCAGGGCAGGGTCTTGCAGGTACTGGTAATCAAAGGTCAGGGCCAGCTGCTGGGTGAGCTGCCAGCGGTAAAACAATTCCAGCGTGTACTGGTCGTCCAGACCCGGGCCAAACGAGTTCTCGTTTATCTCACCCCAGTTGAAACCCACACCTATCAAGTCACCAGGGGCCTGGTCAATGGAGCCGGGGCGGTAGCCAAAGCCCAAACTGACAGTCTTTTCCAGCAGGGAACCACTGTCATCTGTGTATCCGGCGCGCACAAAGGGCATGATCCTGTCGTTGTAATATCGCGACCAGGAAACATTGGCACCCCAGCCACTGGGAGCACCGGCTTCCTCGCGGGCGTCGGCATGCCACAAGGTCAGGTGCACGTTGTCCAGCGCGATGCGCGAGTGCGCAGAGGTGTAGCCAATATCGATACTGCTGAAATACTCATTGTCACCAAAGAATGTATCGAAGCCGTCTCCGATTTCAGTCGGGTCGCCATTGCGATCAACCACACTGCCGATAACAAACACGTTGTTCTCAAACAGGTGTCCGCCCGCAACACCCAGGCTGGCATCGTTAGGCAGGTCAATTGCGCCAGAACCGGTGGAAAATGCGAGGTTCATAAAGTGCAGCCAGGGACTGGCCAACCCATACACATCGACAAAATCAGTGACATCGAGGAATCCACCCACCAGTGTGGTGCGGCCATTGTTCAGGCTCTGGCGCCAATAGAGGTTGGTCCAGCGTGTACCCTGGTCACTGAATGGCGGTTCCGTGAGGCCAACATAACCGACATTCCCCAGCAAAAACCCGCTGGGGGCGTTGTCACCATAGGCGTGGCGGTGCTCCAGCTTGTACACCAGGCCGCCTGAACTGGACTTGCCGTCGCCAGTGAGGTTCCAGCGACCGTAGAGCCTGAGCATGCCGCTACTGGCACTGTCGTCGGCACCGTCGAGCACATCACTGGCATGAACAGTAACCGCCGAGTAGTCAGCACCAAAGCTGAAGCCGTGATCTTCCTCGAGCCCAGTCTGCCAATCCTTGAACGGGCCCAGCAGCTCTGTCTCAAAATAGCCGCCGCGTGGGGTGCGATCAGCTTCAATGACCTGCTCTACAGAGTCGGGTCCGCCGAAACTGGGCGTCTGGGGATCGTCGATCTGAGATGCTGGATCTTGTTGTGCGAGTGCCGCGGCACTCAACAGGGCGCCGCTTAGTGCGAGCGCCCCAGAGTTGATTCTATTCACTATCAGTTAGCCGGAATGTAGTCACCTATGATTCCATGGTATTTCATTTCCGGGAAACTGATAGCCGCCTCAGACAGCCTGCCATCTATTTCATTGCGATAAATATTGCCGCCCTTCATCACAATCTGGATGGTTGGGATCAGCTTGAACTCCGGATCGGCATCAAACCACTGTGTTGTGCCGCCAATGACACTGATGTCCTCAAGCGGATTGCCATCCACCAACAAGAGGTCCGCATACGCGCCCTCTTGCACAACGCCCAGCTTCCCGGCCTTGTAGGGGTTGCGCGGCCCTGACAAGGCCATCAACTCACCCGCTGTGGACGTCATTTGCTTGAGCACCTCGAAATTGCTGTCGAAGGTCTGGGTGCGCCACCAGATCTCATAACGACGGGCGCGCTCGGCATCGGAAAATGCGCCGACATAATCAGACGCGAAGACAACTTTCACGCCATTCTTGAGCAGGTTTCGCCCAAAGTCCCTGTAGGCCTCGCCCAGCGCCTTGACCATGGGGATTTTATCCGCAGGCATCAGCGGGTTGCGCGCCAGGTCCGGAGAGATCCCCCACATCTGCGGGACCATGTAAGCGCCCTCTTTGGCCATGCGTTTCATGGTTTTTTCCGAAATAAAGAAGCCGTGCTCGAAGCTCTTCACACCACAGTCCAAGAGGCGACCGACTGCACGATCGTTGAACGTATGTGCGCCCACGTAGGTACCCCAGTCCGCAGCCGCCTCCACAATGGCGCAGATCTCAGCCTGAGAGTACTGGGTGGTATCAATCGGGTCGAAGCGGGACGAGCCGCCGCCACCGCCCATGATCTTGATCTGGGTGGCGCCATTGCGCAGATTCAATCGTGTTGCCTTGAGGACCTCGGGGACACCGTCCGCCACGTTACCGATACCCATGCGCTCAAAGTTGGACAGGTCGCCTGCGTCGTTGATACTGAACCCGGGGTCTGCGCGATCGCGGAAGTCACCGTGACCCGACGTCTGGGAAATAAAGCCACCGGAGGGATAAAGCCTTGGGCCAAGCACTCGGCCCTGGTCGATCGCACGCGCCAATCCGAACGTCGGACCGCCCATGTCACGCACGGTGGTAAAGCCATCCATCAGGAAGCGCTTCATCACGATCGTCGCGTTGTAAGACATGTCGGTGAGATCCATATTCGTCTCAACAACATTGAAGTTCTGGTTGATCATCACGTGGGCGTGGCCGTCAATAAGGCCAGGCATCAAGGTCTTGCCGCCACCATCAATAACGACAGCACCCTCACCGGCTGACAGGTTGCGACCAATCGAAGCAATCGTCTCGCCCTCGACAAGTACATCCTGCCCGGTGATTAGTTTGTTACTGGTGCCGTTAAATATATTGACGTCTTTAAACAGCACCTGCCCAGCAAGTGCCGGCGAAGCCAAACTGATACTTATGCCAATGGTGCTAAGAAATCTCGCGAGCCTGTTATTCGTCATATGTTTTCTCCGAAGCAATTACTGATCCTATCCTTTACTGGAACATGCTGGCAAACACGTTCTCCACAACCGGCGCGATGTTGATACCAAACATCCAGTCCGGGCCAAAGGCATCTGCCTGGTCGATGAAGTAGTTGGCCTCCACGCTGAGCTTCCAGGGCCGACCATTCCATACCACCGTCTTGCCCACAGTAAGGTTCAGAGGCAGGGTCCACTGGCTGCTCTCGTGGTCGTAACTCATGATCGGCGCGGTCGCCACATTCCAGCCACCGCCGGGCAGGTACGTGGCAAACGCATTGACCGTAGTGAGACTGATGTCGGCATCACCCGAACCACCGATGTCAGTCTGGTAGGTCAGCAGGGTGCCCAGTACATACTTGCTGCTGAGTTTGCCGATCAGGAACTCAGGCCCAAGACTCCAGCGGTCAGGCCCCAGCTCATCCTCAGTGGCCGTGGGCAGGGTCGAGATAATACCCGCCGCCCAAAGCAGGCCGCTCTCGGTAGTGCGCCCGTAAGCCAGGTCAAAGCCAATGTCGCCGACACCATTGGTGGAGTCAAACTCGCCGGTGGCCGCATCGAAATAGGGCTGGTCGACCATGATCGGGACTGCCGGTCGGAAAAAGATCGTTGCACCACTTTCCAGTGGGAATGGAAAAGCTGGCTGGTACAGGACCAGGCTGCTGCTCTGGTCACTGGCGTCGGGAAGGTCGCCGTCAAACGTTCGGTATTGGAACTTGAAAGTCTGGCTCGCCAATGGCGTATTTGGGTTGGCCAGCGACTGGGCCAGTTCCTCGGCGGAGGGCTCTGCCGCTCCGCCAGCACCGCTGTTCTGAGATCGCAGCTCAACAGCCTGGTCGTCGCTTACTGTAAACTCTGCCGACTCTTCCGTCGCCTCATTGAAGGCGCGGTACAGATTGTCCTGGCCCACCGCCTGTTCGATGCGAACGCACTGTTCCTGCGTACCCACGGTGATGCAGATCTTGCTGTCCCGCACCACCCAGCTGCGCCCAAACGTATCGCCCCAGGCTGTCAACTCGCCAGTGCCGTCGCTATTGTAGCGACCTATGGCCTTCACATTGCCGCGCAAGGTACCTTCGAGCACTGTGTCGGAGACAAGCGCACGCAACTCCTCATCGTCGGTCAGGGGCTGCCAGTTCTGGGCAAGAACAGACGTAGAAAACACGGATGCCGATAGAACAGCGAGTGCGCGCGCCGCACGCCAATTGCCCCTCAGCATCACAAGGTGTTTTTGTAGATCTTGCCGTCTTTCATGATGACACGCAGCGTTTCGGGGCTATCCGGGCGCAAGTCCGCACCAAACCATTTGGTGCCGGTACCCACTACCGTGAAGTCTTCCAGCGGATTGCCATCGACGATGAGAATGTCGGCGTAAGCGCCCTCCTCAATCACACCCAGCTTGCCTTTCGTGTAAGGGTTCATGAAGTCACCGGACAGCGCGACAAGTTCTCCACCAGTTGAGGTCATGGTTACCAGTGAGGTATAGGGGCCGAAAAAATCGTTATTGAGGTGCTTCTCGTAAGCAATCTGGATATTGCACGCTGCCACGGAACCAACGCAGTCGGTCTGGAAAGCACGCTTAACCGGGCACTTCTTCATGTTGTCGATGTAACCGGAAAAGGTTGCTGACGCAGACTTTGCTTTGGCGAGACTGGAAGGCACATTGGCCACAGCAGGAATGTCCAGCAAGCCTGGGTCAAAGGCAGTCAAGTTGGTGGTGATGAACGCGCCCTTTTTCTTCATCAGTTTCGCCACTTCACAGTCGAAGGAAAAACCATGTTCAATCGACTTCACACCGGCGTTCAGCGCATTCATCATGGCCTCCTTGCGGTAGGAGTGCGCCATCACATAGCTGCCATATTCGTTGGCCACCTGCACCGCCGCTTCGATCTCCTGCTGTGAACCTGCAAGCAATTGCCAGGGGTCGAAGGCACTGACCACACCGCCGGACTGCATGTACTTGAGTTGAGTCGCTCCCATACGGAAGTTATTTCGCCCGTACTTCTGCACATCCGCGACGCTGTCGACTTCCTGCGCCATATTCAGGCGGCTGAAGTTTGTCGATGCACCGGGGGGAGAAGAGAAGTTAGCGAAATCAGCGTGGCCACCCCGCGTACCCAGGAATGCGGCGGAGGTGTAAAAACGCGGCCCGACAATCGCACCTGAATCGATGGCTCGGCGCAGGCCGCCATTGGCGCCGCCGGCATCACGCACGGTGGTAAAGCCCTGCATCAGGTACATCTCGGCCATCTGCGTGCCGTGAATACCAAAATCTTCCCAGGTTGTGGCCGCTTCCATCTGTGGAAGGCTAGGGCCCATGAGCATCAGGTGAGCGTGAGCTTCAACAAAGCCCGGAAGGAGTGTACGGCCACCCCCATCAACCACAGTCGCGTCTGGGGCAGTGATCTCGCGCTTGGAGACGGTCTTTATCAGGTTGCCTTCGACAAGAACGCTGGCGTTTTCTATGCGCTTCTCGTTCACACCATCAAACACATGGACATTGGTAAACAGAATCTGAGGCGGTGTTTCAGTGTCCGCCCAGGCCGAATTGAATCCAAACGCTACCAATCCGATCAATAACCACTTTCGAAGCACTGTCTTTCTCCCTGTCGAGCGCATGTGTTTTTGTATCCAACAATTTAGCCACAGACTACCCACTTCTCTATTTGCAGTATGCGCCAATACGCCAACAATTTGGCACGAATGATCGATTAATGCGATAAACTCGGGGTATCACACCCGAACGAGAACCCAACACATGGTCACTACTGTCTCAGAGAAACTGCACTTGCCGATGGTTCGCCTGAACCTTGCAAAGCCCTTTCTCGATGCTGCGCTGGCAGCCGGGGCCGACGTGGAAAAAGAGCTCAGGGTTCACTGCCTGACCGTCGACAGCTTTGGCGACAACGAGCATTTCGTGACCGCGCCGACCATGTACGATGTGGTCGAGTCACTGGCAGAGCTGACTTGCGACCCCTATTGCGGCGTAACCCTCGGGGAAGCATTGGATCCACTTAACTGGTCGCCGCTGGCGGAGGCTGCCCGCAACGCGAGCTCGGTGGGAGACCTGCTACTACGCTTCTCCATCGATGCCTATAAGGATGCCAACTCGGTCGAGTTCAAGTTGGAAACGCGGGGCGTTCGCAGTACTTTTACCGAGAATCGACTCACTGACGGGGGGCGCATACCCCGCCACAACGACGGCTTTGGGGCCGCGTATGTCTTGTCGATTCTACGAACGGCACTGGGCAGCAACTGGTCGGGCAACGAAGTGCTGGTCCAGGTCTGCGACCCGGGGATTTTTCCCCTCAGCTACGCGGACATCAAGGTGGCCACTACCGATACCAATGGCTTCAGTGTGTCATTTCCAAGTGCGTGGTTGCTACTGGAGCCGCAGTTGCGCGCTACTGGCAAGGCAGCCTCACCCCCTGTCACTCGCAACAGCGCTCCGGAGGATACCCTCCCAACCCTGCGCTACATCCTCGAACAGCACATACATGAACCGGGCCTCGATGCAGAACACGTGGCGCACCTCTGCGGTATCAGCAAGCGCACCCTGGTAAGGCGTCTGGCGGAACTGGACACGTCACTCAAGCAGGAATTGGATCAGCTGCGGCGGGATCAGGCCCAGTGCATGCTGGCGAACGGGTCGAACAGCATCGCTCATATCGGTGACAGGCTGGGCTATTCCGACCCGACGGTATTCACCCGTGCATTCAAGCGTTGGACGGGCGTGACGCCGAGAGAATTTCGCGACGCGAATCAGCGCGACAGCACCCAGCGATAGCCCCTGCCACGTTCGGTGACGATACAACCGAACTCAGCATCGCAGCGGGCAAAGGCCTTGCGGATGGATTTCACGTGGGCGGCGATGGTGTTCGGCTCAACGACGATATTGGCCGCCTTCATTAGTTCACGATGACTGCGCACCTCGCCGGGGTGGTCGGAGAGCTCTCGCACAATCCAGAAGTGAGTGAGCGGCAAATCGACCTGCTCGCCCTTCCAGAATACCGTGGAGTAAATCTCGTCCAGCTCGAGGCCGCTGCGCTGCGACCCACGCGGCGCGGGTCCGGCATTGCGCACCGCCTCCATACGCTTGATCAGCGCCTCTATCCGGATGACCAGGTATTCGACGGAGGCATCCTTGCTGATGTAGTCATCCGCTCCCAGGCGCAGACCGGAGATGCGGTCGATCTCGCCGGTGCGGCGGGTGAGAAAGATAATCGGGACTTCACTGGATAGGCGGCGCAGTTCAGCGCAGACCTGATAGCCGGCGTCGCGATCGTCAGCGTGGGCCACGTCGAGCAGCGCCAGGTCGGGCAACTGCTGGCGCAGGCCGGCAATGGCCTCGCTCACGCTGGCATAGGCGGTGACGGCGAAGCCCTCCCGGCGCAACTCGCCGGCATAGCGCTCGCGAGTAGTGTCATCATCCTCGACGTAGGCAATGGTTCGCGCCACGCGTTCTCCCTGGTGTCCTGCACTCACTGATGCACGCCATGGTATACGACAATTCATAATTCTTCATAGTTCTCCACCCACAGTCACAGCCGCTGGCGTAGTCTCTTTGTCGTGGGCAACAAAAAAATAGCCCACACCCACAAGGGATCTGTACAGGGGTAGTAGGGATGAACATCGAAAATTCTATTAGAGCCACACTTTCAATAATCTGTATCGGCGTATTCGCCGCGGGTGCCAGTATTGCCCAGAGCGCCGATACGAACGACGCCTATCTGGACGCCTGCCGAGGCGACGTGGAGGCCTACTACGGCGAGGAGCGGGAGCTGGCCGTCGTAAAAAAGCGACGCGCCCTGGAGGGCGTGCAACTGACACTATCTGCGAAGAGCGACAGCGACAACGCCGAATTCGTCAACTGCTGGGTGCCAGGCAACCACAACGCTTCTGATTTCAAACTGGGCGCAAACAGCGTCGCTACGGTGGTAGCCCCGGTGCCCACCATCCGCTGAGATCTGATCAGGGAGCAGTTACTGGCCAGGGACGGCCTCTTACTATTGTCACCCATTCACTGCTATGGTTTCTGCACCTGTTTTTTTAGGACGCCAGAACACATGCCTATAGACCACCAGCGCATTGGCGAGATCATTCGCCAGGCCGCCAATGAACACGTACTGCCACTCTGGCGCAATCTGCAGCAGGACCAGATAGAAGAGAAACAGCGCGGCGACTTCGTCACTGTGGCGGACAAGGCCAGCGAGGCTTTTCTGACACCGGAGCTCGCCAACTTGCTCCCGGGCTCACTGGTGGTGGGAGAAGAGGCCGTGCACGCCGATCCTGGCCTGATGGCCAGCCTGGATTCAGAACACCCGGTGTGGGTCATCGACCCGGTGGATGGCACCGCCAACTTTGCTGCCGGGAAGACGCCCTTTGCGGTGATGGTCTGCCTGATGCAACAAGGGCAGTCGCTTGCCGGCTGGATATACGACCCCGTGGCGGAAACCATGTTGCAGGCCGAGCGCGGCGCCGGGGCTTTTCTGGACGGCGAACGTCTCCAGTTTGGAGAACCCTCGGGCGTGGCCGGCGATATCAATGGAGCGCTGTCTACCAAATACCTGCCCGAAGAAATGCGCCCCTTCACCCTGCGCGGCGCGGGCCATCTCGGGCACACCCAATCAAGCGGTTGTGCCGCCTACGACTATCGCGCAATGGCCCGTGGTGATTACAGCTTCAGTTTTTACTACCGCACAATGATCTGGGACCACGCGCCCGGCACCCTGGTGGTTGAGGAAATGGGCGGTATGGTCGCCCGCTACGATGGCAGTCCCTACCTGCCGGCTGTGGAAGCTTACGGCCTGATCAGTGCCAGTGATCCGGATACCTGGCACACAGTACGCCGTTTACTGGTAGAGGCCCAACCCGGCGCCTACTAGGCGACGATGTCGCCACGAATACCCCGCCACTACCAGGCGACGACGGTACCGTCCTTGCGCATTTCGGTCGCGCCGGCAAAACTGCCGCGCTCCCTGTCTACATAGATCGCCTGATAGCCACCAAACCGAACGCCGCTGCTGTCGACCTTCACCTTGTGACCCATGGCTTCCAGTTTGGCGATGGTTTCCGCGGAAACGCCAGGCTCCAGATACAAGGTGCCAAGCGGGTCACCATGGTCGCCGGTGGGGTCGCTACCGCCGTCGTGGAGGAAGCGCGCGGCATCGCCAGCCTCCTGCACGTTCATACCATAATCCAGCATATTCACCAGAATCTGGACATGGCCCTGAGGCTGCATAGAGCCACCCATCAGACCATAGCTCATCACTGGCAGGCCATCCTTCATCAACATCGCGGGAATGATGGTATGGAAGGGTCGCTTGCCAGGGGCGTAAACATTCGGGTGCCCCTCCTCCAGCGAGAACAGCTCGCCCCGGTCCTGGAACATAAAGCCGAGACCATCGGGCACCATGCCCGAGCCCATACCGCGATAGTTGGACTGAATAAGTGACACCAGCATTCCGTTTTCATCGGCTACGGTCAGGTAGGTGGTATCGCCCTCCCCTTCGATTTTCGGATCACCCGGGCCAAATTCGGCCGAGGCCTTCTTCGGATCGATGAGTGCGAAGCGCTCGCGACCATAGGCATCCGACAAAAGGCCCTCAAGGGGAATGTCAGAATAGTCAGGGTCGGCGTAGTAGCGTGCGACATCCTCGAACGCCAGGCGCTTGGCTTCTACCATATAGTGAAACACCTCGGCGGAGCCTCGCTCCCACTGGGTCAGATCCACGTTCTTGAGAATACTGAGCATCTGCAGCGCTGCAAAGCCCTGGCCGTTGGGCGGGAGTTCGTAGAGCTCATAGCCCTTGTAGGTGACGCCGCCGGGCTCAACCCATTCGCCTTTGTGGTCGGCAAAGTCCTCGTAGGCAAGGCCACCGTCCATCGGCTCAAAGTAGTCAGCCATCTGCCGCGCCAGGCTGCCTTTATAAAACGCGTCCCGGCCATCCTGGCCAATGACTTCCAGGGTCTTGCCGAGGTCGGCATTGGTAAAGATACTGCCAGTCTCCGGCGCCTTGCCGCCCTTAAACCAAGTGCTTTGGATATTTTCCAGGTGAGGCGTGCCAGCGTATGTTCGCTCGAAGAAAGCCCAGCTGCGGTCGAGGTAGTAGGCAATCACCGGGGACACGGGAAAGCCGCCCCGGGCGTAATCGATAGTCGGCGCCAGAATCTGGTTCATCGGCAGACTGCCAAAGCGATCGTGTACCGCGAACCAACCGTCAACCGTGCCTGGCACCGAGACCGGCAGAGGGCCATGGGAAGGTATGCCCTGATAATCCTCCGGCAACTCACCGCTCGCCTTCATCGCTGCGATGCGAGACTTAAGCTCTGCCAGGCTCTGGCCCTTGGGAGAGCGACCGGAACCGTTATAACCATGGAGTTTCTTGGTTTTGGGGTCCCAGAGTAGAATGAAAATATCGCCGCCGATACCGTTGCCGGTTGGCTCCATCAGGCCCAGGGCCGCATTGGCGGCAATAGCAGCGTCAACGGCATTACCGCCCTGCTTCAATACATCCAAAGCAACCTGCGAGGCCAGTGGGTGTGCGGTGGCAGCCATACCTCGCGTGCCGTAGACCGGGCTGCGCGACCAGGCCGCTCCGACAGGACGGCCGCCAGGGCCCAACTCATTCGTCACCGCGCTGACCTCCGGTGTGGTTGTTTGCCCTGCACAGGCAGACAATAAAATCGGGGTTATAACTGACAGGGCCAACTTGCATAGTGTTCTCATCCGCTCTCGCCGTTCCATTCCTGTGGAGAGGCAGATCATAGCCCAGATCGAAGCGGCACTAACAGACCGCAGCGATTTCTCCGCGCAAGGCCGCAAGTAACTCGACATCAGGCTGGTATACCACCGGGGAAATCCGCTCCACTTTGCCGTGGAACCTGTCCTTAATTTTGACAGCCACCTCGGCGGGGGTACCGACGACGGCGAAAGTATTGAGCATATCGTCATCGATCAGGTCGTTGAGCTCGGCCCATTTGCCCTCGCGCATCATGGTATTGGCTTGTTTTTGCAGATGCTCCCAACCGTGACATTCCAGCACGGGCAGATAAGCGGGCGTCGAGGCGTAAAACGCTATCTGATTGCGCGCCGAGGCCACAGCCATCTGCATGCTCTCGTCATCCAACCCGGTCGCCGTGATCACCTGAGCAGAGACCTGGTAACCATCGCGCTCCTTACCCGCTTTATCCAAACCACGCTGAATTGCCGCGAGTGAAAGTTCCTCCATGGATTTGGCCGTATTGAAGGGGTGCAGGAAATAACCATCACCTACCTCGGCCGCCACTTCCGTCATCAACGGGCCGACGCCGGCAATAAAGATGGGCGGGGGGCCATATTCATTCGGCTGGGGCGAGAACACGGGCGACATCAGGGTGTGGTTATAAAACTCACCCTCAAACTTCAGTTTCTCGCCGGTCTGCCAGCAGTCCCAGATAGTTCGCACCGCCAGTACCATCTCGCGCATACGCGCGGCGGGCTTACTCCAGGGCATTGAGAAGCGCCGTTCAATATGCGCCTTCACCTGGGCGCCCAGGCCAAGGATAAACCGGCCCTCCGAAAGGTTTTGCAGATCATTGCCGAGGTAGGCGAGGTTCATGGGGTTACGCGAGAAAGCCACGGCGATCGAGGTCATAAGCTCCATGCGCTCGCTATTCATGGCCGCTGCCGCCACCGTAATGAACGGATCGGACTGGCCTTCAAACGTGTAGGCGCCGTCAAAACCGGCATCCTCCAGCTGCTGGGCCATCCCGGCCACACGGGCCGGATCGAACATTAGGGAACTGTCTATTTTCATGGGAAATCTCCTTTAGACGCCCAGTATCTCGGATTGGCAGGGACGGGACAGCACCGCAAAGGGACAATATTCGCTGGCATTAGCAATCAGGCTGAGCGCAAAGGACAGGCTCCCATGAGCGGCCGGGTCATTGCCGGGGGCCGGCCCGCTGTGGCATTTTCTATCGTCTGACTTGCCCGCCGGGCACTTTCACCACAGTGCAACAACAGGATGCCACACATGAACCCGAGCCAACTGTACCAACCAGCGCTGATGCCCCACCTGCTGGTGGAAGGCCTGAACCGCTATAACGACGAACCCTGCCTGTATCTCGGTGACACCGTCGCCAGTTACCGCGATGTACGCGAAAGCACGAGCCAGATGATTCAGGCGCTGCAATCCAAGGGCCTGGGTGTCGGCAGCCGAGTGGCGATCATCTCCGCCAATCGTCCGGAGGTGCTCTCCAACATCGCCGCGATGCAGCTCACCGGGTGCACGGGTACACCGCTGCATCCGCTCGGCTCACTGGACGACCATATCTACGTGCTTGAAGCGGCGGAAATCGAGACGCTCATTTTTGACCCCTCTGTCTTTTCCGAGGTCGCTGCCGCCCTCAAAGAACGCGTGCCTGGCCTGAAGAACCTGCTGGGCTTTGGGCCCAACGAAGTGGGCGACGACTACATGGCACTGGCGGCAAACTTCGAGCCACAGCCTCTGGTAGCGCCGGACATCGGCCCCGAAGATATCGCCTCGGTCAACTTCACCGGCGGCACCACAGGCAAGCCCAAGGGCGTCATGAGCCCGCACCGGGTCAGTGCCTACATGACCCAGGTACAGCTCGCCGAATGGGAGTTCCCCGAGGAAGTGCGCATGTTGTTCGCCACGCCGCTATCTCACGCCGCGGCAGCCTTCTTCATCCCCGTACTGCAAAAGGGTGGTGCCTTCTACGTCATGCAGGGCTTCGACATCGACCAGTTTTACGACATGGTCAAGGAGCACCAGATCACCTGTACCTTCCTCGTACCGGTCATGCTTTACTTCCTGCTGGATTCACCTCGCGCTACCGACGGTTCCATCGACAGTATGGAAACCGTGTTCTACGGCGCCTCGCCGATGAGCCCTGCCCGCCTGCAGGAGGGCCTGGAGAAATGGGGCCAGGTGTTCTACCAGTGCTTTGGCCAGTCAGAGTGCCCCATGGTGATTGCCAACCTGGCGCGCAAGGACCACGATCTGGCCAAGCCCGAGCGCCTGAGCGCCGCCGGGCGCCCCACACCCTGGGTTCATCTGGCACTGCTCGACAAGGACTGCAATCCCGTCCCGGAAGGTGAACCGGGAGAAATCTGTGTGCGCGGCCCGCTGGTCATGGCTGGCTACAAAGATATGCCCGGGCAGACCGCGGAAGCGTTCGAGGGCGGCTGGCTGCACACCGGCGATGTGGGCAAGTTCGACGACGAAGGCTTCCTCTACATTGTCGATCGCACCAAGGACATGATTGTGACCGGTGGCTTTAACGTATTCCCTCGGGAAGTGGAAGATGTCATCGCCGCCCACGACGCTGTAGGACAGGTCGTTGTAGTGGGAGTACCGGATGAACAATGGGGCGAAGCAGTGAAAGCTGTCATCGTGCCCAGGCCTGGTATCGAAGGCAGCGACGAACTCGCGGCGGAGCTGCAGACACTGGTCAAAGACAAGAAGGGCTCGGTGCAATCACCCAAGTCGATCGACTTTGTTACCGGCATTCCACTGACACCGGTGGGCAAACCTGATAAAAAGGCTGTCAAAGCACAGTATTGGGAAGGCTCTGGCCGCAGCGTGGGATGACCGGAAAAGAAACAGTCGAAAACTATCGCGGCCTGAGTTACCCCTACGGCCGCAAACCAGAACTCGTCACGGCCGAACCGGTTGAAGTGGCACCCGGCGTACACTGGGTGCGATTCCCCATGCCAATGTCGCTGGACCACATCAACATCTGGTTGCTAGAGGATGGCGATGGCTGGACGGTGGTCGACACCTGCCTCGACCTGGAGACTTCCCGCGAGATCTGGGAGCAGCTGTTCTGCGGCTTTATGCAGGGCAAACCGGTTACGCGGGTCATTTGCACCCATATGCACCCAGATCATGTGGGCCTGGCCGGCTGGATCTGTGAGCGTTTCGATTGCGAATTGTGGATGTCGCGCGAGGAGTTTTTGATGTGCCGTGCGATGGCTGCGGACACCGGGCGCCCGGCTCCAGATGTCGCTCTGCGTTTCTACCGTGCTGCTGGCTGGGAGGAAGATGCGCTAGAGCACTACAAGAAGAAATTCGGCAACTTTGGCCGCGCTATCTACACCCTGCCAGACAGTTTTCACCGCCTGACTGACCGGGAAACGATCACTATCGGTAACCACTACTGGCAGGTCATCGTCGGCCGTGGGCACTCACCGGAACACGCCGCCCTGTATTGCCCGGGGTTGAAATTGTTGATCTCCGGCGATCAGGTACTGCCGCGGATTTCTCCCAATGTAAGCGTCTATCCTACCGAGCCGGCGGGCGACCCGCTCAAAGAATGGCTGCGCACCCAGGCGGTGATTCGCGACATCCTGCCCGACGACCTGTTAGTGCTGCCAGCCCACGAAGCGCCGTTTTACGGCCTCTATGTGCGCCTTAGCCAGATCATCGAGGCTCACAAACGCGACCTGGTCAAACTGTTCAATTTCCTCGATCAACCGCTGCGGGCCGTCGACTGTTTCCCGGCACTGTTTCGGCGGGAGATCAACGCGGGGAACATTTCCCTCGCTACCGGTGAAACCATCGCCCATCTCAATTGCCTGCTGGGCCGGCACCGAATCACCCGGACCCGGGATGAGCACGGCGTTGACTGGTATCAGCAGATCCCCGAAACCGCCGAGTTTGACGAGTAAAACTAGGCTGCCGGCCTGAAATCTTTCAGATCCGGCTGCTCGAGTTCTCTCACCCACTGGTTCCAACTGTAGGGCCACATCGCCGGGTCGCCATCTGCATCCAGATACCAGCTCTGACACCCACGCACCCAGACAGTCTTGCCCATCCCGGCCTTCAGATAATCGTTGTATCGCTGTTTCGCCTCCGGGGTCGCCTCCACTTCGTCGAGGGTCCCCGCGCGCCACTGCTCTATCAGCTTCAGCACGTAGTCCGTCTGCACCTCGCTCATGGCAATCACTGAGTAATTGCCAATAGGCGTGTTCGGGCCAAGCATCAGGAAGAAATTCGGGAAACCCGGGATACATACCGAGCGATAGGCCTGCACCTTGCGCCCCCACACATCCTCGATGTCCACCCCGTTGCGACCCTTCAGCTCCATGGGGCGCATGAACTCGAAAGGGCTGAAACCCGTGGCCAGTATCAAGACGTCCAACTCGTGGGTCTCACCATCAACGGTGACCACACCGCGATCGGTAATCCGTTCTATGCCGGTAGTTTCCAGGCTGACATTGTCCCGCTGCACCGCGTCGTAAAACGTGCTGTTGATGATGAGGCGCTTGCAGCCCACGGGGTAATCCGGAGTCAGCTTCTCCCGCAACGCAGGGTCGCGCACACTTTTTCTGAGGTTGCGCTTGGCCATCCACGACATCAATGCAAGGGGGAGTTTCTTTCCCGTCACCCCCGCGCTGAAGGTGTTGCGCATGGCAAACGCGTAACGTTTGCTGAGTGCGGTAAGCTTGCCCTGTTGGCCGCGCAGGCTCGCCTTGTCCGTCTCGCTATAATCCTTGTCCGCAACCTTCACAATCCACTGTGGAGTGCGCTGGAAGATCGTCAAATCGCCACATTGCTCGGCAATATCACCAATCACCTGGCAGGCGGTGGAACCTGTGCCAATAATCCCGACCCGCTTGCCCGCGAGATCCACATCGTGATTCCAACGAGCGGTGTGCCACATATCCCCCTGGAAGCTGTCCAGGCCCTTGATGTCGGGATACACCGGATGGTGCAGGATGCCAGTGGCTGCCACCACAAAATCCACACTGAAATCATTACCCTTACTGGTATGCAGCTGCCACTTACCGTCCACATAGTGAGAGCGCTCCAGAGCCTCCCCAAACCGAATCTGGCCGGCCACGCCGAATTCCTCTGCCACCTGGCGGAAGTATGTCTGGATTTCGTTGCCACGGGCGAAGCGATTGCTCCACTCGGGGTTGCCGCGAAAGCTGTAGGTATACATGTGGGCGGGCACATCGCAGGCCACACCAGGGTATGTGTTCTCACGCCAGGTGCCCCCCAGCTCATCGGCTTTTTCCAGAATGGTCAGGTCATTGATACCGGCTTCACGCAGCTTGATCGCAGCCAGTATGCCGGTCATACCGGCACCGATAATGGCCACCGATGGCTCGCGTCTGTTGTTATTGGACATAGTCAGATCTCTCCTCTCAGGATGACCAATGTAATCTGGTGTGCGCCCGGTGCAAAGCTGAACAAGGGACAAAAACTTATGAAAAAAGGACAGCTATCTGTTGCCGACCAGAAAACGATGAAATAGTCTTGCCACTCTACTGACGGAAAGAGCGATGGCAAACAAGAACGACTCGCGTCACCACATCAAGGGCCTGCCCATAGCCCTCAACGCCATGGCCGACATGGGATTTAGTGCCAGCGACTGCCTGGCAGGTACCGGTCTGACCGAGGCCCAGCTCGAAAACAACGCAACCGACATCCCGTTCACCCTTGAGCAGGAGTTTCACTTTCATCGCAATCTGCTGGCGCTCACCGGCAATCCCATGCTCGGCTTGTTGCTGGGTAAGGCCTATAGAATCGAGAGCTACGGCTTGCTGGGCTATGCCTTCCTGAGTGCTTCCACCTTACGCCATGCGCTGGCGGTAATGCAGAACTTCGGCCCGCTCGCCTTCAGCCCCTTCGAAATAAACTTCAGAGTCGCGGGCGGCCGGGGCATCCTCTCCATGCGCCCCGGCTTACGGCTACCTGAGGACCTGCTCACCTTCTACATCGACCGCGACATCACCGCCGCCATCCATGGCAGCAGTGGATCCCTGCGCGAACCCATCGAGCCGATGCAGGTGAAACTCATGCATGACGGCCAGGGGCGAGAGCTGATTTACGAGCGTCACTTCGACTGCCCGGTATCTTTCGGCAACAATGCTTCAGAATTGCATATGGATGCGGCCGCTCTCGACGAGCCCATGCCACTGCGCGACAGCGAAACCAGCGCGATGATGCAGCAACAATGCCGATTGCTGCTCTCCCGCGTGCGCGGAGGTGGCAACATCGGCGACAAGGTCCGCCAGATCATCCTCTCCCGCCCAGGCTACTTCCCCGATATCGACTTCGTCGCAGAGAAATTGAACACCACCAGCCGCACTCTGCGCCGCCGTCTGGCGCGCGAGAATAGCAGCTACCAGGATATTCTCGCCGGCGTTCGCTACCAGCTCGCCCGCGAATACCTGGCGAATTCAGCGCTGCCATTGGAGGAAATATCCGTACTGCTGGGCTACAGCGCCCCGGGAAATTTCAGCAACGCCTTCAAGCGCTGGCACGGCAGCTCACCCCGCGCCTACCGCCAGGCCGCCAACTGCTGAAATCTGAAAAATTACCAGAGGCAGCCGCCAGGATTTGCTGCTATTATCCCCACCTCTTCTAGTAGCACCCAGAAAGCTGCAGACTGAATCACCGCAATACAGATTGTCGCGACCGCGGCAGTCAATGACACACAAACACTCTTCCACTTTTCAATAAGGAACCACGTGTATGAGTCAGATGGTCGATTTGGTAATTTTTGGTGGCACCGGTGACCTCTCCACGCGCAAGTTGCTACCTGCGCTATACCAACTACAACGCCACAGCCTGGCTGACCGCCTGCACCGGATCATTGCAACCGGCCGCGGCGTCATGGATTCTGCGAGCTTCCGCGAGGACGCGCGCACCAACCTGCAAAAATTCTTACCGGAAGGCACCTGGGATGACGACCAATGGGAAGCCTTCAGCGCGCGGCTTGAATACGTCAAGATCGATGCGGACTCTCCCGAGGACTACCGTGAACTCGCCACCCTGCTAGAGGGCAGTGAAGCTCCCGGGCGCCTCTACTATCTTGCCACCCTGCCCTCGCTCTACGGCGAAATTTGCAGCCAGCTCGATACGGCAGGCGTCGTGAACGACGCCTGCCGGGTGGTGCTGGAAAAGCCACTGGGACACGATCTGGAATCATGTCGCACCATCAACGAACAGGTCGCCCAGGTGTTCGAGGAAGAGGCCACATTCCGCATCGACCACTACCTGGGAAAGGAAACCGTACAAAACCTGCTGGCCCTGCGCTTTGGCAACCAGCTGTTCCATCCGATGTGGAATAACACATTTATCAGCAGTGTCCAGATTACGGTTGCGGAAGACATTGGCGTCGCCGGTCGCGGCAGCTACTACGCGGACACCGGCGCCCTGCGGGACATGGTCCAGAACCACTTGTTGCAAGTGCTTTCCCTGGTGGCCATGGAGCCGCCCGCCACACTCAAGGCCACCGACATCCGCGACGAAAAGATGAAAGTGCTGCGCTGCCTCGAGCCCATAGACTCGGCCAATGTAAAAGAGCGCACCGTTCGCGGCCGCTACGCGGCTGGCGCGGTTGGCGGTGAGGCAGTGAAGGGCTTCCTCGAGGAGGATGCCTTCCACGATGCAAATGACACCGAAACCTTCGTCGCGCTCAAGGCCAATATCAACAATTGGCGCTGGGCGGGCGTTCCTTTTTACCTGCGCACAGGCAAGCGCCTGAGTCGTCGCTATTCCGAAATCGTCATCGAATATCGACGCCAGTCCTTCTCCCTGTTTGCCAACGACCCACAGGAGCTCACCAACAAACTGGTGATCCACCTGCAGCCGGAAGAGAGCATCAGCCTGCACACTGTGAACAAAAAACCCGGGCTGACCAGCAAGCTGAAGCTGCAGCCGGTGGAGCTGCACCTCACCGACGAATCCCAGAGCAAGCGCGACAGCTACGACGCCTATGAGCGTCTGCTACTCGATGCTATCCATGGCGACCAGACCCTGTTTATGCGCCGCGATGAAGTGGAAACTGCCTGGCACTGGATCGACTCTATCATCGAAGCGTGGGAAGAAAATGGCAGTGCGATCAAGTCCTACAACGCTGGCACTATGGGCCCGAATGCGTCCACCGCGTTGATTGCCGTCGACGGGGGCAGCTGGCATGAGTAACTGGCAGCGCTTCGCCAGCCGGCCGGAGCTGGACGCAGCTCTGGCCACGCACATCGCGAACACACTGAAATCTGATATCGAGACGCGTGGTCGCGCTAGCCTGGCGGTCTCTGGCGGCTCAACCCCAAAAGCCATGTTCGCAGCACTGGCGCAGATAGAGTTAGCCTGGGAGCAGGTCTTTATCACCCTGGTGGATGAACGCTGGGTAGCGCCGGAGCACGACGACTCCAATGAGCGTCTGGTACGCGAGAACCTGCTTCAGGGACCGGCCGCCAAAGCCCGGTTTGCAGGCCTGAAAGCCAGCCCCGCCGACGCCAACGAAGGCCTCGCTGAGGTCACTGCACGGCTGGGCAAGTTCCCACTACCCTTCAGCTGCGTGGTGCTCGGTATGGGCGGCGATGGTCACACCGCTTCGTGGTTTCCGCAGGCGAACAACCTCGCGGAGTTACTCGACCCGGCCGGCACGGCCATATTGGGCAGCTGCGACCCGGTCACCGCACCACACCAACGTATCACCCTGACCCTGCCTGTGGTTCTGGCGGCAAACGAGATTGTGCTGCATATCACAGGCGACGAAAAAGCCACTGTGCTGGCTGAAGCGGCAGAGCAACACTACCCCATCGCTGCCGTCAGTGAGCAGAGCACAAACCCCGTATCTATCTGGTGGGCACCCTGATGATTGATTCCCGACTGAGCGCCATCACCCGGCGCATCGAAGAGCGCAGCGCCGACAGCCGTGCTGCATACCTCGAACACATCGCTGATATGGGCAAGCAGGGCCCCCACCGGGGCCAGCTTTCCTGCTCGAACCTCGCGCACGGTTTTGCCGCCTGCAGCGAAGAGGACAAACAGGCCCTGACCCTAACCGAGTCGGCCAATATTGGCATCGTCAACGCTTACAACGACATGCTATCGGCCCATCAACCGCTCGCGACCTATCCCGAGCTGGTGAAACGTGCTGCCCACGGTGTCGGCAGCACAGCCCAGGTAGCCGGGGGCGTACCCGCCATGTGTGACGGCGTGACCCAGGGCACCGCCGGCATGGAATTGAGTCTGTTCAGCCGCGACATCATCGCCGGTAGCACAGCGATCGCGCTGTCCCACAATATGTTCGACGGCGCGCTCTGTCTGGGCGTGTGCGACAAGATCGTCCCTGGCCTGTTGATCGGCGCACTGTCCTTTGGCCACCTGCCGGTGATCTTTGCACCGGCCGGGCCAATGACCTCCGGCCTCTCCAACAAGGAGAAGGCGGCGGTACGCCAGCAGTATGCAGAGGGCAAAGTCGGCCGCGACGAATTGCTCAAGGCCGAGTCAGCCGCTTATCACGGCGAGGGAACCTGCACGTTCTACGGCACTGCCAACAGCAATCAAATGTTGATGGAAGTCATGGGCGTCCACATTCCCGGCGCCGCCTTCGAACCTCCGGGCACTGAGATGCGCGATGCGCTGACTGTGGCCGCGACAGAACGCCTGTGCAAAATCACCGCACTGGGCAATGAATACACTCCCTTTGGCCATGTGGTCGATGTAAAGTGCATCGTCAACGCCATCGTGGCCCTGCTCGCGACCGGCGGCAGCACCAATCACAGCATTCACTGGATAGCCATCGCTCGCGCGGCGGGCATATTGCTGGACTGGCAGGACTACAGCGATCTCTCCGCGATCACGCCACTGGTCGCCCGGGTGTACCCGAACGGCAGCGCTGATGTAAACCACTTCCACGCCGCCGGCGGCACTGGCTATGTGATTCGCACACTGCTGGACAACGGCTTGCTCCACGAAGATGTAAAAACCAACTGGGGCGAGGGCCTGCACCACTACACCCAGGAACCACAGTTAACCGATGGCCGCCTGAGCTATATCGATGGTGTTCACGCCAGCGCGGACACCACTGTGCTGCGCCCGGCCGATGACGCCTTTTCTCCAGAGGGCGGTATGCGCCTGCTGGAGGGCAATCTCGGGCGCAGTGTGATCAAGATTTCTGCCGTGGCAGAGGAGCACCAGCTCATCGAGGCGCCCGCTGTAGTCTTCGAGGATCAGGTATCTCTGGCCGCCGCGTTTGACGCGGGTGAACTGGAAAAGGACTTTGTCGCCGTGGTGCGGTTCCAGGGGCCAGCCTCCAATGGCATGCCCGAGCTGCACAAGCTCACACCCTTCCTCGGGATTCTTCAGGATCGCGGCTTCAAGGTAGCGCTGGTCACTGACGGAAGGATGTCTGGAGCTTCTGGCAAAGTGCCAGCCGCGATCCACCTGTCACCAGAAGCACTGGCAGACGGGCCGATAGGCAAAGTGCGTGACGGCGACATGATCCGCCTGGATGCCCGTGGCGGCGAACTGAGCGCACTGGTCCCTACGGACGAGTGGGCGGCCCGCGAAAACGCAAAACGCGCCAATGACAGTGCCGAGAGTGGCACCGGTCGGGAATTGTTTGGCTATATGCGTCGCGCAGTCAACGCCGCTGAACAGGGCGCGACCGTCTTCTTCGACTAGCCACTGATCTTGCGCAGGATATCCAGTGCTGCGGCCTTGTCCAGCAGCCGCGGCACCGGGTAGCCAACACACTCCTGAGCCGCTTGCTCCGCCAGCTGATCAAAGTCCTCGGCCTGCAGCAACTCGGAGTGATCGGGTATCCCGACGGTTGTCCGCAAGTCGCGTACCGCGGCGATAAACTTGTGCGCAAGCTGGGCACTGGTCTCACCCTCTTCACCGACCCCGATCAGCAGAGCCAATTCAGCCAGGCTTTGCTCTGCCTCTTCGCGGCAGTACTCCAGCACATGGGGAAGAATCAATGCGTTAGCGAGCCCGTGGGGAATGCCGTACTTGCCACCCACCTGGTGCGCCAGGGCGTGAACACTACCGACAAATACCTGGTTAATCGCCATGCCGCCGTAGTAGGCAGCGAGTGCCATACTTTCCCGGGCGTCGATATTCCCGCCGTTCGCATAGGCTGTGGGCAGGTTCTCAAAAACGAGCTTGATCGCCGCACGTGCATCCGCGGTCCGATTGCCTCGCTCCCACACACCGATATAGGCCTCGATCGCGTGAGTAAGCGCATCCATCCCGGTAGCTGCGGTGATATGCGGAGGCAAGCCCTGCATCAGTGACGCATCGAGCGCGGTCGCTTTCGGCAGCAGGGTATTGCCGGACATGATGCTCTTGGTGAGCGTTTCACTGTCCTTCACGACCGCCCCTGCGGTGCCTTCTGACCCCGTACCCGCGGTGGTGGGAATGGCATACAGCGGCAGGCCTTCATGCTTCACTTTCCCCAAGCCCTCCCATTTGTGAGGGTCCTCGTCGGAGGTGGCCCTGATCGCGATCACTTTGGCGCAGTCCATGGCAGAACCACCGCCAATAGCCAGCAGCACATCACACTGCTCACGGCGCAGGATAGCCAGGCCTTCGTCGACTTGTTCGTAGGTGGGATCCGGTAATACGCCATCAAACCATGCCAGCTCGACGCCCGCATCCACCAGCCCCGCGACTGCCTGGTCGGCAACGCCCAGATCGCGCAGTGGCTTGTCAGTCACCACGAGTACCTTCGCGGGAGCAAGCGACGCCACATGGCCACACAACTGGCGACTACTGCCGGCACCGACAAATGCCACATGGGTTGAGCCCGGCATAATGGGCGCCATTATGCGCAGGAACAGGAGATTGAAGCGGTGGCGGAGAGTGTTAAGCATCGTGATGATTCCGATAAATTTGTTATCCCTGAAGAATAGCAGCAGAACGCCACTCGGGGCCACCGCCTGACCAGCAGCGGGGGGATACAACATATTGAACCCCGGCCTTGCACAACGCCTTTCGAGCATTGCCGGACCCCCACATATCGCGAAAGAACTCCATACTGTAAGCCTGCCACTATGTATGGAGTATAAAAATGAATGACATGGCACAGATAGCCGGCCCGGACAGAGCGCGCGGCATAGAGGCCGTTACGCTGGCCGAGGCCGCCGGATCAGAACAGGCCCGCACACTCACGCCAGCGCTGGTGGAGGCCCTGTGGAGCAGCGGCCTGATGCAGTATATGAATCCACGTGAGGCAGGCGGCAGCGAACCTGCCATGGCTGAACTCATCGACACCTGGTTGGAGATGGCCCGCCAGGACGGCTCCTTCGGCTGGATCGGTATCGCCAACCTTCCCTCCGCGTGCTTTGCTGCGGCCTACATGTCGGAAGAAGGCTTCGCAGAGGTATTCACCGCGAACGACAATCGGGTCACGCTGGGCGGCCAGTTTTTCCCCAACGGCATGGGCCAGGCTGTCGAAGGTGGCTACCGGGTATCAGGCGCCTGGCAATTCGGCAGCGGCACCGGCCACTCGGAATACGTCTGTGCCGGCTTTCTGCCCATGGACGGCGAAGAAATGCGCATGGGTGATGGCGGAATGCCGGCGATGACTGTCGCAGTGGTACCGCGAAGTGAAGTGGAGTTTACCGACGGTTGGCACGTACAGGGCCTCAAGGGGACCGGCAGCTACAACTACGAATTGAAAGACGTGTTCGTGCCGGAGCATCGCACCTACCCTTTGCTCAGCCGCAAACCCCAGCGCGGCGGCACACTTTACAACTTTGGCGTGATGGCTCTCACCGGCGCCGGTCATGCCGCCTGGGCACTGGGCGTCTCCCGCAGTGCCATCGACGATGTTGTGGCACTGGCGAAAGAAAAAGTCCGTATGGGTGAGGAGAGCTCGGTCGCCAACAAACTGACCTTCCAGCGCGATCTCGCCCACCATGAAGCCATGTGGCGCGCCGCTTACCAGCTCGTACAACACAGCTACACCGAGAAGGAGCAGCAACTCGCCGCCGGCGCCGAACTCACGCCGGCCATGCGCGCCGACATGCGAATCGCGGCCACCTTTGCGACTGAAGCCAGCCGTGAAATCGTCCAGTTCGCGCACCTGGCTGCAGGCACCAGCGCTATTCGCGAGGGCAGCCGCCTGGAGCGCAGCTTCCGCGATATGTACACCGGCACCCAACATGCGTTTATCAGCGAAAAGACCTACACGGAGGCCGCGAAGTTTATGCTCGGCCTGATCGAAGACAGCCCGGCGCTATAACATCATGAAAGATTTCTCTGGAAAAACTGCGGTTATAACCGGGGGCGCCAGCGGCATTGGCCTTGCCATGGCCGAGCTTTTTGCGGCACAGGGCATGAAACTTGTGCTCGGCGATATTGAGTCAGACGCGTTAACTACAGCCATCGAGAAACTCAGTGCAGGCGGCGCTGAGTGCGTGGGCGCCGTTACCGATGTCAGCGATCCCGATCAGGTCCAGGCGCTGGCAGATCTCGCGGTAGAACGTTTTGGCGGCATCCACATCGCATGCAATAACGCCGGGGTGTTCACGGGTGGCCTGCTGTGGGAGGAGAGCCTGGCGGACTACCGCTGGCTGATGGACGTGAACGTGATGGGTGTGGTGCACGGCATCCGCAGTTTCGTGCCCATCATGCAGGCCCAGGGTGACGAGTGTCACATCGTCAACACGGCCTCTATGGCAGCCGTGACCGCCATGCCCTACTCCGGCATCTACCATATGAGCAAGCACGCAGTGCTGGCATTGAGCGAGTCGCTATATCACGAACTCAGCTTTCACTCACCGCAGGTGAAAATTTCGGTCCTCTGCCCCGAGGCTATCAATACCGGCATCGCCACCTCAGAGCGCAATCGTCACACCCAATACAGCGATGTCGTGGAATCTGACGAGCGCAATATGGTAATGGATGCCCTGAACGCATCTGTAGCGGGCGGCATCGGCCCGGAGGTTATGGCCCAGCGAGTGCTGGACGCCGTCATCAATGAACGCTTTTACATTTTCTCGGACGAGTTATGGCGCCGCAGCGCGGAGACACGGCTGGAAGATATCCGGCTGGGCCGCAACCCCACGTTCGCGCCACCGATTCCGGAATGAGGTTTATCGCATGACAGAAGCCTTTGAGATCAACGCCAGCGAAGTCGAGATCGCCGCCGCGCTGGAAGATGCCAGCATTCCTGCCCTCATGTTGAGCATGCTCCATATGAGTGGCGATACCAGCATTCTGGACGGTCCAATAAAGCCCGGTGGTGCCTACATCAACGAATACCAGGGCTATATGTCTGAGGAGGACAAGGCAACGGTCCGAGCCCAGGCGATGGACATCATTCGCAACTACCGCGATGGGGGCTGCCAACTGCCGCCCACGCCGGACCGGGCGACCCTGCTGCGGATGATGAACTTCCTCGTGGCACAGGATGTGCCCGAAGAATACCTGCCGATGATGCTGGAAGAGATCGAAATCGATGGCGTCGACCAGCGCTCCGATGCGTGGGGTGACGAAGTTCCACAGCAAAGTCGCGAACAGCACCATGTGCTGATTATCGGTGCCGGCATGTCCGGCATCCTCGCCGCCATTCGCCTCCAGGAAGCGGGCATCCCCTTCACCGTGATTGAGAAGAACAGCGGCGTCGGCGGCACCTGGTTTGAGAACCGCTACCCCGGCGCAAGAGTGGATGTGAGCAACCATCTCTACTGCTACTCTTTTGAGCCTGCCCACCACTGGACCCAATACTTTGCGCAACAGCCAGAGCTGCAAACGTACTTTGAGAACGTCGCGGACAAACACAGGCTGCTGGACCAGATTCACTTCAATACCGAGGTGGTGAGCGCCATCTGGGACGAAGATGAACAGATATGGCAGGTGGAAACACGCCACAAACAAGGTGCGAGCCGGACCCACAGGGTCAATTCGGTCATCAGCGCGGTCGGCCAGTTAAATCGACCAAAGCTGCCAGATGTGCCGGGTATCGACTCTTTCGGCGGCCAGTGGTGTCACTCAGCCGAATGGGACGACAGTATCGACATCAGCGGCAAGCGTGTGGCACTCGTAGGCGCAGGTGCAAGCGCCTTCCAGATTGCGCCCGCCATCGCTGAACAGGCCGGCTCACTCACTGTATTCCAACGCGTACCACCGTGGATGTTCGAGAACCCGATCTATCACGAGACTGTTCCCGAAGGTATGAAGTGGTGCCTGCAGCACCTGCCCTGCTACGCCAAGTGGTTCCGTTTCCTGTTGTTCTGGTGCGCCTGTGACGGGGCCTACGATGCCATTGTGGTAGACCCCGCGTGGCCCCATCAGGATCGCTCGGTCAATGAGATGAATGACTTTGTGCACCAGCTGTTCAGCGACTACATTCGCGGCCAGGTCCACGACGAGGAATTGCTGCCCAAGGTCATGCCAGACTACCCGCCTATGGGCCGACGCACCCTGCAGGACAACGGCAGCTGGCTCAAGGCCTTACAGCGAGACAATGTTGATCTCCAGGCACAAGGCATTAGCGCGGTAACTGCTGACGGCATCACCGCCGAGGACGGTCAGGCGTTTGACGCTGACGTCATCATCTATGCCACCGGTTTCAAGACGGCCGACTTCCTCTGGCCTATGACAATCACCGGGAGAAACGGCAAGGTATTGGCTGAAAGCTGGGCCACCGAGCCGTCTGCTTACCTCGGTGTTACCGTGCCTGAGTTCCCCAACTTCTACTGCTTGTTCGGCCCCGGCACCAACCTCGCCTTCGGCGGCAGCCTGATCTTCAACGGCGAGTGCCAGGTACGCTACACCCTGGAATGCATCAAGCTGCTGCTCCAAAGTGACAGCGCAGCTATCGAGTGCAGGGAGGAAGTTCACAGCGATTACCAGCAGCGCTTTCGCGACTTACATGCCAAGCTGATCTGGGAACACCCCGGGGTAAACAGTTTCTACAGCAATGCCGAGGGCAAGGTCACCTTGCTATGGCCGTGGAAGATCATCGATATGTGGCGCTGGACCCGCGCTGCAAACAGTGACGACTATCAATTAAGCTAACAAGGAATATTGCGCATGACCGCACTGAAAGGAAAGGTTGCACTGGTCACCGGCGCTGCCTCGGGTATTGGTTTCGCCTGCGCGCGCCGCTTTGCCAGCGAGGGTGCCACCGTCGTGGGCATGGACCTGAACCCCTGCGATGACTGGGAGGACGTCACCGCAAGTTCCTCCGCCAGTGAACTCATTCTCGCAGACGTGACCAACGCCCAGGCGCATCTCGATATCGTCAATACCGCCATCAGCAAGCACGGCTCCATCGATATCCTGCTAACAGCCGCCGGTGTGGGCGAAGCAGGCCCGGTCAACATGCTCGATGAAGCGGCGTGGGATCGCATCATCGACATCAACCTGAAAGGCACCTTCCTGGCCATTAAGGCGGCACTGGAGCCAATGCTGGAAAAGCGCAGTGGCAGCATCATCACGGTGGCGAGTGTGGAGGGCATCAATGGCACCGAAGGAGGCAGTGCCTACAACGCCTCGAAAGGCGGCGTGGCCCTGCTCACCAAGAACGTGGCGATCGACTACGGCAAAGTAGGCATCCGCTGTAACTGTATCTGCCCCGGGTTCATCGAAACGCCCATGTTCA
Organism: Halioglobus maricola; assembly: GCF_009388985.1. Lineage (NCBI taxonomy): Bacteria > Pseudomonadati > Pseudomonadota > Gammaproteobacteria > Cellvibrionales > Halieaceae > Halioglobus > Halioglobus maricola. The sequence goes on from NZ_CP036422.1 coordinate 4,001,220, forward strand.
GCCAGGTACTGGACCAACTGCCGGACTTCAAGACGGACATCCAGCGCCAGATCAAATTGGGGAGATTCGGCCAGCCGGAGGAGATCGCCAGCGCAGCACTCTTCCTGGCCTCCGATGATGCCTCCTATATGACGGGGCAAAACCTGGTTGTAGACGGCGGCTACACCGCAGGCCACAGCCACGGTATTACCGAAATGCTGGGTCTGGTTTAGCGGACTAAGGCTTACTGACGCTGCAGGCGCAGCGCGTGCTGGATCAAGGCAATGGCATCGGTACTCAACTGCTCGCGACTGTCGAACTGCTCGCGCCAGATATTGGCCGGAACCGCATCCCCCGAGCTAGCCAACCCCCTGGCCTGCACCACAAGCCAACCGTGATAGTCGAGAAAATCGAGCGTGGCAAAGGTCTCCTGCCACTGCACCTGGCCGCGCCCCAATTCACCCCGATGGCTCTCACTCAGGTGCACCAGCATCAGGCGCTCGCCAGCGGCAGGTAGTGCGCGGGCGGGATTGAATTCCTCCAGATGGGCATGGAAGGTGTTGTAGAGCACGCCGAGATTTTCCAGGTCGATGTCCTCACACATACGGGAGGCGTCAGCGGCAGTGTTGACTAAATGCGCATCGAAACGGCTCTGGAACTCGAGCGCCAGCTTTACATCACAACTGGCGGCGTGTTCACCCACCTCACGCAGGCAACGCCGGCTCCAGTCCCACTCTCGATCAGTGGGTGGAACGCCACTCAATTGACCCTGAGCCTGGAACAGACCGCCACACAAAACCTTGCTGCCCAGTTGGGCAGTGTCATCTACCCGTGCCTTGAGGTAGTCCACCGCGCGACGGCGCACAGCAAGAGAACTATCGATGGGATTGGAACCTGCGGGGATAACCGTATTGGCCAGTGCTACCAGACCCAGATCAGCCAGCGCGACGCGCAGCAGTTTCAACTCGGATGTGCCCTGGCCGGACAGCGGGATCTCGACCCCGGCATAGCCCAGCGACGCCAGCATCTCCAGCTGTGGCAGTTCCGCCACGCCAACACTGTCGCCCCATAAGCGCATATCCATGCCGATCCGGACGTCCACTGTCACCCCTCGCCAATATCACTGGACAAAGACTAGTCGATGGCTGCGGGGAGCGTGGCGAAATTCTGGTAAAAAGTGACGATTGTCACGCGACAGGGGCCGGCGCCGGCGCCGGCCGGGGCAGGATGGTCAACACCAGGCAGGCCAGCAACAGCAGCACGACCATACTCGCCAGCACCGGGTCGTAGCTACCCGTGCGGTCAAAGACCAGCCCCGCCAGAGGCGGACCTGCCAGCGCGAGAGGCAACATCAGTGGCATCTGGGCGCCGTTGACCTGGCCGATAACGGCGGTATCGAAGTAACGACTGTTAAGCCAGGGATGCACGGGAAGAAAAGCACCGACCCCGAAACCGGAACAAGCCAGCCCCAGCCAGATCGGCCAGCCCTCTTTGAACAGCAACAAGATGGCAATGCCTGTGCACTGCACCAGCATAATACCGATGGCAAGTACCCTGGGGCGGTCCTGCAAATAGTCGGCGCTGATAGCGACAAACACTTTTCCGCTGAGCCCGGCGATGGCGCTAATACTCAACATCAGCCCCACCTCAACCGGGTCCATCCCACGACTGATAAACAGGGGCGGATAACAGATCGTAGCCAGCACCGACACATTGAACACCAGAGCAACAGCCACACCCACCAGCCAGAACTCACGGCGGCGATAGATCTCGGCGGGTTTACTCGCCGCGCCACCGACGCTCGCGCCAATATCAGCGGGAATGCACAACCAGACCAACAACCACAGGACTACTAGCAGCGTCAGCGCGAGCGCAGCCAGCGCGGTGCGCCAACCAAACATCTCCAGCCCTGCTCCCACCAGCGGCGGCAGCACGGCAGAGGCAATGCTGGTTCCAGCTGCGACGAGCGCCAGGGCCTTGCCCTCACGTCCGACATAGAGTTTGACCATGAGGCTATTAACCACCACGGGGCCATACAGGGTCATACCCAGGGCAAACAGCAGGAAACACAGGCCGGCGACGGCCAGACTGGGGGCCAAGCTGGTGAGCACCAGCCCCAGCATCGCCAGAGTGCACCCCGCGAGAATTATGCGGCGAATCGGCATACTGTCAGCAAACTTGCCTACAAAAGGCGCCGCCAGACCCGGCACGAGCATCAACGCCACCGGGCCAATATTGATGGTGGCCGCCCCTACCCCGAACTCCTCAGAGAGAGCCGGCACGAAAAACCCATAGATACTCATCAGGCCAGCCCCGAAACCGAGGCAGGCCATCCCCGCGAATGCGGGAAACCAGTTACGCATGCTCAACCGCGCTTGGGTCCGCCATTTTCTCCGGGCCAGCGAGAGCCGGAGATCGTGTCTGCATAGGGCAGGAAGGCCTCAGCATCCAGCTCACCAGCCAGTGTGATCTGGCGATCGAGAAAGATGGGCCACCACAGGTGCGCGGAGAGCTGCTCGCGCATGGGCAGCAGTGATGCCAGCGGATCCCAGGGGCTATCACGCAGCACCAGTTCGCCCTGCACTTCCTCTTTCCAGGCAGTACCGTACTTGCTCATCACGTGAACCACGTGAGGTGGGAAGTCAAAACCCGTCGCCGGGCCGCCCACGCTTACCGCGCGGGAGTACTTCAGCCACCACTCATTCTGGACCCACTCCTCGGCACCTTCGACCGGGCCAGTGGAGACGCCCTTGAACTCTACAAAGGTGTAACCCTGGTGGACACAACGCGCACTCACCTGGGGTCCAAGACGGTAAAACTCGGTAGTACAGGGATACTTGGGCTGGCCGTTGGTCTCCTGGCTGATGAAAATTGCCGACTCCTGGTCGATGCCGTACCCGAGAGTGTATTCACCCGGTGTGCCGTTGTAGTCCGCGTCCACGGTGGTAACAATGCCGTACTCGGGCTCGTCGGGAACCGGGAAGTTATAGATAGTGAGATTCACATTGGGATTGGCACCTGGATCGATACCTGGGGGCAACAGCTTGGCGATCGCTTCCGGGTCAGTCCGGTAAACGATTTTCAGCATTGGCCAATTGACGATGTCGCCAGTATTTCCCTGTGGTGCACCTGATTCATTTGTCATTATATTTTTCCTCTGTTTCGATTCACGTCACCCCAGCGTAGCTGGCACGGGTGTCGTTCTGTTTAAAATCATGTCGGCCCGAGCACGAATTTTCTCGTCGGAATCCGGTGTAGTTTCCAGCAGCCAGAACGCATCCTGTTCCAGGCCTCGCAGCGCCATATCGGCCACCTCATCCGGGTGAGTAGTCTGCATCTCAATGCCAAACTCGGCAGCCATCCGCTTCATGTCATCAACCGAGGTGATGCCAGAGTCGGGGGCACCGCCATCTTTCTGCAGGTCTTCGGGCCGAACGCGATCCGAATTGAAAAGCCCCGTATCAACCACATGTGGCCCGGGAAACAGTGCGCTCACCTTCACCGGCAGCTGACCCGCCTGGCACTGATAGTGCAAATTCTCCGTAATCGCGTGTACCGCCGCTTTGCTCGCGGTGTAGATGGGAGCATCCGGCAAAATCGTATATGCGCCATTGCCAGATCCGGTCACGACAAAGTGAGCCGCCTGACCGCTGGCCACCAGCCGCGGCATGAAGGCACGGATCGAATTAATCACGCCCCACACATTCACCTTGAGGCACCACTCCCAGTCTTTCTCCGAGTAGTCCCACATGGCACCGCCCTCGCCTGCGCCGATACCGGCATTGGCAAACACGAGATCGAGGCCACCAAGCTTCGCCACCGCTGCATCTGCGAGCGCATTCAGGCTGTCTAGCGAGGTGACATCGCAGTGCTCGACAATCGCCTCGATGTTCTCGGCGGCAAGATCCTTTGCCACTTGCTCCATAGCCGTTCCATCGACATCACCGACAGCGATTTTCGCCCCGCGACGACCCAGCGCAAACGCCAGCGAGCGTCCGACGCCACTGGCACCGCCGGTAATGACCGCTACCTTACCGTTGAAATCCTTCACTTCAGGCAATCTCCTGCTGGTCTTGCGACGTCACATAAAACTGGCGCACCCATTTGCGGAACGTCACCAGAGGCTTGTCTTCACGACAAAATACGGGGCGACGCCTGTGCACCTTGTTCGCCCAAATCGGATAGTCATCACTCAGACCATCAATAATCCCTTTCATCACATCGTCCCCAGCCAGATCTTCAATTTCCTTGCGCACGAGCAAGGTCCAGCGCATAAACGTAGTGTGCTTGTCGATAGCCTGGGGGCTGTTGTACATAATCATTTCGGCATTGGGCCCATAGGTATTGCGCACCAGGGCAAAACCGGGGCTGTACGTAATTGCGTGCAGATGCGAAGGAAAGTCATTGTTCTCCATATTGGAGTGCAGGTGCATGGTGCGTCCATCAGGATCGATGGTCACCTCTGAATCCGGAATCCCCTGTTGGTTGTGCACGTACGCAAAATGCACCGGGTCGCAGGAGTTTTCGCAAATATCCTGTACGTGGGCCGGCACCAGGTGCTCGGTGTAGCGAGGCGAGGTCCAGTTCGGGTCATCCAACTCCGGCAAGTCAGGCAACTCCCACTGAGGCGCTGTATTTTCCGGGTGATACCAGACGTATACCTCGCCGTTCTTTTCGTCGGTGTGCCACGTGCGCAGGCGAGCCCGCTCCGGGATCTCATCACAATAAGGAATATGCGAACACTTGCCGTCGTCCGCATTAAACTGCCAGCCGTGAAACGGGCAGCGCACGGTCTCGCCGATCACTCGGCCTTCGTGACCGAGATGGGCGCCCAGATGAGGACAATAGGCATCCTGCAGTGCCGCCTTGCCAGAGCGCGTGCGATACAACACAAGCTCCCGATCGAAGGCTTTTACGGGCTTAACTTCCCCAACGGCCAGCTCCTGGGAGCGGGAAACAGAAAACCACCCCATCGGGAAATCCGGGGTGGTATTGGTTTTTGAATCACAGGCTTCTACGATTGTCATATTGCTCTCCCGTTGCTTGCTCGGGTTAGTTAAAAATGGATTTGTCAGGGCCGATTTCGTCGGCCACCTGCTGCAGCCGCTCGCGATCAAGGCCATAGAAGGCGACCGCATTGTCGCCAAGAATCTTACGGCCAGCGTCTTCAGGCAAGCCGCTAAACGTCTCTCGATAATAGGCCTGGGTATTGGGCCAGGTGCCTTCAGGGTGAGGGAAGTCGCTGCCCCACATGATCTGGTCGGCGCCTATGGTGTCGCGCTCATCGAGGTCTGCCCGGCGCACACAAGATGCGCCGATGCCGACGTTGCGCTGGTAGTACTCACTGGGCGACATGGACAAGTGGCTTTTGAAATCGCCCAGCTTGGCGGAAATTTCACCCTCGTGATACTGGAAGTCCATCAGCCGCAACCAGGATGGCAGCATGAACATAGTGCCTCCTTCCACGATCATCACCTTGAGTCGAGGGAAGCGTTCGAACACACCACCCCAGATCATGAACGTCAGCGGGCGGTACAACCACCACATGACTTCAGAGACATAGATACCCATGGCTCCGGGCAACTCTGAGCGCTGGTCCTCCACCGGAAACCCCTTGCCGAAGTATTCCGGATGGGGGGCAGGGCCAGAGTGGAAGTGCACGATCACCCCCAGGTCCTGGCATACTTCCCAGAACGGGTCGTACTTCACATGATGGTAGGCATCGTGCTCGCCCCAGAGCGTGGGAATCATCACTGCGCGCAGGCCGTTATCGACACACCAGCGCACAGCTTCCACCGCCTGGCCGACATCCCAAAGCAGGGGGATCGAGGCGACACCAAGATGCCTCGCGGGGTCATTGGCACACAGCTCTGCCAGCCACCGGTTATGGGCCATGGCACCGGCCCACTGCAGCTCGGGCACCATATCGCGCGGCGATAGGCCCAGGCCCGCACCAAAAGGTGGTGTGTTTTTTTCGGTAATCCCATCCGGGAAAATGACCTCACAGGCAATGCCGTCAGTCGCGAGCATGCGAACTCGCTCATCGTAGTCCCAGGCGCCGGTTAACTCCTGTTGTATCGGTGCACGCCAGGCATCGTTGATTTCCTTAATCAGGAACATCGACTCTGACTTTTCCAGCATATCCACCGTAATGGGTACGGCCATGTCGAGCATCTCGTGATACTTGCTCTCGACATAAGGTTTGTAATCGGCGATGGGTAGGCCGGCGTGGCAGTCCGTAGATACCACTAAAAGCTTGTCGGACATGGTTAGGTCACCTGATCTGCGCTTCTTATCGAAATACATACAAACGCGCAAACTTGCACATTTGTATACAAAATAGTTTACTGGGGAACCCAATGCAACTGCATTACGATATTTTCATGGACACGATTGAGGCCCCGCTGGGGCGCAGAGAGAAGCGCAAACAGGAAATTCGCACCCGAATCGAGGAGGCGGCCTACCGCCTGTTCCAGCAACATGGGATCGAGGACACCAGCATTGAGCAGATCTGCCAGGAGGCAGATGTCGCCCGGCGCACCTTCTACGGCCACTTCACTAACAAGCACGCCCTGCTGGGGGCGCTGGGCATTTCCAGGCTGTACTCCCGTTCCGAGCCCATGCTCGCAGAGTTGATGGCAGCGCAACCGACCACCCGTGGTCGCCTGCAAGCCATGATCGACTATATCGAATCGACCTTCTCAGGCATGAACGAGATAGACCGCCAGCTCATCCTGATAGGCCCCACCGCCTTCGCCGAAGACACCGAAGCCCAGCGCGAACTTGGCACCTCGGCAATCGACAGTTTCACCGCCCTTATTCGAGCCGGACTTGAACTGGGCGAGGTCAAACAGGATTTCAGCCCCAGCATGCTTGCGACCACCGTTGTGGGCACCCTCAACATGCTGACGATCAACTGGTGCCTGGACAGCGACTACCCGGTTTTCGCAAAACTGGAAGAAGCCCGGGGCATGTTCGAGCAATTGATCTGTAAAGACACTCAGGGCGCCTGATCGCGCCATTGCCCTGAGACACGGTCCACGCCAAGCTAACCCTATAAAACCAAGGAGCTAGCAGTACCATGGGACCTCTCGCAGGAATCACCATCATTGAAATCGCCGGTATTGGTCCGGCACCCTTTGGCGCGATGTCGTTGGCGGACATGGGCGCCGAGGTTATTCGGGTGGAGCGCCCGGGCGGCGGCCTTTTCGCCGACCAACAAACCAACCCCAATCTGGATGTACTCAATCGCGGCAAACGGTGCATCTGTATAGACCTGAAAAACCCCGACGGCGTCGCCGCGGCGTTGCGCCTGATCGACCAGGCGGACGCAGTACTTGAGGGCAACCGGCCTGGAGTGATGGAACGGCTGGGGCTGGGGCCCGACGTATGTCTGGAGCGCAACCCCCGATTGGTGTACGGCCGCATGACTGGCTGGGGCCAGCAAGGGCCGATGGCCAACGAGGTAGGCCACGACCTGAACTACGTCGCCCTCTCTGGCGCGCTCCACGGCATGGGTCGCGCTGGCGAGAAGCCCGCCATACCCCTCAACCTGGTGGGTGATTTCGGTGGCGGCGGCATGCTGCTCGCCTACGGTATCGTCTGCGCCCTGCTTGAGGCGAAGACATCCGGCAAGGGGCAAGTTGTAGATGCCGCAATGATCGACGGCGCTGCAAGCCTCATGGCCGCAACCTTCGCCGCCAATCAGGTCGGTTTCTGGACCGACGAGCGCGGCACCAATGTGCTCGACTCGGGCGCCCATTTCTACGAGGTCTACGAAACCGCCGATGGCAAATACATCACCATTGCTGCCGTGGAGCCCCAGTTCTATGCCGCCCTGCTGGAGCGCCTCGGCGAAGACAGTACTGGGCTGGAAAACCAATGGGACATGGCCGCCTGGCCAGCACTCAAGCAAACACTGGACGACATCTTCAAACGGAAGACGCGCGACGAGTGGGACGCGTTCTTCGACGGCGCGGATATCTGCTATGCGCCCGTGCTCTCCATGGCGGAAGTACGCCATCACCCCCATCACAAGGCACGCGAAACCTTCGCCGACGATGGCGAGACGTGGCAGCCCAATCCGGCCCCGCGTTTCAGCCGCACACCCGGCGAGATTGCCAGACCACCGGCCAGCAACGGCCAACACAGCCGGGAAATTCTCGAACAATTTGGCTTCGATGCCAGCGAACAAGAGGCCGTCATTGCCGGCGGCGCCGTCATCCAGGCCTGAGACAGGAGCAAGAGAAATGCAAACAACAGAAGCCGTGCACATTGGCGCAGACGAACTGCCTTTTATCGACATAGGCGACGGCAGCCTGCTGAAAGTACTGCAAGTAAAGCGAGGCGAGGGTCTGTGGATTATTGAGAACATTTTCCAGGCAGGCTACGAGGTAGAGCAGCACAAACACACCGGCCCGGTGTGGGGCTACACGTCTTCCGGCGCCTGGAAGTACAAGGAATACGACTACGTGAATCGCGCAGGTTCATTCCTCTACGAACCTGCTGGATCAATGCACACCTTGCAGTGTATCGAGGACAACACCCGGGTGTGGTTCCAGATGTACGGCAGCAACGTCAACCTCGACGCCGATGGCAACATCACCTCAGTCGTGGACGGCGATCTCACGCTGCAGTTTTACCTCGCCATGTGCGAGGAACAGGGCCTGCCTCGCCCCAACGTGCTGGTGGAATAAGTGGACATCGATATCTACTCTCCCGATGCCTACACCAACGGCATTCCCCACGCCCAGTTCGCCTGGCTGCGCAACAACGCCCCGGTGTATTGGCACGCGTTGCCGGAAGGGGGCGGCTACTGGGTCGTCAGCCGCCACAGCGATGTTATCGATGTCTCCCGCGACTTCAAAACCTTCTCCGCCGAGAAAGGTTTCGTGCTGGTGGACGACCTACCTGAGGACATCCTCGACATGGCCCGCAACCAGTTGCTGGGCATGGACCCGCCCAAGCACAGCCCCCTGCGGCGAGCAGTGATTACCCGTTTCACTTCGCGCCGGCTGGAACAACTCGAGCCGGCGGTTCGGAGCATCGCCCGGGGCATGATGGCCAAAGCTCGCGATATCGGCGAGGTCAACTTTGTCGAGAGCCTGGCCGGCGACCTGCCCACCGCTGTCATCGGTTCACTGCTCGATATCCCCCAGGACATGTGGCCACAGATGCGCCGCTGGTCTGACTTGCAGACTTCGGCCTCAGACCCTGACCTCGGTGGCACGCCGGAGGAAGTTAACAACGCCAGCATTGAGATGGGAACCTATGGTTTCCAGCTGGCCTGCGAGCGCAAGGATTCCGGTGCGGACGACCTGATCTCACTGCTAATTAATCAGGAAGTCGAAGGCGAAAGTGTCAGCGAGGCGGAATTCGCCTCACTGTTTGTACAAATCGCTGTCGCAGGTAACGAAACCACCCGCGGACTTATTTCCAGCGGCATGTACGAACTGATCAAACGACCTGAGCTCTACCGGGAACTGGAACAAAACCCGGCCCTGATCCCCGGTGCCGTGGAGGAAATGCTGCGCTGGACCTGCCCCTTGCACTACTTCCGCCGAACCGCGACCTGCGCCACCGAGATCGGCGGCCAAGTGATCGCGGAAGGCGACAAGGTGGTAATGCTCTATAGCTCCGCAAACTTCGACGAGCGGGTATTCGAGAACCCGCTGGAATTCAACATCCGGCGCGACACCAACCCACATCTCGCCTTCGGGCACGGCATTCACCTGTGCCTGGGCGCCAACCTGGCCCGACTGGAAGTGAAAATTTTCCTGGAAGAGTTTTTCCGCGAGTTTAAAGGCATGGAGCTGCTGGGTGAGCCCACCTACATTCGTTCGAATATGGTCCACGGCTTCAAGGATATGCCCGTGCGACTACTCGCCAGATAAACTACCAGCGCGCGCGGTAACCGCGCGTATCCACATGAACAAAGCCGCCGTGGCGGCTCGTCTTACGGTAACGCCCAATGCCGCCGAGCAACTGGGCGTTCTCCGGCCGCGACACAAACTCTTCCGCCAGGTCGACCAGCAGCTGCACGTCGTCAAGGTCCTGGTCACCATCGCGATCCAGATCATCCATGCGCCCGTCCCCGTCCACGTCCACATAAAAATCCATGGCATCGCCGTAGACATGGCGACTGTTGGGCACGTTGCCAATAGTGCGGTTGTACCACGGTGTGCGATAACCACTGATGACGCCAAATGTCGCCGCTGGATAGCCTCGCTGGCGCACCTCGCCCAGCAAACCTTCCAACAACACCAACAGCGACTCCTCCAGCGCGATGTACTTCGGATAATCACTGACCTGTTTGCACAGGAACTGGCGCACCGTGAAATGGGGGCTCAAGCGCACGTCAAGCAGATCCTTCGTGACCTCGATATAGCCGGCAGGGGCACGGTATAGCTCGGGATGCCGGGGATGCCCCGGCGGTTGCTCGCCAAAGCGATAACCATTGAGTAGACCGCCAGCAATATTCGCCGCAGGTTCGGTGACAAACAACTGAACCTCAAGCGTGGCGCCATCCGCAGTGGTGATCGTCAGCGGGTAGTATCCGGGGGTCGCTGGGGCAGTTAGTGCCATGCCCTGGGCATTCAAGAACAGCGACACACCATCTTCTGCAGCAAACCCTGCGCCTTCCAGACTGCCCTCAAGCAGCCCCAGCTCCAGCCGTTCGTCCGGGGACGCTACAAGCGTGAATGGATTAAATGCGAGCGGCAGACCGTCGAGGGAGAGAACCACCTGATCCGCCCGCGCCAGTATAGGGAACAGCAGTATCAGAGCCAGCAGGACACGCAACTAGCTGGCCTCCGGCGGTGCATCGAGTATCGCCAGGGCCGGTGCGTCCTTTCCGTAGATGTCTGCATGAAACTGCATTCGCCCATCCCGTGCTGGACTGGTGGTCCAGTACATCAACATGACGTCCACCTCCCGCTCCATGGGCACTCGCACCTGGGGTTTGCGGCTGTCCACCACCGCCTCAACCTGGCTCAGAGACCACTGCTGTGAATCATCGAGCAGCAACTCTGCCAGGCGCAGCGGCTCTTTAACACGCACGCAACCTGAGCTGAACGCCCGCGCACTGCGGGAGAACAAGTACCTGGATGGTGTGTCGTGCAGGTAAATAGCGTAGCTATTGGGGAACATGAACTTGACCCGACCCAGAGCGTTACTCTCCCAGGGTTGCTGCACGACCCGGTAGGGGAAATTGCCCATATTGGCATTGGCCCAATCGATCGACGCCGGGTTTACAACTTCACCGCGACGATCGTAGAGCAGGTAGTTCTGCTCCGCGATGTAGCTCTGGTCAGCTTTGAATTTGGGCAGCAAACTGCGGCCGATGATGCTTCTGGGCACCGTCCAGGTAGGATTGAATTCGAGGTATCTGAGGCGCTTGGTAAAGATTGGCGTCTGGTGAGCGATAGTGCCTACCATCACCGGAGTCTCCCACAAAAGCTCATCGCCGCGGATATAGTAGAGCTCATAGCCCGCAACATTAACCACGAGCATCTCGTCGCTCAGATCCTGCGCGATCCAGCGCACACGATCGAGATTAACCCGCAGCGCATCCACCCGCTCGGCTGGCGTCATATTCAGGAAGTGATAACTCTGGGCACCGACTATGCCGTCCACATCCAGGCCATGATCCCTTTGGAACACCCTCACAGCATCCTGGACTGCACCGCCGTAGCGACGATCCGGGCCTGCTGAGGGGAGGTAGCCCAACTGTACCAGCCGCTCGGCCAGATCTGGCACCACTGGGTACTCCTGCCCTGGCTTGAGCACGACATCTGTAGGTAAGGCCCGGAATTCGCCACTGGCGGCCAATGCACGGTAGTGCCGCAGCGCGGCCACCATCTGGTAATAGAACGGCATGGCAGGACGAAGGCGCTCCAGGATTTCGTCGATGGAATCTTCAGCGATGGCCTGCTGCAGCTGCCCCGATATAGTGTGGATGTCGAAATCCAACTGGGCATAGTTGAAGGTGGGATCAAGCAAGCGGGGGTCGACCTTGCCCTTTGCCATATGTTGGATATAGAGCAGGATTCCGTCTGTAAGCAAAACATCGAACCGCGCCCGCGCCCGGTCCTTCTCCGGCCACTCATCATTTCGCAGCGACCACAGCGCCATCAGTTCGCTGTAATGATAATCATCGGGGCTCAGCCCATCATCAAAGCTGCCCCGCAGCAGGTCTAACATACGCTGCGCTTGTTGCCGGTCCTGCCAGGCGGCCTGATAGTCCTGGCGGGAATAGAAATCCTCGACAATGACGGGCAGGTGAACCCGCCCCCCCGAGGGAAGCTGGCTGCCGCCATCCACGACCAGATGCTCAGTCAAAGACTGCAATTCACCCCGCAGGTCCGCCTTTGCAGTTAGAGAAACCATCAGGAGAGAGAGCAGAATCAGTATTCTCATAGGCGACCAGTGTTTCCGGAAACGATAATTAATGAACCCACAGCCTAGCCGCTGCCCTTCGCTGTGACAAATTTCCGGATATTTCAGCCCGGCACGGCCCCATATCCCTGTTTCTCGCGGTATTATGTTCTGTTCATCGACATACATATTCCCCCGCCAACAGCGGGGCCCAGCGATACATAGAGCAGTAAGACAATGGCGGCATTCGGCACAGAGTTCACGGACAAAATGGTCATCAACCACTATGCAGACGGACAATGGTCCGGTCTGGACGTGGTCCCGGTGGAACCCTTTCGCCTGCACCCCGCCACCCATGTGCTGCACTATGCCAGCGAATGCTTCGAGGGCCTCAAAGCCTACCGCACGGCGGAAGGTAACATTCACCTGTTCCGCCCGGACCGCCACGTGGCAAGGCTGCTCAATAGCGCGGCCCAATTGCTGCTGCCAGTGCCCGACGAGGCCACCCTGGTGAGCTCGCTGCACCGAGCGGTGGCCGAGGTAAAAGACCAGATTCCCGCTTACCCGGGTTCCCTGTACTTGCGCCCCACCCTGTTCGGTACCGAAGAGGATATCGGCGCCGCGGCCCGCCCTACCCAAAAGGCGATCTATTACGTACTCACCTCACCCGTGGGGGATTACTTCGCCGGCGGACTCAAGCCGTTGCGGGTAAAAGTGGATCACGAGGCGCAACGCTCCACTCCTGAATTCGGCGCGGTCAAAACAGGCGGCAATTACGCCGCCGCCATGCGTCAGGTAGTGCGCGCCCGCGAAGAATTGGGTGCAGACCAGGTGTTGTTCGCGCCCGGCGGCATTGTTCAGGAAACCGGCGCTGCCAACTTTGTGCTTATTGAAAATGGCGAGCTACTGACCAAACCGCTGGATGGCTCCATCCTGCCCGGCGTGACCCGCGACAGTATTCTGACGCTGGCTGCCGAAGCTGGCCTGAAGGTCACCGAGCGCGACTTCAATGTCACTGAGCTACTGGAACGCGCACCTAACGGCGAGGCCGCCCTGACCGGCACAGCTGCAGTTCTCACTCCCGTAGGCGAGTTGGTTCACAACGGCGTAACGACCCAGGTTGGCAACGGCGAGATGGGGCCCTGGTCCAGCAAGCTGCGAGACCAGCTCTGCTCAATCCAGAGCGGCACAGCAGATGACCCGCACGGCTGGCGTGTCGCCCTCAATGCCTGACACAGCTTTTGAGCGTCACTATGTCGCGGTCAACGATGAAGACCGCAGCCTGAGCTTACAGCGGGACGTGATCACTCCACCGGATGCCGGTGAAGTCCTTATCGAGGTTGCTGCAGCCGGCCTCAATCGTGCCGACCTTCTGCAGCGGGCGGGCCTTTATCCCCCTCCCGAGGACGCCTCTCCCATCATGGGCCTTGAAGTCGCTGGCACGGTGATCGCGGTCGGCGAAGATGTCACAAACTGGTCCGTCGGCGACCCCATCTGCGCCCTCACCCACGGCGGAGGTTACGCCACTAAAGCCCTCGCCCCTATTGGCCAGTGCTTCCCCGTGCCTTCGGGCTACACCATGGAGCAGGCAGCCGCACTGCCCGAAGCGCTGCTCACGGTGTGGCACAACATCTTCCAGCGCGGCGCAATGCAGCCGGGCGAAAAGGTATTGGTTCACGGCGGTGCCAGCGGCATCGGCACGCTCGGCATCCAGATGGCAAAGGCCATGGGAGGAGAGGTTTACACCACCGCAGGCACCGACCAGAAATGCACCGCGCTTCTCGAGCTGGGTGCCACCATGGCCATCAACTACAGAGATGAAGACTTCGAAGAGGCGCTCACTAACGCCGGCGTCAGCAACCAGATTAACGTCATCCTCGACATGATAGGTGGCGACTACGTGCAAAAAAACATCAATGTGGCGGCACCGGACGGGCGAATCGTGAATATCGCCTTTATGAACGGATTCCAGGCAGAAGTGAATTTCGCGCCGCTGCTGATAAAGCGGATCTCTCTAACAGGCTCCACCCTCCGCGCCCAGAGTTTCGCGCAGAAAACCATCATGACAGCGGAAATTATTGAACACATATACCCACACCTGGAGACGGGTGCGATCAAGCCTGTCGTCGACCGCGTATTTGAACTGTCGGCTGTGGCCAGCGCTCATGATTACATGCAAAGTGGTGCCCATATGGGCAAGATCATTCTCCGCAGCTGAGGAACCACAATGCAACGATTTACAGGTAAGGTCGCGCTAATCACGGGCGCAGCCTCCGGCATCGGCCGGGCCACCGCCATCCGCCTCGCCAATGAGGGTGCTTCAGTATTCCTCACCGACATCAATAACGACGGTCTCGCTGACACCATCACTGAGTTGCCTGACGGCAGTGCTTCAGCAACGGCTGAACTGGACGTCACGGATTCCAGCGCCTGCGACACCGCCGTCGCCCAGTGTGTAGAACACTTTGGCAAGCTGGACATCCTGTGCAATATCGCCGGCATCGCCTTCTCCGAAAATCTCACCGAGGTCACAGACGAACAGTGGTCACTGATGGTGGGTATCAATCTTAATGGCGTCTTTTTCATGAGTCGCGCGGCCATACCTCACCTGCTTGAGAGCAAAGGCAATATTGTCAATATGTCGTCCAGTGCAGGCCGTGGAGGCCAGGCCTATAACTCCGCGTACTGCGCCACCAAGGCGGGCGTACTGATGTTCTCCAAGGCGCTGGCCATGGAGTACGGCAAGCGAGAGGTGCGGGTTAATGCTGTGTGTCCAGGCTTCGTCCAGACCCCACTATCGGCAAACTTCAAAATGCCAGAGGGCGCAGACATGGACCTGTTCAGCCGGCTGCTTCCCCTCGTAGAGGCCTCCACGCCAGATGAAATCGCTGGCGCTGTGGCCTACCTTGCCTCCGACGAGGCCCGCTTTATCAACGGTATCGAACTGCCGATCGACGGTGGCCAGACTGCGGGCTAGGAGTTGCCAAACTCCCGCACACACGGGAAGATGAGGTCAGTGTTCCGCAACCAACGAAAAATATGACATTCCTGACTCGACTGCTCGCCCTGTCCTGCCTGATTAGCCTTGCCGCCTGCGGTGATTCCGAACAGGAGCCCGCTACCAATTCCGACATTGCACAGGCTCCCGCCCAGGTGCAACCAGCCGAAACGGAATCCCCCGAGCCGGAGACAACAGCAGCCCTGCCTTTCGCACCTAGTGCGGATGAACAAGCCCTGCAGGCCCTCAAGGGCTTCCGCAATCCATGGACAGGTGACCTGGACGTGATGGAAGAACGCCGCGTTGTTCGCGTTCTCACCGTTTACAGCCCGGGCAGATATTACCTGGAAGACAATGGGCAGGAGAAAGGGCTGGTCAAGGAATTCTCCATGATGTTCGAGAAATTCCTCAACAAACGCCTGAACCGCAAAACCGTCAAAGTACACGTCATCATCATCCCCATGGCGCGCAATCAACTGGTACCTGCGCTGCTCGCCGGACACGGCGATATCATCAACGCCAGCCTTTCCATTACGCCTGAGCGTCAGGAGCAATTCGATTTTTCCATTCCTGCGAGCAAGGCTGTCTCTGAGATTCTAATTACCGGTCCGGATGCGCCGGCTCTCGACGGGATTGACGATCTCTCCGGCCAGACCATCTACGTGCGCCATTCCAGTAGCTACCGCGAAAGTGTCGATACCCTGAATGAGCGCCTGGTCGCGGAAGGCAAGGAGCCAGTCAACATAGAACTTGTCTCGGAATTTCTCGAGGATGACGACCTCATAGAAATGGTCGACAAAGGCCTGCTCCCGTGGGCAATCGTGGACTCCTACAAGCCCACTCTCTGGAAAGGTGTATTCACCAACACCACCGTGCGCGATGACATCGTATTTCGCGAAGGGGGACGCATCGCCTGGGCCTTTCGCCAGAACAGCCCGCTCCTTGAAGGCGCTGTTAACGATTTCCTGAAGAAAAACCGGGAAGGCACCCTGATCGGCAATGTGCTGAAAAATCGTTACATTCGCGACTTTGACTGGGCTGCTAACGCGCTCGATGACAGCGACTACCAGCGCTTTCTGGAGCTCCAGCACATCTTCCAGAAGTACGGCGATCAGTACCGTGTCGACTATCTGCTGGCAGCCGCCCAGGGATATCAGGAATCCCGCCTGGACCAGACTGCTCGCAGCCACGCTGGCGCGGTCGGCGTGATGCAGCTACTACCCACAACCGCACGCGATAAAAACGTGGGCATTCACGACATCAGCTCTGCAGATTCCAACATCCACGCCGGCATCAAGTATCTGGATTTCCTGCGCGATCGCTATTTTAACGACCCTGCCATCGACACCCGCAACAAAACGCTGCTGGCATTGGCTGCCTACAACACCGGGCCTTCACGCATGATCAATCTGCGGCGCAAGGCTGAGCGGCTGGGTTACGACCCCAACGTCTGGTTCGATAATGTAGAACTGGTGGCGGCGCAGGATGTGGGCCGAGAGCCGGTCCAGTATGTAGCCAACATATACAAGTACTACGTGGCCTACCGCTACTCGATCGACCAGCAGGCGGGGCACGCCAAGGCCCGTGAACGCGCTGGCATGACACCCTACCGCAGCGGCAGCGACGACTAGCGATCGACAGCCGGGCTGTCCAGCCTGGCTGCCGTATCCGCCATGCGGGCCTGCAGCCAGTATATTTCATAGTCATTCCGCAGGCCGTGCTCCGCAGCATCTAGCAGTATTCCCAGCGCCTGCTGACGCTGGTTGAGAGCCTCAATATTGGCCGACTCAGCCGCGAGCACCACTTCCACAACATGCAGCGCCTTCACCGGCTCGCCCTGCAGAAGATAGTTACGCCCCAGCGCCAGCAAGCTTTCGCTGCCCGCGACTTCAGCGAGATCCGAGTAGATATCGCGTGCCGGGACCGGATAAAGCTCGGTCGTGCTGTCGAAGTGGAACCATGTCATGTAGTAGTCGTAGATGCTGCGCACAGCCCAACTCACCTTGCCGTGGTTTTGCACAAGCTCCAGTTCAGCTGGCAACTGAATCTCTCTCATCAGCGCGTAGACATCCTTACCGGCATTCATCCCGGCGACGGTTTCGTCATGCACGTACTGCACAGCGTCTCGAATCCGGCGCATATCTGCGGCGATTTGTGCCTGTCCCGTGGTCGCGTCCAGATGGCTGGGCACGACCGTCTCTATCGGCAATGCGAGCAACAGGTCCAGCGACTGCACGTATTCCATGGGCTTGCGAATTTTCTCGCCGCGCATTGTGAAAACATTGGGGAACTGCGGAAATTGCGGTCCGAAAAAGTCACCACTGAAGAGCATTTTCTGCTGCGGCAGCCACAGCACTACATTGTCTGCGCCTTCCGCACCTGGCGTACCGATTACCTGAAACTCCACGCCACCGAGGGTAAAACTGTGAGTTTCCCAGTCATCTACCACTACGTCAGGCTCTATACCGCCATAGCGCATCATGGCGATGTCCGGGCGGTCCTCCCAGGCAGGCATCCAGGGAAACAGGGTGCGGTTCCTGGCGTATTGGTGAGGTTCCAGTTCCATCAGGTAACGCTGTTCTTCCTCGAATTGGTCGTGGGCGATAATCTCCGTGCCTTCCTCGGCAAAAAAACGTGTGCCGCCAATATGGTCAGCATGTGAGTGACTCAACACGATTTTGCGAATGGGGGCGTCGGAAACAGCCTTAAGCGCTTCCAGTTGCTTAGCCGTCTGGATCACCAGACCTGTATCGAAAATGACATTGCCCTCATCGGTGACAATCATCATGACATTGCCAACGCCCGTGGCCTGGTAGACGTTTTCCGCCAACTTCTTCACTTCGATGGGGCGTTTGATCAATTCGACGGCACTGCCATGTGTCGCCTCACCATCGCCCTCGCCACCTAAACGCTTGGTTGCCGCGTCCCCGATAACATCCAACGCTTTTAACTGCGCCTGCTTCTTGAGCTGGGAGTCCTCATCGAAATAAATCCAGGCACCGCCGGCGACCAACACCGCCAGCGCGATAATTACTATTTTGGCTATGGCGCCTTTCTGGGCGTGAGACGTGTTCATAAACTCTCCTCTTCCAGCGCAGGCTGAAAGTCGACAAAAATGGGGGATGACCAGGCGCGCTGCTGAGCAGGCGCGACACAGTCTTCTTCGGCAGGCGTGCGAAAATCACCGTAGCAGGGGTTTACCTCAATACAGCGGCCCTCCTCGTCATACTCGCAGCGGACATTCTCGGCATTGATCATGCCGGTGGTTTCCTGAATAGCGCGGGCATAATAAATCGCTTCGCGGCCACCACTGGTGAACGTTTCATCGGTGAATTCCACGGTACAACCCATGGGATCGGGCTCACACTCAAACACTCTCCATGGATCTTCAATCAAGTCAGCCACATCTTCCGTGGCGTTGACCTGTGGCCGGATTCGCACAACCTCGATCCGGTCAATAAGCTGGCGTTCGTCTCCCGGGTTGTAACACTCACCGCCACAGAGGCTTTCTATGCGCGCCTCGCCCAGGCCATTGCTGGCGTAGTCGGGGCAACCCGGCAATTGCTTGAACTCACCCATGGCGCTCACCCGGAACTTGGGTGCCTCGCCGGTCATCAGCTCCGAGCCCATGGGATAGCGTTGCTCATCGCGGAGCAAATCAAACCAGAGCAGGATTCGGGCACCCGACGTTGCGTATACCTCGCGTCGCTTCAGGCTACCCCAGATGGCATTGCGGTCACGCCCAGCACTGTGCGTCGCTACCAGACCACCTGTGAGCCAGAAAGAATTCTGCCGCTCCATATTTCGCGCGTTGACCAAGCTCACGTTCTCGTTGCCCAGGGGCGTGGAAAAAGGCTCCGGTTCGCGCGTATCCCGCTGTCTGCGAGCGGCCCGGCTGTCCTCCGGCGCACCGAACGATTCAGTCATGAACTTGCGGCGCACTTCCTTGTAGCCAGTTCCTGGCTGCCCGCGGTGATTGTCACTGGAGCCAATGAAGCCATAACGAAAGCGAAGCGGATCACGACCAGGCTCGAAACCGGAGATCGCCAATGCATACTGGGCGGTAGCAGCCGGTCGATGGTCCATAGGTTCGTTAAAACAGTCGACGCAAGTGCCGCAGTTCAGCCAGTCGACCACAGACTGCCCTGGCACAGTCAGGTGGCCGGAATTACCCGCGTCCACAAAATTCTGCCGCGCCTCGAAGTCGCGCCTCTGGCACTCCTGAGCGTCTTCGCCTGCGGCCTCACAGCGCTCACGAATAATCTGGCCTGCGCGATAACAACAGGGCATATAGTCATCGCTCGGCTCGGGACACATCAGGCCACCATCGTCGCCCTTGACCGAAGCTCGCCATTGGCGGTACTCCTCAGAGTTACCATGGCCCGAGTAGAGCTCAAACAATATCTGGCGATCCGGGTCATGTTGCGCCCTGTTCAACTGCTTGTCGAAAGAGGTGCTTGCAGGCGTATTCATGCCCCATGAGTTACCGTGAGGAATAACAATGCTGTCGAAGCCCCACTCATCCAACTTGGTGAAAAGCTCGCGCGGGTCGTCAGCCACCTCAAGGCAATCACCAGGCAGCTCACGTGTATCGACGTCTTTCTCACAAACCGGGGTGTCGGCGATTTCGTCGTAGTAGCCCTGGATACCCAGATAGAACTCGCGATTCTCGAAGTCCGCCAGAGACATCATTAACTGAGCCAATCTTCCCATGGGCGCCTGAGCCAGGCGTTGACGGGGCGCAGCGATCGCCCGCGCCGGGACATCGGCATCGTCAGTATCGAGAAAAATCACGTTCTTGTGACCGTAGTGTTTGCTGGGATCTGTGGCCACCTGACTCCACTCCCAGCCGAGAAAACTGACCATATCAGGATTAGCGGAGTCGCCCGCCGCCGCATTGCATTCGCGTATGCTTTGCCGGGTCTCGGCCCAGCGACGCGGGGTTATTCCCTCGGCGTGGTCATTGATAGACCAGAAATCCAGGGCGGCACAATAGCGCGCGAAGTCACAGGCATCGGCCGGCGGGTGCAGGCCTGAACCCCCGGTTAGCGGCAGCGACATAATGAAGGCGTCCGGCGAGAACGTGGTATGCACATGCAGGTCACCGAACAGAACCTGGCTGTCACCGCCATCATCAGACGGCGACTCATAACGGGCCTCCCGCTCAGCCACTACCGCCGTATCGAGAGACTCGCCGGCAATATCACCGCGCCCCTCGGGCTCGGCGCTACAGGCCGCAAGCAGCAGACAGCCAAGCACTGCCGCGCCCATTTTCTCATACCATTGTCGCTTCACCGGAGACCTCGGCAATCAAAAGATAAGGCAATTGTATTATAATTATCTGAAACTGGCACGCCGCCACCTCTCTAAATGCGTCTAGAGACCAGAATAGCAGACCGGCGAGAGCGAGAGGGGCCTCTGGGGAGAAGCCCAGGAGAGGAGAAACCAGGGGCGCCGGCTAAACCGGCGCTAGACCCTGGGAGAAATTTTACTTCTTGGCTGGCGCTTTTTTCCTGGCAGCTTTCTTTTTGGGAGCAGCTTTCTTCTTGGCGGCTGCTTTCTTCTTCGGTGCAGCCTTCTTCTTGGCAGTTACTTTCTTCTTGGCTGCAGCCTTTTTCTTGGGCGCAGCTTTCTTCTTCGCAGCGGCCTTCTTCTTCGGTGCAGCTTTCTTTTTAGCCGCAGGTTTCTTCTTGGTCTTCGAAGCTGCTTTTTCTACAACGCTCGCAGCCTGATCAGCAGCCTTGGCCTTGCGCGCCTCGAGTATGGCATCAGCTTTTACGCTGGTGTAGTTTTGCGCGGCCTCGTATGCAGCGACTGTGATCTTACCAACGGCTTCAGCGAGATCTTGCACCTGCTTCATCAGCGCATCGACTTTCTGCTGATTGGCAGGCGTCGCCTTTTTCTTTGCCGCTGCTCGCGCTTTCTTCAAACGCGCGCTTGCGGTTGAATGACGCTTGCGCGCTGCCTGCAACTCGCGCTTGGCACGTGCGTTGGCTTTTTCAGATTCGGACACAAGCTTCTTGCGAAGCTGCTCTACTTTTTTGTTGGCGTTTTCAGCCATTTTGGTGGCCTGGGCCAGTTCTTTTTCCAACATTGCTTCACACGCTCCGTAGGTTTTTAGTAGATACCGCATTTGTAGTGTAGGCTGATTTTCAACCAATGTAACGCTTATTTTTTGATCAGCATCAAGGGTGCACAAACCGCGTTTCGATTTAAAATATTCTGCACTTGGAACTGTTCGCGCAATGGAGAAAAAGATGCCGGAAAAAATCTCTATCGATTACTACAGTGACACTCTCTGTGTATGGGCATGGATAGCACAGCCTCGACTGGAAGAGCTCGACTCAAAATGGGGCGAGCAGATTGAGATAAATCATCACTTCGTCGACATCTTCGGCAACAGCAACAAAAAAATTCCTGCGCGGTGGGGGGAAACCGACGGCTATGAGAAGTTTGCAGCCCACGTTGAACACTCCGCGGCAGAATTCGAACGCGCTACGGTAAATCCGTCAATCTGGCGTGACACCAGGCCAAACTCTTCGGCACAATCACACCTGCTGCTACGCGCAGCCGGCACTGGCCCTGACGCTGCGCAACTGCCTATGCTCGCACTCGCTATACGCAAGGCCTTTTTTTGCGACGCGCAGAACATCAGCGACATGGAAGTGCTATTTTCAATCGCAGAAGAACAGAATTTCGACGTCAATCATTTACGCAAGAGCCTGCAAGACGGCTCGGCACTCGCTGCTCTCACATCCGATCTGAAGCAGGCCATCGACCTTGGCGTGCGCGGCAGCCCAACCTGGATCCTGAATTCTGGCCGGCAGGTGCTCTACGGCAACGTGGGCTATAGAATCCTCAATGCCAACATCGAAGAACTTCTGGCCCACCCCTCGGATGAAGCCAGCTGGTGCTGAAATAGCAGGCAAAAAAAAAGCCGCCCATAAGGGCGGCTTGGAAAATCATCGCTTGTAACGCGATTTAGTTCTTGAGCTTCAACATGAACTCCGCAGCAGCCAGACGAGTCTCTTCGTCCAGGTGTGACTGCGGCGGCATCTCAGGATAGTCATCGCGCTTCTTGACCGGGTTGGCGGCGTAAGCGGCGATACCTTCTGGGTTGTCCATGTAGAGCGCCTGTACGATCTGAGTCGGGGGACCAATCATCCGAGAACTATAGGCGTGGCAACCAGCACATACGCCGTAGTAAGCCAGTTTACCCACATCCATGTTCGGATCATCCTTACGGGGAGCAACCGGATCCGGCAGCATGTAGGTAGGCACGTTGGCGGTACTGTCGAAGTCGCACTCAGTGTACTTGTCCAGGCCAACAGTGCGGTAGCGGTTGCGATCGAGAATGCAACCATCGTCCATACCGACCGTATCAATAACGTCCTGACCTTCTGTCTTCAGCTTGGTCGCGAGAAACGCCTGCACCAACTTTGTTGGATTCTTGCCGTTGTCCAGCATCAGGTTATTGAGAATTTTCGGACGGTTGGGGTAGGGGTCGGAATCCGGGTCACGCGCAGCGTTAGTCGCCAGCGAAAAGTCAGTGAACAGGATGCCCACAGAATCATTTCCGGTAACAATGTTGTTCTCAACAACCACGTCGTCGCAAGCCATGATCAGCATGCCCGTACCTTCGGGGATGTTGGACACCAGCGAACCGGGGATCGCAAAGTTTTCGTGATTATTGTTGACCACAAAGTTGTTGCGAATAATTACGTCGCCACAATCCTTGATTGGCAGGCCCGGAGTGATGAACGCGAGAATACCGCCGGTGTTGTCGTAAACATAGTTTGCTTCAACCAGAGCTTTGCGGCTGTTCTCGATCTCGATACCGGCAACACTCTCGAATACCTGATTGTAAACAACATCGATATTGTCAGACATACCGACGTAGATCGCTGCGTCTTCAATACCGGAAATTACGTTGTGAGATACCAGACCGTTCTTGCCCAACTGGGGGAAGATGCCGTAGACGCCAGTGTCGATAACGAAGTTGTTACGGATAATGAAGTTGTTACCCGCCTGCCCCATGATGCCATTACCCTTGTAGCGAGTGATGTACATGTTCTCGACAGTAAATCCGTTGCCAGAATAGAGGACAGCGTCGTTCAGCACGCCTTCACCATCCATTACAGGGTATTCACCCTGCTCGATCACACCGGACAAAGTGATATTGTCCTTGTCGACATAGACAGTCTCTTTGTACGTGCCGGGCATCACCTTGATGGTCGCGCCAGGCTGAGCGGCCTTGACCGCATCCTGGATAGACTCACCATCTTTAACAATGATCAACTCGCCACTGGCAGGGGTCTTCAGGCTGCGGATCTGGGCACTTGCAACGCCCGCGGCAGCCAATTCTTCTGCACCGCTAGAGTTGAAAGCGGCCTTGGGTGCTTCCGGCACCTTGATGACAGTAGGCTCAGGCGTGTTGGAGTTGCCGAGGTAATAGCCTCCCGCCAACAAAACCACGGCTCCTACTGCAGCTACTAGTTTATTCATCGGATTTTTCTCCATCTTTGTAGGCCCCGGGTACCGGGGGATTATCATGAACCAGCGCCAGGCCCGAGGGCAGGCGCGCAGGTGTTCTGGGTTTGAAACTTTCGTCCGTCAGAGTCTTCAGGAAATCCACCAGCCGATCGAGCTCGTCATCGGTCAATTTGGGTTCCCAGATATGCCAATGCAATACCAGCTCTTCGCCTTCCGGAACCGCGTGACCACGACCACCAGTATAGAAGGCCACAGTCTCGCGCAGGGTGTCGAAGCGACCTGAGTGCATATAGGGAGCAGTCAGTTCAATATTGCGTAGCGTTGGAATTTTAAAGCCACCGCGCTGGGTCGGCTCGTTCATGGGGATCTCAGCACCCGGGTCAAAGGGCATACCCTCTGGTTCCGGCGTCCCTATCACCGCCACCTGGCCATTCGTGAACAACGGCGGTGTATGGCACTCGGCACAGCGGGCGACGAAAGAGCGAAATATATTCATACCCTCGATTTCGGGCTCGGTCAGCGCCTCGTGATAACCATGGGCGTACTGGTCATAGCGACTATTGAGCGAAATGAGGCTCACCTGGAACGCGGCTATGGCCGTGTATATTTCATCCAGAGTGATCTCCTGGTCACCCGGGAATGCCTCTGCGAAAAGGCTGCGGTAAGCGGGAATGCCATTCAGGGTTTCAAGCAGCAGCGCAGGGTTGCCGCCCATCTCGTGCTCGCTGTACAGAGGCCCCATCGCTTGCTCTTCAAGGCTCGTCGCTCTGCCATCCCAGAACAATGTTTTGAGGAAAGCCACGTTCCACAGGGTAGGCGCTGAACGCGTCACAGTGTGGCCGTCGATACCCACACTCAGGCCCCGGCCATCAGCGAAGCCCTTGTCCGGGTGGTGGCAAGTCGCACAGCTCACACTGCCATCGCGTGAAAGCACAGGGTCAAAAAAGAGGAAGCGTCCCAGGTCGGTCTGCTGAGGTGTAAACCCGTCGCGCCACTCAGGCAAACCCGTCGAAGGGCCTCCCATGCCAGCACCTTGCAGCGAATTGTAGAGTTGATACAGGCTGCGCAATTCACAGTGACCCGCATCCAGCTCAAAGCCTGGCGGACAGTCAGCGCTCAGGGTGAACTGTACTGGCGTTTCAGCCCAGCTTGCCACGCTCAGCAACACTGTCAGTACTGCGAAAGGTCTCAATAGAGAGATCAGCATCTTGCTAGTGCCCTACTCACCCAGACCGTGGAGGTAGGCAACGACGTCACGTACCGCCTGCTCATCAGGCAGGATCATCGCCATGGCGCGCATCTGTTTGCCCGTCTTGTCATCGGGGTGTGCCCCGCGAGCGCCGCTGCGGAAAGCCAACAACTGCGCTTCCAGATACCAGTCATCACCACCGGCCAGGCGAGGGGAATTCAATGCAGGGTTGCCCACGGCACCTGCGCCGTGGCAGGCGCCGCAGAACTGGTTGTAGTAGTCAGCACCCATGGTGGCGTCGCCTTCTACACTTGCAGCGGATGCCGGGCTTTCGAGACCGGCAATGTAGGCGGCCACGTTCGCCACTGCTGCATCGTCAGCCAGCACCGCGGCCATTGGCGCCATAGTCATCGCTGTAGGAGTAGCGCCTTGGCCACCACGCACACCGGAACGGAATTTGTTCAGCTGGGCAGCAACATAGACTTGCTCCAGATGGTTTATACGCGGCGCACTCATGGCTTTGTTGCCCTGGCCGTTGTCGCCGTGACAGGCCACGCAGGTGGCGTAGCTTGCCGCACCGGCAGCGGCATCGCCCTCTGCGAATGATGGCGCGGCGGCAAACGCGATGCTGGCTAGTAAAATAGTTGTTCTGATCATGGAGCTTTCTCCCGTTGGGGCACAGTCTTGCGGCCCAGCTTGTATCAGTTGAGGCCTCGTATAATAATTCTGAAAATTAAACGTAGCTGAAAAAGCCCTCCCATGCCTGATAGAGTGTGGAATCTGTCACAATCCGGGCGGGACAAGTGGCCAGTGCTGAGCTAGACTCAGGCCTGCCGCTGTTTTTCAGCACTTAATAGATCGTAGCAAGGGACGCGAAATGGAATACAACGCCGACGAACACAGCATAAAGTGCCCCAAATGTGGCCACGGCATGAACGAAATCACCTACGGTGGCGATGTTGTCATCGATCGATGCACTCACTGCCAGGGCATTTGGTTCGATATCGGTGAAGCCGAGGCACTGAAAGGGAAATGGATGGGTGACGCCCTGGACATGGGTGATCCCGACGAAGGCAAGAAGTGGGATGCAGTCGAAGACATTTCCTGCCCGCGCTGTGGCAAGGATATGGAAAAGCGCTCAGATCCCGATCAGCCTCATATCTGGTTCGAAGAGTGCGCCGAGCACGGTATGTTTATGGATGCCGGCGAATTTACCGACTACAAGCACGAAACCTGGGCGGATTGGTTCCGAGGCCTGATTAAAGGCGGCCGCTAGCCCTCGGCCCAGTAATCACGAATAAAGGGCGACATGGTCGCCCTTTTTTTATGCCCGGACACGACGCAATAAGTAAGCACTCACATACCGTTAATGACTATGACAATAAACACCGACGACATTCGAATTGAACATACCCGGCCGCTAATCAGCCCCGGTGTACTGGCGCAGGAACTGCCGCTGGATGATGCGACCGCTGCAACCGTGGCAGGGCATCGTCGGACAGTCGAAGCCATTTTGGCGGGAAAAGACCCCCGCATACTGGTGATCGCTGGCCCCTGCTCAGTACACGACCCGGCGGCATTGCTTGAGTTCGCCGCGGGCTTCAAGGCCGCCTGCGAACCTCTGGCTGACGCCATCTTCCCGGTGCTGCGTGTCTACTTCGAAAAGCCGCGCACGGTCATCGGCTGGAAAGGCCTGATCAATGACCCTGACCTGGATGGCAGCTTCCAGATCAACAAGGGCCTGCGCCTGGCACGCAAAGTACTGCTCGATGTCGCCGGTATGGGCCTACCCTCTGCCAGCGAGTTCCTCGACACCACGTTTGGCCAATACTACGCAGACCTGGTGAGCTTCGGCGCCATCGGCGCGCGGACAGTGGAAAGCCAGGTCCACCGGGAGCTGGCCTCAGGGCTGTCCATGCCGGTGGGGTTCAAGAACAGCACCAACGGACATGTTGATGTCGCTATTGACGCAATTCGTTCCGCGGGTCACGGCCATTGGTTCCCCTCCCTGACCAAAGAGGGCACCCCCGCTGTGCTCAAATCCAAGGGTAATCCCCACAGTTACCTGATTCTGCGAGGCGGCAAGCAAAGCGGACCCAATTACGGGCCGGAGGCAGTCCAGGCGGCCGCCGCCGCGCTGGCAGCAGCTCAGCTGCCGGCGTCACTGATAGTCGATTGCAGCCACGGGAATAGCGAGAAAGACCACCGGCGCCAGGCTCAGGTCATGAGCAGCCTGTGTGAGCAGGTCCAGGGCGGGGACAGAGCCATTCGCGGCGTTATGCTGGAGAGCCATCTGGTCGAAGGAAACCAGCCCATGGGGGAACAACTGGTCTACGGCCAGAGCATTACCGATGCATGCCTGGCGCTGGAAGATACCGTGCCGCTGCTGCAACAACTCGCAGCGGCACAGCGTATGGCGGGTTGATTACCAGGTGTAACCAACGCGGAAGCCATAGGTTTCGTCCATCTTTTCTATCCCTTGTACCGCGCCGGAGTCATATTCCCAGAGAATTTCGGCAGCGGCCTCAAAGCCCCACAAAAGCGGGAATGCAAGGCCCAGCGTGGTGTTGACGATGATGTCAGACGTCTCATCCAGGTTCCAGATACCAAGCTGATCGAAATACAGACGGGAATCGCCACCCAGATAGTTACTGGTCATGTGCAGCGCCCAGTTCGCACCGGGGTACTCCTGATCAGGCGCGGTGATGAAATCTTCATTCACATACGAGCCACCCACTTCAGCAGAGAGCGTAAAAATGGGGTCGGTCAGGAATTCCCGGCCGATATAGGGGCCTATGTAGTACCGGAGGTCCAGATCA
Source organism: Halioglobus maricola (assembly GCF_009388985.1). Classification (NCBI taxonomy): domain Bacteria; kingdom Pseudomonadati; phylum Pseudomonadota; class Gammaproteobacteria; order Cellvibrionales; family Halieaceae; genus Halioglobus; species Halioglobus maricola. Next base: position 4,029,073 of record NZ_CP036422.1, read on the forward strand.
GCAAACTCATCAGCCTCCGCATAAGCCATCACCCCCCAGTACGTCGGACCGTCGAAGAAATAGTCGTATTTGCCCTGAACAGTCCAGTTGTCGGTATTCTTGACTTCGTTGGCTTCGTCAATCTCACCGTCAAGCTTGATCGTGTAGCGGTCATCGTCACTGCGCCATACCGACTCCAATTTGTAGTCCAGCTCTTCGGTATCACTGTTACCCTTCTCGATAGTCAGTGCCATGTTCGCCAGGCCACTCCAGGCGTAACCCTGGCCCAGTTCCCAGGCCTCAGGATTCACGACCAGAAGCTGATCGAGAGCGAGCGCCTGTGTCGCGCCGGTACTGTCGGTGACTTGCAATTGACTGTCGGCGATCACCATGGGCTGCTCTTCCAGCACGGTCTCGTCAGCCATCTGCATGACCACCGGCTGGGAGGTCTGCATTGAGACTACCTGATCCATGGAGATAGCCAGGGTGCCGGCAAAATCTGTATCGACCGTCACCGAGCCATCGCGGGCCTCGACCACGGTTCCGAGAATTCGAGAGCCGTTCTTGAGCAGGATTTCATCTGCGGGCACTACCTCTTCCTCTGCTCGCAGCGGCGCGCAGGCAAGGCAAAGCAGGACCAGGGGCAGGAATATGCGGGTGTACATGCTGTTCATTGTCTTTCCTGTAGGGTTGAGCGCGGGACTACCGCCCGCTTAACGGGGTTCCAATTCTAATCTAGCAGCAAAAAACGGCAAACCACGATAAATGGTATTTATGGCCCGCATAGTTCAGGCACCGCTGCTCGACTGCTAGAATAGCGCCTATCAATCAAAGGAGTAGGTACGTGTCCAACTACGATTACGATCTGTTTGTCATCGGCGCCGGTTCAGGCGGTGTTCGCGCGGCCCGCATGGCAGCCAGTTTTGGCGCGCGAGTGGCCGTGGCTGAGGACCGCTACATGGGTGGTACCTGCGTCAATGTGGGATGCGTACCCAAGAAACTCTATGTCTATGCCGCCGAATACGGCAAGGGTTTCAGTGATGCCCGTGGCTTTGGCTGGGCGTCCGGCGAGCCGGCTTTCGACTGGGCAACCCTGAGGGACAACAAGAAAAACGAGATTTCCCGACTCAACGCTATCTATCGCAACCTGCTGTCCGGTGTTGAAGCCGACCTGATCGATGGCCGCGCCACTATCGTCGACGCCCACACAGTCGCTGTGGGCGAGCAGCAGTATTCCACCGAGCGCATCCTGATTGCGACCGGCGGCTGGCCTCACATCCCGGAATTCCCCGGCAGCGAGCACGCCATCACGTCCAATGAAATTTTCGACCTGGAAGTGTTTCCGCAGCGGCTTGCCGTGGTCGGCGGTGGTTACATCGCCACTGAATTCGCCGGGATTTTCAACGGTCTGGGCGCCCATGTGACCCAGCTCTATCGCGGCCCCCTGTTCCTGCGCGGTTTCGACACAGATATCCGGGCTCACGCCGCTCAGGAAATTGCCAAAACCGGCGTCGATCTGCGCTTTGAGACCAATGTCACGTCTATTGAACAGGGCATCACCGGCTACATGCTCACGCTCACCGACGGCACCGTACTGGAAGCTGATGCCGTGCTCTACGCCACCGGTCGCAAGCCCAACCTCAATGGCCTTGGCCTGGAAAATGCCGATGTGCACTGCAACGACAATGGCACCATCGCTGTGGACGAACACTTCCGCACCAACGTCCCAAGTATTTTCGCCCTGGGCGACGTAACCGGTGGCATGGAACTGACCCCGGTAGCCCTGGCGGAAGGCATGGCCTTTGCCCGGCGTGAATTTGCCAGCATGGACGCCACACCGGAATACGAATTTATTCCCACCGCCGTTTTCTGCCAGCCCAATATTGGCACCGTGGGCTTCACCGAAGAAGAAGCACAGGCAAGGTTTGGTGATATCGAGCTGTACAAATCCAGCTTCAAGCCAATGAAACACACCATCAGCGGTCGCGACGAGCGCAGCTTTATGAAGCTGATCGTCGACAAGGCCTCAGACAAAGTGGTTGGCGTGCACATGGTGGGCCCGGATGCTGGAGAAATCATGCAGGGTATTGCAATCGCGATGAAGGCCGGCGCCACCAAAGCGGTGTTCGACAACACGATTGGCATCCACCCGACGGCGGCTGAGGAATTTGTCACCCTGCGCGACCCCTGGACCGGGGATTGATGAGCGCCAGCGGCAGACAGGGATGATCGAAGCCTCGCACCTAACCCGCCAGTTCGGGCGTACAACCGCAGTGTCCAACGTGTCTTTTAACATTGGGCGCAACGAGGTTGTGGGCCTACTCGGCCCCAATGGTGCCGGCAAAACCACCATCATGCGCATGCTCAGCGGCTACCTGGAGCCCACTACCGGTGTGGTGCGGGTAAACGGTGAAGATCTCGGACAAAACGCCTATTCACTGCAGCGCCAGCTCGGCTACCTGCCGGAGAACCTGCCTGTTTACCCGGATATGATCGTCGCGGACTATCTCGACTATGTCGCCTGCATCAAGGGTATAGCTCCCGGAGAGCGCATGCGCGCGGTCAAGGAGGCTCTGCACGCAACCCAGATGCAGGATCGCGCCCTTGAAACCATCGACCGCCTGTCTCGCGGCATGAAGCAGCGCGTAGGCGTGGCCCAGGCCATTCTCGGCAAACCGCGCCTGTTGATCCTGGACGAACCGACCAATGGCCTCGACCCACGCCAGACCGAACAGATGCGCGAGCTTATCGGCCAGCTGGCGCGCCGCGCCACTATCATCTTGTCTACCCACATCCTGCACGAAGTTGAAGCGATTTGTGACCGGGTGCTGATTCTGCGCAACGGCCAGCTTGCCCTGGACAGCCAGATGAGTGAACTGCGTAGCTGCGGCGAGCTGTTGCTGCGCACGGACAAGGCGGTAGACGACCTCGAAAAACACCTTGGACGCATGCCGCAGGTGGCCTCGGTGAAACGGCTCGACAGCGCTGCGGACACCAACGCCTACTGCCTCACCCTGCACGAGGGCAGCGACCCTGACACAGCTGCGGGCAATATCGCCCACTGCGTGGACACGGCCGGAGCCCGCCTCTTCATGCTGGACCAACAGGCCCGACATCTCGACACTGTATTCCATGAGGTTGTAGAAAGTGGAGACTAGGGCCGTCGCGCGCCGGGTTGCGCAGAAAGAAGTCGGCCTGTTCTTCACATCCCCGGTCGCCTGGCTGTTTCTTGGCAGTTTCGCGGCCGTATGCCTGTTTGTATTTTTCTGGGGCTCGTCATTCTTCGCTCGTAACATCGCCGATGTGCGGCCGCTATTTCAGTGGATGCCTATCCTGCTGGTGTTCCTGTGTTCGGCGTTAACCATGCGCATGTGGAGCGAGGAGCGCCGCACGGGCACGCTCGAGCATGTGCTGGTGCAGCCGAGCGCGCTGTGGCGCTTCGTGTACGGCAAATTCCGTGCCTGCATGTTGCTTCTTGTGCTGGCACTGGTGAGCACCGTGCCTCTACCTGTCACCGTCTCACTCATCGCAGATCTGGACTGGGGGCCGGTGTTCGCCGGCTACCTGGCCACGGTGTTGCTCGGGGCCCTGTATATCTCAGTCGGTTTGTTTGTTTCATCGCGCACCGACAATCCCATTGTCAGCCTGATTGCGAGTGTCATCTTATGCGGCACGATGTTTCTGGTGGGCAGCGGCATTTTTACCGAATTCTTCTCCAACAGCACCGCCGAGACCTTGCGCCACTTCGGCACCGGGTCACGCTTCAGCAGCATTACTCGCGGTGTCATCGACGCCCGCGACCTGTTCTTTTACCTCAGCGTCACCTTTGCCTTCCTGGCTCTCAACGTTTACACCCTTGAACGAGAGGGCTGGGCGCGCCTCGCCAGCACCCCGCGTCAGCGCAACTGGCGTGTAGGCATTGCCCTGCTTCTAGCCAACCTGGTAATGGCCAATCTCTGGGTGGAGAAAATGCCACTGCCGCGTATGGATATAACCGAGGGCCGCCTCTACTCCATCTCCCAACCCAGCCGCGACCTGCTGCGCCAGTTGGACGAGCCGCTGCTGATACGAGGTTATTTCAGCGATCGCACCCATCCCATGTTGGCGCCACTCGAACCACAACTGCGCGACCTGATTCGAGAATACGAAGCCGCCGGTATCGGTAAGGTGCGAGTCGAATTCACCGACCCCACGCTCCACCCGGAGCAGGAGCGCGAGGCCAACGAGCGTTACGGCATTTTGCCCACGCCATTTCAGGTTGCCGATCGCTACCAATCAGCCCTGATGAATGCCTACTTCAACGTACTCGTGCAGTATGGCTCGGAGCACGTCACCCTGTCTTTCTCGGACCTGATTGAAGTGCGCACCAACACCAGTGGCGACCCCGAGGTGCTGTTGCGAAATCCCGAGTTCGATATCACCAGAGCGATTCGCGACGCGCTCTACAACTATCGAGCCGGCGGCGATTTGTTTACCGGCATCGAGCAACCCGTTGAATTTATCGGCTACGTTTCGGATCGCGAATTGCTCCCGCCCAAACTACAGGCGTACTACGACTCCATCACCGCCCAGCTGCAGGTCGCTATAGACGCCTCGGACGACAAATTCAGCTTTCGTTTTATCGACCCTGAATCCAGAGGCGCTGTGGTCGCGCGGCAAATCTATGACCAGTGGGGCTTTGCACCCATGAGCACGGGCCTGGACGAGGACAGCGAGTTTTATTTTTACCTGACCCTCGCCGATGAGCGTCAGGTTGTGCAATTGCCCACTGGCGATTTCAATCCAAGCGACTTTCGCACCGCGCTCGATTCGGGGCTGAAGCGGTTTGCCAGAAGCTTTACCCGGACCGTTGCACTGACCACACCGAGGATAGACCCTCAGTTACGCGAATACGGCCTTGGCGGTCCCTCCTTCACCAACCTCGAGCGCGCCATCACTCGCGATCACAGCATCGTGAAGGAAGATCTCTCGGACGGTATGGTTAACCCGGAAGCAGACATTCTGGTCGTGGCTGCACCGCAGCAGTTGGACGAGCGCGGCGTTTTCGCCATCGATCAGTTCGTGATGCGTGGCGGTACTGTCGTGCTCGCGACCTCACCGTTCAGCGTTGAGCGGGAGAACGGCGAGCTGCGGCTCAAAAATTGGAAGAGTGGCCTGGAACCCTGGCTACAACACAATGGGATCACCATCCGTCCTGAGCTCGTCCTGGACGAACAGATGGGGAAGTTCCCCGCGCCGGTGCGCCGTGGCAGTGGCGACTATCAGTTCAATGATGTCCGAATTATTAACTATCCGTTTTTTATCGATGTACGCCGCGACGCCATTGCCCGACACGCAATTTCCGGGAGCCTGCCCCAGGTCACCATGGCCTGGGTATCGCCGCTCGATGTCGAACGTCGCGACCGCCGCCGGGTGAGCAAAATCCTGTGGAGCTCACCCCAGGCGTGGACCGACGACGGCACCCTGCTGATGCCACGCAGCGATGATAAAGGCGAGATCGTGCCACCGCGCAGACCAGACGATCAGGCGCCTGCCAGCTACGACCTTGGCGTCGCCCTGCAAGGCCGGTTCACTTCGTACTTCACGGAATCACCCAGCTTCAGTGATGGTGAAAACCTCGTGCTTCGCTCACCCGAATCTGCACGCATTGTTATTTTCCCCTCCAACGACTTTCTCAGCGACCAGGTGCTGGCCTCCCAGGTCCACGCCAGTGGTACCCAATACCTCGGGCCGCTCGAATTGCTCAGCAACACGCTGGACTGGGCGCTACAAGAAGAACTACTGCTCAACATTCGCTCCCGCGGCCACTTCAATCGCACCCTGCCGCCGATGGAACGAAAAGCCCAGGTCGGCCTGGAAGCCTTTAACTATGGCGCGGCTCTCGTGTGGCTGGCACTGTTGGCGCTGTGGCACAAATTCCGTCTGCACCGCAAACGCAAGAGTTATGCGCAGGAGCTGGGACTGTGAACAGGGCCGGGGTCGCACTGGGACTACTCCTGCTCGCCCAGATTGTGCTGGTCGGCTTCGTCTACATGGCGCCCACGGGAAGTCAGTTTGGCAGCGAGAGCAAACCGCTGACAAGGGCAGCCTACTTTCACATCGACGAGTTGCGCATCGAGGACGGCCACGGTAGCGGCGTACAGCTAACGTTAACCGATGATCGCTGGGTCCTGCCAACGCTGGGCGGCCTGCCCGCCGAAGCAAGCCACATCGAGCAGATACTGCAAACTCTCAGCGATCAAAACACTGGCTGGTCGGTTGCCCACACTCTGGCAGCACGACAGCGATTCCAGGTTGCACACTATCATTTCCGTCGCAAGATCACGCTGCTGGCACAGGGCCAGGAAGTGGATACCGTTTTCCTGGGCACCTCACCCGGGTTCCGCAAGGTGCATGCCCGCAACGACGCGGGCAACGCGATTTACAGCATCCCTCTCAACCTGTTCGATGTGCCCACAACACCGGGCGCCTGGCTGGCACGCGACTTGCTGAAGGTGCGGGCACCGCTGAGCATCACAGCAGATACCTATACCCTCAATCGCAGCAGCGGCGACTGGCTCCTCGGCACCGGACAGACACCTGACCCCGCCGAGCTAGACGCCTTGCTACTCGCGCTGGAGCACCTCCACATTGAAGGTGTAGCGAGCGAGCGCACACTGCAGGAGGCAGAGCTGATTTTTGAGATCGAGAGCCTGACCGGAAGCACAACGCTGGAACTGTATCGCCAGGGGGATAATCACTTCGTCCGCAGCAGTCAATATCCCCTGCTGTTCCGCATTAGTAGCTATACTTTTGATCAGCTAACGGGCATCAATCTTTTCATGTAGGAGAATGAGCATGCGACTCATCGGAATGCTACTGGCGCTGGGCGCCATAGGCTGGGTGCTTTACACCGGTTCGGGCGGCGGCGCGAATGATACGGTCATACCTGAAGGCTATCAGCAGTCGATGGAAAAAGCCGAAGGGGTTGAGGAGACGGTGCGCAAAAGCACGGAGGAAAAACTGAGAGCGCTGGAAGACGAGGGTTAAGCTGAGCTCTCAATAGCCGAGAGTTGACGCATTTCCTCCACTGGCTCGGCGCCCGAGAGATGCTTCATCAGCAGGGTCCGCATCCACTGATGAGGCGCACTGCGCGAAGTGCGAGTATGACGCATCAGTGACATCTTGCCACGGCGCCCGCCGGAACTATTGCGAATCATCCGCTGCAACTCAGCAGGCAGTTCACGGCCGACAATCAACCCACGATACAAACCACCCTCCTCAAAGCCCGCATTGGCCACAAGCAGACTGTCTGTACGAGCCAGCACGCCAACCGCAGAGGCGAACTGGGTGGTCTCCAGTGCAATCTGCCGGTGAACACCGTATTGCCCCAGCACATCGTCCACCATCGAGCCGTTCTCCCGGGTAAGGCCAGGCAAGTACAAACGAAGGTGTGGATAGGCCAGGAAATCCTGCAGGTCCATGTCCTTGTCTACCAATGGGTGCGCTGTGCTCATGTAACAACGGGGCGCCAAGGTAGCAATAGGTTCTGCGTGAATATCGCGGTCGGTGTCGTAGGCAACAAACGCAGCGAAGTCTACCTCGCCCTTCTTGAGCAAATCCTGATAGTCCGGCGAGACCTCGGAAGTGATTATCTGAACGCCAGGCGCCTGCCCCCGCAGATCAGCAATCAGGCCCGGCAGTAGTGCCTCACAAAGTATTGGCGGTAACTGTAAGCGGAAGCTGCCGCAGTAGGTAAGGGGATCGAAATCAGTGTCTCCAAGCACCCGTTCCACCGTTTCCAGAAGCTTGGGCAGCTCGGCCCCCAGTTCCTCTGCGCGAGGTGTCGGCACCAGGCCGTGAGCGGTGCGAGTGAATAACTCGTCTTCGAAAGAGTCGCGCAACTTCTGCAAGGTTTTACTTAAAGCCGGCTGGCTTACGGAGAGCCGTTCCGCCGCGCGCGTAACATTGCGCTCTTCCAGCAAAATCTGCAGCGCTACCAGCAAGTTCAGGTCTGTCCGTATCAGCTTGCGCGATATCATGGCTTTGGCCCCGTTATTAAAAATAACCTATAGTTATCATTGGGATGCTAGCAAACACTCGCTAACCCCTCAGCATCTAACTGGACTTTTCGGAACTCTCTTGTCGAGCCGGTGTCTACCGCGTGGACAAACTGAAAAAAATGGTGTGAAAATGAATACAATCAAGTACATAGCTGGCGCTTTAGCGGTAACGCTACTCGCTGCCTGCAGCAGCACTCCAGTAATGGAAGACAAACCCAGCTCGGAATTTGAGGGGCTGAACAAGGTGAGCAGCACCGGCTTCAACGAAGTCTGGGGCCGACCGGGCACAGACCTGTCTTCCTACTCCGCGATTGTAGCCACGCCGCTGAAGTCCGCCGATGCCGAGATCATCCAGCCCGGCCAAAGCATTCAGACGCGAACCCGGCAGGACATGGAGATGACCCCGGAGGTCGAGCAAGGCCTTGCAGAGACCTGGAATGACGCGATTACCAGAGAGGCGCAAGACAAGGGGCTGGCCACTGACGGCAGCGGCGACAAGGTGTTGCGTATCGACGCCAGCATGACCCGTATCGCGCCCAGCGCGAACTTTGCTGCCGAGAAACAAGCGCCCGGCAGAACCACCGTCTACACCGAGGACTCTGGCGATGCCTCTATCGAGTTCCGGCTCTACGACAATACCAGTGGTGAATTACTGGCCGTAGTGCGCGACAAGCGCTCGATAGGCTCACAAATGTGGTCCCGCTCAAACACCGTGACCGCCTCTGCAGATGTTCGCAATCTCTATCGCAACTGGGCCAATCGTCTGGTCACCCGCATCACCGGCAATTAAGCCTCGCCGGGCCAGTCCACTGGCTGGCCCGCCTTCCTGCTGCTACCATTGGCATCCCACCGAACCCGGACGAGAGGAAGACCATGCGCCGCATTACTAGCCTGGCGACACTGGCACTAACGCTACCACTGCTCATGTTAGCCGCCTGCAGCGACATCGAAACCCGCCCTGTCGACAGCGGCAACTTTGCTTCCAGCGGTTACACATTCTACAAATGGCGTAGCGAGCCGCTGAACAACCCGGCCGGTTCGGACGATCTGCTCTATGCGATGGACCCTATTATTCGCAGTGAGGTAAACAAGAATCTGGCCGCCAAGGGCTATACCCTCAACGCTGAGCAGGCACAGTTCACTGTGGATTACTTGCAGGCCATGGGCTTGCGCGAAGGCGTCAGCAGCCAGGATGCCAGTGGAGGCATCGATCCCATTCCCTCGGCTCGCCCGAACCGCCAGATCAACCAGGCCATGGTGGATAACGCCAATGCACTGGCCGGCGTGCACACCACCAACAACATTGCCATCCAGCTGAACGATGCCCAGACCCACGAAGAAGTCTGGCGCGTCGTAATCACGAAAATCGTCGAGGATATGAACGGCCGCGACAAGGCCAAGCTGGACAAAAATGTTCGTCAGGCTGTTGAGCGTGGCTTGCGCGCGCTACCTGAGGCCAACTGACTCGATCAGATCAAAGATAAACGGCCGGATTGAAACAATGAGGCATTCGCTCGCCCGCCAGGGCAGCGAGGGCATTGTCGACAGCGAGGTCCGCCATCCGCGCCCGGGTCGTCATGGTAGCGCTTCCGATATGGGGTGCGACCACAACATTGGGCAGTGACAACAGCGGATTTTCTGCTTGCACCGGCTCACTCTCGAAAACGTCTATACCCGCCGCATACAGATCCCCCGCCCGCAGTGCGTCTGCCAGGGCCTCCTCATCGACGATACCACCGCGCGCCGTGTTCACCAGCACTGCCCCGGATTTCATCATGCCGATCTTCTCAGCGTCGAGCAGCTTGCGGGTCTCCCCGGCAAGAGCAACGTGCACGCTGACAAAATCACTGCGCGCCAACAGCTCGTCGAGCGCCACCGATTCAACGCCTGCCACGTCTCTGGGGCTGCGATTCCAGGCAAGCACCTCCATGCCAAAGCCCGCGGCGCGGCGCGCCATGGCCTGCCCGATCGCGCCCAGACCGACAATACCCAGGGTAGCGCCGCTCACTTCTTTGCCGGTAAAGAAATCAGGCGCCCAGGCATTTTCAGGTGTCCAGTTGCCCTGACGGATGAAATGATCTGCTTCGATGACACGGCGAGAGGCAGCCAGCATAAGTGCGAAAGCAGTATCTGCCGTCGTTTCAACCAGCACACCCGGCGTATGCCCCAACGGAATCTTTCGAGCGCTAAGCGCCTCGCAGTCAATGTGGTCAATGCCCACCGACATACTGGAGACAAATTCCAGCTCTGGCATGGCTGCAACCAATTCGGCAGACACCTTATCCGTCAGCAGGCAAATGAGCCCCTGGCACCCTTCCAGTTCTTCGCGAAGCGCGGTCGCAGACAGCAGGCCAGGGCCCATCCAGACATTCACGTCACAGTGAGCGCTGAGCTCATGGATACGCTCACCGGGCATTTGATGAGTCACGAACACTCGCTTGTTCATAAGCCCTCCAACGGATGGGCCTTCATATCGCCCATGGCTACCAGCGCTTTTTGCCAGTCAAGCACCTGAGCCAAATCGTACAGCTCTTCGTCTTCAAGATTGCCCCATACGGGCAGGGGCCAACAGGGGTCTACTGCTGCCCGGGCGATCACGTGCAGGTGCATCTGTGGCACCACATTGCCCAAGCCGGCAAAATTAACTTTGTCGAAACCGAGCACCTGTTTCAGAAACTGCGATACGAGGGAGCAGTCTGCCATCACCGCATCGCGGTGCTCCTGAGGCAGATCGAGTAAGTCAGCAAGACTGGTATCAGGCACCAGAATAAACCAGGGCACGCTGGCGTTGCGGTGAAGCAACACCGCCGACGAGGTCAACTGGCCGAGATAAAAACAATCTTTTGCCAACTGGGGGTGTATATCCAGAGGTGTCATGAACCATTCCCTATGCAGTAATAACAACTCTAGTCAGTGTTACCTGTGGTTGGCAATCTCAAATTGCCGATTCTGCAGTTTCAGAACGTGCACGATGCGCCTCCATCACCACCCAGGCAAAGTAATACGCAACCACCGCGGCCCAGATCCCCCAGGTAGCACTATAACCAATCACGCCCAGCGCGAGGCCACTCACCAGCGGGCCGGCGACTCGCCCCCACGACGACATAGCAGCCGTTGTACCCATCAGGCGACCGCGATATTGCGCGGGTGTACGCTGAGTAAAGATTGTATTGAGTAGCGGCATGCACATGGTGGCGCCTGACATTCCAATAAACAGGGACGCAAGCATCACCGGCATGGTGTCGGCAAACACTGCCACAACCAGGCCCACAAAAAACATACCAACGGTCAGGCGCAACAATCGCCACTCGCCGAAGATTCGCACCAGCGCACCCATGGCACCGCCTTGCAGTAAAACCATGATCATGCCCTGTATGCCGAAAACGATGCCAACCTCCCGCGCAGTCCAGGCTAATTCATGCGCGACCCAAAGGGGGAAGATATAGGTTGCTGAACTGACACAGGCATTGTGCACGGCGTACTGAAATACAAACCAGCGCGTGTGGCTTGCCTTGAGGACCTCCAGCGTCGAAGCTCGGTCTGGGTTTTGCTGCTGCGCCCGGTTGGCGGCTCGCCGTTCAGGGGGCAGTGATTCGGGCAGGAAAATGGCCGCGGCGATAATCGCCAGCACCGACATCACGCCCGCGAAGATGCAGGGCAGTGCGAAGCTTCCATCATCTCCTGCCAACAAGCCACCGAGCAGCGGTCCAAGTACCATCCCCAGACCAAAGGCGGCGCCGATAAGGCCCATCCCCTTAGCCCGGTTTTCAGGCCCCGTAATATCGGCCATCATCGCCGAGGCCACACCAAAGTTTCCTGCCATCAAACCGGCAAATCCACGCGCCACAAACACCATCCAGAGCTCGTTTGCGAGCCCGAGGGCGACATAGCCCAACGCACCGCCAGCGAGGCACAACATGATGACCGGTTTGCGCCCGAGCCGATCAGACAGCCTGCCCCAGAAAGGCCCGGAGATTCCCGAGCAGGCCGCATAGGTCACAATGATAAGAGCGATATCCAGCTCATTCGCACCGAGCTGCGGTGAGAGGAAAGGAAGAATGGGAATAACGATGCCGAAACCAATCAGGTCCAGCAGAACCACACCAAACAGAAGGGGCATGTCGGCGTTTACTCGCCTTGCCAGCGCTGAACCTGCTCGACATTGAGATCAAACAACTCCAACACACGCCCGACGCCCTGAGTGACAATCTCTTCTAGCGTCTCCGGCCGGGTGTAAAAAGCGGGAGCCGGCGGCGCAATAACAGCACCCATCTCGGAGAGCTGGGTCATGGTCCGCAGGTGACCGGTATGCAGGGGCGTTTCACGCACCATCAATACCAGGCGACGGCGCTCCTTGAGGACGACATCTGCTGCACGAGTGAGCAGGGTCGACGTGACCCCGGTAGCTATTTCGGACATGGAGCGAATAGAACAGGGAGCCACCAACATGCCGCCAGTGACAAAAGATCCGCTGGCGATAGAGGCGCCAACGTTCTTGATAGGGTGCACCTGTGAGGCCAGCGCTTTTACTTCGGCCAGGCTCATGTCCATTTCATGGTGGAGGGTGAGCTCAGCGGATTTACTCATCACCAGATGGGTTTCCACGCCGATGTCGCGCAGCAGCTCCAGCGCGCGAACACCGTAGACGATGCCCGACGCTCCGCTAATGCCGACAATGATGCGCTTGCTCATGTGGTTGGTGTCTCTCTGAACTGAGGTCAGATTTTACCAGCCCGGGCGCAGGATTTCACTTGCCCGGCGGCTTGCCCTTGCTGCGGTGCTTGGGGCCATTGTTGCGCTTGCGCGGCTTGCCAGTGCCTTCCAGTTGCTTGGATATCTGCAAGCGCTGCCCGCTCACCCACACTGTCCTGAGATGTTTGAACAATTCTTTGGGCATCCCCTCGGGGAGATCGACGGTGCTGTGATCATCGTAGATCTCTATCCGGCCGATATACTCCGCATCGATGTCCGCTTCGTTGGCGATAGCGCCGACAATATTGCCCGGCTTTACCTTGTGCTCATGGCCAACTTCGATGCGAAAGCGCTCCATACCCTTTTCCGGCCCGGCAACTTCACCTTTCTCCTTGGCTTCACGCGGGTCGTAGCTCTCATCGCGAGAACTCCTGGCGGTACGCTTGGCCTTGTGTCGCTCTTTGTCGTGCTTTTTGTCCTGCTTTTTCTCGGCAACAGGCTTGGCGACTAGCGGTGTTTTTCCCTGAACCATGGCCGCAAGCGCCGCAGCGACTTCCAGCACAGGTACGCCATACTCGGCCTGATAATCCTGCACCACTTTGCGGAACACATCGAGATCCGCCGTGTCCAGCGCCTCTGAGATCTGTTGCTTGAATTTGCCGATACGCTTGTCAGTAACCTGCTCAGCGGAAGGCAACTCCATCTTCTCAATGGTGCCAGTGGCTTTTTCGATAGCACGCAGCAGACGTCGCTCACGATTGGCCGCAAACAGGATGGCATCGCCTGTACGACCTGCACGGCCGGTGCGCCCGATACGGTGCACATAAGCTTCAACATCATAGGGAATGTCGTAGTTGACCACGTGGCTGATGCGCTCCACGTCGAGCCCCCGGGCCGCTACGTCGGTCGCGACCAGGATATCGATATTGCCGCGCTTGAGCTTGTCGATGGTGGCTTCGCGCTGCTTCTGTGGAATATCGCCGTTGAGTGCCGCTGAGGAATAGCCGCGCGCCGCAAGTTTATCTGCGATCTCGGTCGTCGCGATCCGAGTCCGAACAAACACGATCACTGCATCGAAATCCTCCACTTCGAGAATCCGGGTGAGCGCATCAAGCTTGTGCACACCGGCCATCATCCACACACGCTGGCGAATGGATTGATTGGTCATGGTCTGCACTTCGATAGCGACTTCAATCGGATCGTTCAGGTGGCGCTTGGCAATACGCGCAATGGCGTTGGGCATGGTGGCGGAAAACAGGGCCACCTGGCGCTCATCGGGGGTCTGTTCGAGTATCCACTCCACATCGTCGATAAAGCCCATGCGCAGCATCTCATCGGCCTCGTCCAGAACAAGGCTCTTCAGGCCAGAGAGGTCCAGCGAGCCGCGACGCATATGGTCCATCACCCGTCCCGGGGTTCCGACGACAACCTGCACTCCGCGCTTCAACTGGCGCAGCTGGCCGCGATAATCGGTGCCGCCGTATATAGGCAACACGTGGAAGTCTTTGAGATAGGTGGCGTACTTCTGAAAAGCCTCCGCTACCTGAATCGCGAGCTCGCGGGTCGGTGTCAGCACGAGCACCTGAGGGGAGCCACTCGCAGGGCCAAGATTGGCCAGTACAGGAAGCGCAAAGGCGGCAGTTTTACCCGTTCCGGTCTGGGCCTGGCCGAGGACATCGCGGCCCTCAAGCAGGGCAGGAATAGTCGCGGCCTGAATCGCAGACGGCTTTTCATAGCCGACATCAGCGAGTGCTTTTTGCAGGGAATCGGGAAGGGCCAACTCAGAAAAGCTGGATACCGCCGCTTGCGTAGACATGTCGTTTCCTTGGACGGCAGAATAAGCCGCCCCCAGAGGGAGGGGGCGGGGATTATACAGATTTAAGCGCTAGAAGCTATAGCGAATACCAGCCTCGATGGAGCGCCCGGCCTCCGGTGCGATCTCACGCAGGAAGGATGTACTGAGGCGAATCTCCTCGTCTGAGACATTGTTCAGGTTCACAAATGTCACCAACTCGCCGGAACCCAGCGCCAGACGATACTCACCGCCGAGGTCCCAGCGCGTGTATCCCTCTGTTTCTTCCTCATTGACACCCGGTTTGTCCTGATCAGCCGCATCAACCACTCGGGTCCATACTTCCCAATTATCCGCAACCCAACTCAAGCTTCCACCGACGCGCATGGGCGGCAGACGCGGCACATCGTCGCCGTTGTCGAGTTCAGCGCGAATGTAGTCACCATAGACGCCCACAATCACATCACCACTACCGATGCTGGCCACGGTCCACTCACTGTCAATTTCGATACCGTAGAACTCAGCGTCTTCCTGCGCATACACGTACACAGGCACTTCATCGACTTCCTCGCCAGTGGCGAACAGCCCGATGTAGTCCTCGAAATCGTTGTAGTAGGCAGTCACGCTCAGATAGCTACCCTCACCGTACCAGTTGAGGCTCAGGTCAACATTGTTGGAGGTTTCAGTATCGAGCTCGGTGTTACCGATTTCAATCGAGCTGGTCGCGGCGTGGACCACCAGATCGTGCTCGTCTTCCGCTTCAACATTGGAATAGAGCTCCTCAGTAGCGGGAGCACGCTCAGCAATCGACAGGGCTGCGCCGACAGACCAGGCACCGTCGATATCCCACAGTGCAGAGCCGGAGGCGCTAAACGCATTGAAGGATTCGCTGCCGGCGGCATAGGTATCGGGGTCACGCTCATCGCGGTCGTAGCGGGCTCCCAGTTCGAACATCCAGTCGCCAGCGTGGTAGTCCTCTACCAAGAAAAGACCCAGCTCGCTGCTATCGGTCTGCGGGATAAAGGCCTCTTCACCGAGCGCACTGAACTCGCCATCCACCATCTGCAGACCAACGACACCATGGAAATTGCCGATCGGCTGGTGCACGGCTTCCAGCCGAGCTTCCCATGTTTCGTTGCTGTAGGTAGTGCCTATCTCACCGGTGCCTTCAATTTCATCGTGCTCATAGTCGGTATAGGTCAAGAAGCCACGGAACACTTCGAGGCCCGACAGGGGCTCATGCAGATGCATGGCTACGTCGTAGCGTGTCTGCTCCAGATCGATGCGGATGTCCTCGCCATGACCTTCCTCTTCATGCTCGTCATGCTCGTCATGCTCTTCTTCGTGCTCTTCTTCGTGCTCTTCTTCGTGCTCTTCTTCGTGCTCTTCTTCGTGCTCGTCATGATGGCCGTGGGAGCCATTGGGAATACCGTATTCATTCTCCAGACGGTTTACCGCGAGACCGATAAAACCGCTTTCGAAGTGGTAAGAGCTGCCGAGGGTAAAGCTCTTGGTGCGGCCACCGGTATTGTCCAATACGCCCTTGGTCTGTTCTTCGTCCTCATGCTCGTCATGTTCTTCGCCTTCGTGCTCCTCCTCTTCATGCTCGTCATGATCATCATCGAGCATGGCGTAGCCGGGGATTTCCAGGTCATTCCAGTCGCGATAGAGCACGTCGGCATGAAAGGCGAAATTACCGGAACTGCCGTCGAAGCGTCCGACGACATTGTCCAGATCAGAAGCACTGTCGTGGCGATACTCCAGCGCACCGGCAGATTCTTCACTCAGGTTAGCCGGTACACGGTTGTCGATCACATTGACAACACCACCAATGGCACCGCCGCCGTACAATAGGGTAGCGGGGCCGCGCAGAACTTCGATGCTATCGGCCAGCAGGGGCTCAACCGCAACTGAGTGGTCGGCACTGAGATTAGAGGCATCCGCACTGCTGGTACCGTTTTGCAGCACGGTGACTCGAGCACCCTGGTGGCCGCGAATTACCGGCTGGCCCACACCGGGGCCGAAGGAAGCGTTGGCAAGGCCAGGCTTGTTACCCAGGGTATCCCCCAGGGTGGCGGAAGCGGCACGGCTCAAATCGTCGCCAGTAAGCACAGTGACAGGCATGGCGGTTTCAGCAGCCTGCTTGTGCAGCGGCACAGATACCAGCACATGTTCCATGGGAAGGTTTTCGTCGGCTACAGCCGCGTTCGCTGCGGCGACAGCCACAGCGAGGGGAATCAATCGTTTCATTGCTATCTCCTGAAGATTATAAAATTAAGTTTTATAGTCAGGAAAGTTGCGGAGGTCCCCGCGCAAGGAAGGCCAGGCTGGCGCCGGCGTGACTGGATTGCTGGTCAGCGGAATCCGGTGTAGATGCGGCCACCGGGGGCAATATGGGCATACCGGAAACCGGCATAGCCGCCCCGCTGCCGCTTTTGCAGACCAGGCATTGAGAATAGCTGTCGTCGAGGCCGCTCCAGTGATCGTGGCTGGCCTCCTGGATCTGCAGCGCAGCGGCGAACAGCAACGCCACCAGGGCCATGGCCCTGGCGGTAGCGTTCTTACTGAGTCGGTCGCTGAATTTCATGCAAATCTATGATAATCGCCGGGGGGCGGATTATATACAGCCTCTGCTATCTATTACTACCACCGGAAACGTCAACCAAACCACGCCAACAGCAGGTTGATGACGACTGCATTGAACAGATCGATGAAGAAAGCTCCCACCAGAGGCACCACAATAAAGGCTCTCGGGGCCGGACCGAGGGATTTCGTTACCGCCGTCATATTGGCGATCGCGGTGGGGGTCGCCCCCAACGCCAGCCCGGAATAACCTGAACAAATAACGGCCGCGTCGTAGTCACCACCCAGAGCGCGAAACACCACGAAAATGGAAAACAGACTGATGAGAACCACCTGAGCGACGAGTAGCAACATCATCGAACCCGCCAGATCAGCCAGGGCCCACAACTGGAGGCTCATTAACGACATGGCCAGGAACAGGCCCAGGCTGACATCTGACACCAGGGCCAATGAGCGCGTACCCGAGGGCCACTGGTACTTGGGCAGGAAGCGCGGCAGGCTATTAGTCAGGATAATCCCGGCAAAGAGACAGGTTACGAAGTCGGGAAGCTTAACCCCCCAGCTACCGAACAACAGGTTCAAATGGAGGCCCAGGCCAATCGCTATGGCGATCACCAGCAGCACCTGGAGGATACTGTCGACGTTGATAATTTCGTGTTCTTTGTAGCGAAAACCAACCGTCAGGTCGCCAGTGGCGTCAGGTGTCAATTTGTGCCGCCACACCAGAAAACGGGCGATGGGACCGCCGATGATGCCACCAAAAATGAGGCCAAATGTGGCGCAGGCGAGGCCAATCTCCATGGCGTATAAGATACCGTAGTCACGCGCAAAGGTCGGCGCCCAGGCGATGGCAGTGCCGTGACCGCCGCTTAAGCTCACTGAGCCCGTGAGCACACCGAGTACCGGCACGCTGCCGGTGGCTGCCGAAATACCGATACCCACCAGGTTCTGGATAAGCAAATACCCCGCGGCCAGCAACAGCAGAATGCCCAGTGATTTGCCGCCAGCCTTGAGGACATCAATCCGGGATGAGAGACCAATGGTGGTGAAAAAGACCACCAGCAGCATATCCCGATTCGCCATATCAAAATTGACTTCGATATCGGCAAACGTATACAGCAGCCCGAAGAAAATTGAAGCGAGAAGCCCTCCGGTCACAGGCTCCGGAATATTGTAGTTGCGCAATAGCGCCAACCGCGCATTGAGAAATCGCCCCAGATAGAGGACCAGAATGGCCGCAATCAGAGTCTGTCTGGTATCGAGTTCCACAACTACTCCCTACTTGGGCTTAAAGGTCGCGACAACCTCGCTACCTGACAGCAGGGCGAGGTTATCCCCCTCCATGCGATAAGCATCAACGCTGCCCAGTGTCTTGAGATAACGCTGCTCCAACTCACCCCCATCCGCACAGGCCATCATCGTTCCCGCTAAATTGCCAAAGACAATGGGGGTGCCGTGAGTGGACCCACCATCGGTACTGAAGCCTCCGCTGTAGCGGTTGCAGCCAGAGAAGCCCGCCGCCGTGCTTTTACTTGCATTCATATGCAGATCAATTGCCTTGCCCCCAGCCCCGGCGGGCGCGGTTTCACCGGCCAGTGTGTCGAGAATCCAGACAATAGTGCCCTCCTCGGGCTCCGCTGGTGCAGCCACAGCCGCACCACCACCTGCCGAGGGTGCCTGCTGTTGTTCTGTGCGTGCTTCCTCCCGCGGTTCGGTGCGCGCCACGTTTTGAACCAACACACTCACCGGATTGCCGCTGAAAGGATCGATATAGTCAGTATTGGTAAAGCGCAGCCTGCCATCCGGGTCGGTGATGCGCACTCGCAGGGCGTAGCGCATACGCTCGTCTATCTCGGCCGGGTTGTACTCGATACTGAACGGATAAGGCGGGCCACCCTGGGGTTTGAGCATGACACTGGCCATCACCGTCGCCATAGCATCAGCCCTGGAAATATCCTCTAGCTGCACCTCCACCTCGGTGCCGGGAGGCAGCATGATCCGCTCGCGATAGAAAACTTCACCTTCAATTTTTGCCACTTCAACCACCTCCTGCTCGGGTTGGGGCTCAGGTGTTGCAACAGCCGCAGGCGCGGTTGCCTGCTCTTCACCGCCACAGGCCGCAAGAAAGACAGCGAGGGCTGCAGCAAGTGTGGTGCGCAAAGGTGTTTTCGCCGCCGCGGTGCTCTTCAACATTGTGGTTCTCCTGATTGCCTTCCTGAAAATATAGCCTATCCAAACAGATCAGGCTGACAGTTGCTCCAGCATATCAGCCATCTTCTGCTTCACCAGATGGAGAGCCTTGAGAGGACGCACCATAACCTTGAACTCACAAATCTTACCCTCGTCGTCGAAGGTCATGATATCCACGCCATTGACTGTCAGGCCATCAACCTCCGTGACAAACTCAAGCACCGCATGGTTGCCGCTGACGACTTCCTTAATATAGCGGAAGCTTCCACCCACGCCGAGGATGTGAAACGCCCCCGTCAGGTACATTTTGGTCAGCTCGCCACCCTCTTGCGTTGTGTGCAGAACGGGAGAGACAAAATCACAGTCATCCGCAATCACTTCCGCCAGTCGAGAGGGGTCTTGAGCCGCCAGCATCTCATGCCAGATAACCAGGGTATTGTTCATATAAAGCTCTCGTTGTGGACGCCGCCAAAGCGCAGAATCTAACATGGTAGGCCAGCCCAGCGCGCAATCCAAGCCGCTCTCTGCGCACTGACGGCTCGCCTCTCTGGCGTCGCTAGAAAAGCCGGGGGAAAAGTACCGGGGTACGCGCCTTGTAGGCTTCGTATTCTTCCTGCCCGCCCCACTTGGCATCCGCCTTCTTCTCCAGCAGCGGAACACCGCTCACACGCGACAACAGCAAGTAAACAAATACCGGTGATACCAGGGTCGCCATGGCCCAGCCCTGCAGCGCTGGCAAGGCGATCAAGGCCACCCCAAACCAAAGCAGTATCTCGCCTGCATAATTGGGATGACGGGAGCGCGCCCACAAACCCTCGGTGATAAATTCGCCAGCACCAGCACGGCCGCGAAACACGCGTTTTTGGTGATCGGCAATGACTTCTATCGCAAAGCCGGCGACCCACAAGAGCACGCCGACACATGCCAGCACCCCGATGGGAGCATCGCTGTCTGATGCTATCGCTGCGAGTGCTGCACCGGCGGTGATCAATACCCACAAACCCTGCAGACTCCAGGTCATGAAAAACCGAACGGGGTTGGGCTTGATCTTGTCAAAGCGATCATCCGCACCATCCTTGTGGATGCGCGCAAAAAGGAAAGCGCCAAGACGCGAAGCCCAGATCAGCACACAGATAGCCAGCAACAGCGAGCGCATATCAATGGAGCCACTGAGCGCAAGGGCAAGCACGATACAACTGGTGTAGGTGATGCTGCCGACAAGATCGTAGAATTTTTCTGTCTGCTTCAGATAAGCCGGCACGAACGCAAGCCATTGCAAGGCAAAAGCCAGCAAAGCACAGAGCGCGAAGACGGGCATTCCAGCATAGCTAGCTGAACCCTGACTGCCGGCCCAGGCGATAGCCAGACCCAGCGCGTAGACGATGATGATTCCTCGCATAGTGGATTCCTTGGAAATTCAGATAAAAAAATGGCGGCTCAAAAGAGCCGCCACATCAATCACACCGGGCTTAGAAGTGCCAGGTAGCCTGCAGGTAGGTCGTGCGAGGCCGTGACATGAAGCTGTAGAAGGTATTGGTGCCAAAGGTGCTGCCAGACAGCGGCGTGTTGCCCACGTAAGTGAACTGCTGCTCGTCCGACAGGTTTTGTACCAGTACCGCGACATCCCAGCTGTCAGCGTAGAGACCCATGCGGAAGTTCATCTGGGTGAGGTCATCCACTTCCCACTGCGGGTCCAGGTTCACGTGCACATTTTGCTCACCGGTGTAGGACAGGTCGAAGGCGCTGTGCAGCTCCAGTTCGGCACCCAGCGGGTAGACATGGCTCAGGCTGAAGAAGCCGCTCCACTCAGGTGCGTACTGGCCGGTACGGCCGGTGTAATCACACAACCCGGTCTCAGGATTGGGAGTCTCACGGTTGTAACAGTTACCGTTGGGGTAATCCGTGTACTCGTGATCGAGATAGGCTGCGCCATAGGCGGCTGTCAGGTTATCAGTGATCGCCCAGCGACCATCGATCTCCACTCCCCAGAGTTCAGTTTCAGGCGCGTTGCCCACGTTGAAGCCGAGGGTGCCGTCGAACTGCGCTATCTGCAGGTCGGTGTACTCGGTGTAGTACAGGGCGGCGTTGAACTCGAGCGTGCCGTCCAGCAGGGTAGACTTGGCGCCCAGTTCGTAGGTCTCGTTCTCCTCACCCTCGAACTCCCAGCTCGCAGTAGAGTTGGAACGGGCATCGAAACCGCCGGACTTGAAGCCCTCGGTATAGGAGACGTACATCATCACATTCTCAGTGACATCCATCTGGAAGTTAACCGCAGGCGTGAAATCGCTCTCGTCGCGGCTGCCGTCCAGCTGGTGGCCAGGGATCTGCTGGTTTTCAACACCAAACACAGCGAACCACAGGAAAGGTGCCGCTGAATTTTCAAGGAAATTGCCATCGAGGTCGGTGATGAATACTTCACGATCGGCGTCGCGCGTCTCGTCGGTGTAACGGCCACCCAGTACCAGGCGCATGGTGTCGTTAATATTCCACGTTGCCTGGGCAAAGACAGACCACGCCTCACTGTCCTGGTTGTAGAAACGCTTGGCGCCGGTACCCGTCAAGGGTGCAAGGGCTCCGCCGGCGATAGCAGGGCTGCCGAGAATCGCATCTGTCGGGACGGTCAGATCGCCGTCATAGTTCAGTTCACTTTCCTGGTAGAAGACCCCGGCCAGCCAATCGACAGTTTCACCGCCCGGTGACACGATCCGGATCTCCTGACTGAACTGGTCATATTCTTCCGCTTCCAGAGTATCGATAATCGGTGCTGCTACGAAGTCACAGTCACAACCATTGAGGATGTCATAGCCGACGAAACCAGTGATCGACGTAAGCTCATAGTCACCCATGGCGTAGTCAATCGTCAGGGTGTAGTTCTCGATCTCATTCTCGGAAATCTCGGACTCGTCGCGCTGACGCTTGTTGTTCTGCTTGGCCTCTTCAATACCGCCGGGATAACCCAACAGCCCCAGGATCTGGGAGAAGTTGAAACCGGGCAGCGGCGCATCCGCGAGACCGGGATCATCCTGCACAATTTCGATCTGGCGGCCGTTTACGTCAAACTCATCGCGCTCGGCTTTGAAAGTAATCTCGAGGTTGTCGGTCGCGGCCCAAAGCAGCTGACCGCGCAGGGCCCATTCGTCACGCTCGGGCTCGTCGTTGCCCAGGGTGGTGTTTTCCATCCAGCCGTCTTCATCATACTTGCGCGCTGAAATACGTCCGAAGAGGTTGTCAGTCAGTGGGCCTGACAGGATACCGGTGAACTCGGTGATCTCACCGTCCGGGGAGTACTTACCAGTAACACGTCCTTCGAGCTCGTCGGTGGGCTTGGCTGTCACAATGTTTAGCGCACCCGCAATACTGTTCTTTCCGAACAGAATACCCTGGGGGCCACGCAGGACCTCGACACGCTCAAGGTCGAGGAAAGGTGCGCGCAGCAATTGCTGGCGACCATAGTGGACGCCATCTACGTACTGGCCCACGGACTGCTCGAAGCCCTGGTTGTTGCCGGTACCGACACCACGAATATAAATCTGGGTGCTGATGCCGGTCTCGGTCATTGACAGGTTAGGCGTGAAGGTTTGCAAATCTTCGATCTTGAAGACGCCTGCCTCTTCCATCTTGTCACCGGCAACGGCGGTGATGGACAGCGGCACATCCTGCAGGCTCTCGACCCGTTTCTGGGCGGTAACGATAACTTCTTCCAGCTGGGCGAAGGCAGTGGGCGCTGCGACGGCAGAGGCGAGAGTGATAGCTGCGGCGAGGCGTACCGGGGTAAACCGGCGGTTGATATTAGACATAAGACTCTTCCAGGTTGCGTTTATTTATTAGCGAAAGGTAACTTTGACCCTACGCTTTTATACGGCTCGCGCAGTATATCGGTTCTTTTGAAAAAGTTTCTAGCCGGGTAATAGTGAAAATTTCCCATGTGAATAGCTCAGCAAGAGTCGGCCCGCTATGCGCTAAACTTCCACCTGAAGTCACGAGGAACCCACCATGCCAACTCGCATTAGCACTTTATTGCTATTCACATTGTTGTCAGTCGCCGCGAACGCAAACCCGCTGGCTCCGTTCGAGCGACTGATCGGCGGCAAATGGGTAATCGTGGACTATTCGTATCAACGCTTTCACTGGGGCCCCGGTAAGCACTCGGTGCAGGCCCGTGGCTACAGCATAGAAAATGGCGAAGAAGCATTAACATCCACAGGATTCTGGTACTGGGACCCGGAGGAAAACGCCATTGTTGGTGTGCACTCTGCAGCGGATATGCAGGTGAACCTGTTCAAGTATCGCACCCATTTTGAAGGGGACACCATGGTCAATGAACTAAAGAGTTTTGGCGACAGTGGTGCAGCCACTTACATGGAATACTGGGAATTTACCGATGTCGATACTTACCAGTGGCGCCTCGTGGAGAAAGGTACAGACAAGCCGATAATGCATGGCGCTTTCAAACGCCTCGCCGAATGATCAGGGAAGACCTTGCAGAAATTGCTCGATAGCCTCTAATGCCAACGCTTCATTGAGCGTCGGAGCGTGGCCGCGGCCAGGGATTTCGACGTACTGAAGATCCGGCTTGCGCTCTCGCATGGTATCGACACAACTGCGCGCCAGAATATCCGAGGTCTCACCGCGTACTACAAGGAGCGGGATGCCTGAAACCGCGTCGAACAGCGGCCACAGGTCCGGCGGCGCGGCCACGTCCTTATCACTATCGATGGGCTGTGAAATCGCCGGGTCGTAAGCCAGCACGGGAATACCGTCAACATCGTTGTAGATCCCGCGCGTGAACTCCTTCCATTCCTCATCAGTGAAGTCGGGAAACGCTATACCATTGATTTCTCGCGCCTGCGCCACGGCATCATCCCAATTGTGTACCGGTTTGGTCTTGCCGACATAGGCTTTGATACGGTCGAGACCTCGCGGGTCAATCTCGGGCCCAATGTCGTTGATGACCATCCCAAGAATACGCCCTGGCTGCGTGGCACCCATCATAATAGACATCAAGCCACCCATCGACGTCCCGCAGAGAATCACCTTGTCGATCTGCAGATCTTCTAACAAGGTCAGCATGTCCTGAACATAGACAGCGGGATTGTAGTTGGCCACCACCGGATCGTAGTCTGATTTTCCACGACCGCGGCAATCGACTGAAACAACTCGACAGGCTTGACTCAATTGGCTCGCTAATCCGGCAAAGTCGGCGGAGTTGCGGGTGAGGCCATGCATGCACAGCACAACCGGTGGCTCAGCCCGCCCGGGTGTGCGGCAGGCATAGTCCCGAGCGTACAGGCGCAGGCCATCTGTGCTCTGGTAATAATGGTCGACATATTCAGCCATATTCACGGTCCTTGAACTGTTGGCGCAATTCGCGCTTCAGTATCTTGCCGTTCGGGTTGCGTGGCAACTCATCAACCAGGATGACATCTGCCAGGCGCTGCTGTTTACCCAGATGACTGTTAGCCCACTCTTTTAATGAACCCGGCTCACAGCCTGTGTCAGCAGGTACCACCAGTGCAACAGGAGTCTCACCCCATCGAGCGCTGGCCAGGCCAATCACGGCGACATCATCGATCGCCGGATGATCAAACAGGATCGCTTCGATATCCTGCGGATAGATATTCTGACCACCGGACAAGATCATGTCCTTCTTTCGATCGACGATATAGAGGTAGCCTTCATCGTCCACATAGCCGATGTCGCCTGAGCGCAGCCACTGTACACCGCTTGCGTCAATGAACTCTGCTTCCAGGGTCGCGTCTTCACGCGCCCAGTAACCCGGCATCGAGATGCGGCCCCGGGACACAATCTCGCCGCTCTGATTCGTGCCAACAACCCTGTCATTGTCATCGACAATACAGATGTCGGTGCCGATAAGCGGCTTGCCCACACTCGACCAACGGCCTTCGGCCTCCTCCGGCTCCAGTGTCGTAATAATACCTTCGGTAAGACCGTAAAGTTCAATAATCCCGCAGGGGAAGTACTCGAAAATCTCCTGCTTGAGGCTCTCGTGCAATGGCGAACCACAACTCATCATGCCCTGCATACTTGAGACATCGCCATTCCCCGCCTTAAGCAATTCAACCACGCGCTGAAACTGGATCGGCACCATAGCCGTGTGGGTGATCCCCTCCTCTTCTGTACTGCGCAAAAACTCCACCGCATCAAATCGAGACTGTACAACGAGGGTGCCGCCGGCGATTAGCGTACAGAGCATCGCCACCCAGGAAATATTGGAGTAGAGCCCGATGGTAAGCAGCGTTCGAGCGGAGCCGTTGTAGCGCAACGCAATCGCGAGATCGTAGGCCCAGTCACGTCGCCCACGGTGATTGTGCAGAATGCCTTTGGGCAAGCCGGTAGTGCCAGAGCTGTAAATGATATTGAGCGGCGTATCACCGTCGTAA
This sequence comes from Halioglobus maricola, assembly GCF_009388985.1. Lineage (NCBI taxonomy): Bacteria > Pseudomonadati > Pseudomonadota > Gammaproteobacteria > Cellvibrionales > Halieaceae > Halioglobus > Halioglobus maricola. The sequence continues at coordinate 4,054,752 of NZ_CP036422.1, forward strand.
TCTGGAGATGGCATAGACTCCGGCTGGCCTGCGCACAATTCGTCGAGAGAAATCCAATCATCGACAGCGTGGCTGTCGGTCACCAGTAGCTGCAGTGACGCGGGCAAACTACCGGCCATTTTGCGGATGCGAACAGCCTGCTCCGCCGTGGCAACGAGCGCGACAATGCCAGCATCGCTGAGCATGCCTGCTAAAGCATCGTCACTAACAGACAGGTTGATGGGCACCGAGCAGGCTCCGGAAGCCATGATGCCGAAAATGGCTTGAACCATGGGCAGGCCATTGGACATGACGATGGCTACCCGGTCGCCAGTGCGCACACCGCGCGCGCGCAGGCCGTGGGCAAAGCGATGGTTGGCTGCACAGAACTCAGCCCAGCTCCAGCGCGCGTCCCCGCAAATCACCGCGTCCTTGGCGCCCCGCCATTTGCCGTGTAGCGAGAAGATCTCCGGCATCAAGGGGGCGACTGAATCAAATCTGTTCACTGCTTAAGTATCCACGAATCTGGTCTGGAAAAAAGGGCCGCGGGATCAACCGCGGCCCAAACAAGGGCATTGCTGCCCTTCTGCACACATCTAGAAGCGATACTCTGCGGTCACCGTCCAGGTACGGGGCGGGCCGTAGAAAATAGTCGTGTTGTCCTCCAGGCCGATCGCTGAGCAGTAGACCTCATTACCGAAACAATAACCGGCAGTTTTAACATCTTCGTCGGTCAGGTTTTTACCGTGAATGCCCAGCAACCAGGTGTCGGCCGCTGACAACCAGACGACACTGGCATTGACGATGTCGTGGGAGTCCTGGTCGATCACCGGCGCTTCAAATTCGAACTGGGTGATATCTCCCTTATAGGAGTAGCTGGCGTTCCAGTTCAAATCGCCGCCGAAGGCATCCATCACGTAGTTGAAGCCAACATAAGCCATCTCTTCCGGTGTGTTCTGAATGTAGCGATCATCAGAGACGTCGACATCATTGACGATCCACTCGGTGATATCTGTATCCAGAAAACTCGCTGCGACTTGCATGCTCAATCGCTCAGTCAGCAGGAAGGTACCTTCGATCTCGATACCCGCGATTTCCGACTCGCCCGCGTTAGTCAGCGTGCCGACAAAATCGTCATTGGTGCCGTCACCGTCGCTGTCGATACCGACCGAACCAGGCACCTGCATGTCGGTGTATTCCGAATAGAAAAGCGCGATGTTGGTCACCGCCCGACCGTCCCAGTAGGTGGATTTGAAACCCACTTCATAGGAGTCCAGTGTCTCGGGATCCACACCCTCTTCAACGGCGGGAGTCACAAAATTTGCGCCGCGTGGATCGAACATTCCCGCTTTGAAGCCCTGGCTGTAGCCAGCGTATACCGTCATGTCGTCATTCCACAGATAGCTGACGTTGACACGAGGGGACCAATCATCCCAGGTTTCGCTGGCCTCATAGTCGCTTGTCGCACCCAGGAGGAAAGCATCATCGTTGCCAAAGAAGGGTGAGCCCACCCCAAGATAGCTTGCCCTGTACACATCGACTGAGCGCTCATCCTCGGTATAGCGAACACCCACAGCGACGGACAGCCTTTCAGTAAAGTTCCAGGTCATATCAGCAAACGCCGACCAGGACTCAGTGTCCACCGTGCCGCCTGTATAGGACGTCAATTCAGTACCGTAGGCCACGCGGCCCAACTGCCCCAGGACAACATCGAAATCATTGGAGGCAGTTGCGTCGATGTAGAATAAGCCCGTGACCAGGTTCATTTTTTCGCCGCTGTATAGCAGCTGGAATTCCTGCGTGAATTGCTCGTTGTCGTAGATCACTGGCGCGTCGAAATCGTCCACTGACAAGCTGTCGAAATCGATCACGGATTCGGTGTAGTCGGAACGGTCAGCAGTAATCGAGCGAAGCGTATAGTGGTCGCCGAAGTTCCAGTCTACGGAGAGCGCCCAGCCATCGGCTTCGACTTCATTGTTGCCATTGATTCCAGCCGTGGTCGCATTGTCAGCAGCGCCCGCCCAGGTATCGCGGATATCGCTCAGCACAGGTTCGCCAGAGGCCGCTCCGGCGCGTGGACGATAGCCCGCCACCGGGTCCGACTCATCCTGAGTGTCGTCGTAGGAGAATCGCACCAGCAAATCTTCCGTCGGCAACCACTCGGCGCTCAGACGATAGGCCAGAATATCCTTGCTGTAGTTGTCATCGCCCGTGGTAAGGCTCTCGCCGAATCCGTCGCGCTGAAAAGATGCCAGTGTTCCCCCCACACGGAAGGTATCGCCGAGCGGCACACTGATCGTTCCCACCAGATCAACCTGATCGTAGTCACCATAGCTTGCTTTCAAGCTCCCGCTGAGCTCATCGTCAAGCCGTCGGGTGACATAGCGAATGGCGCCACCCATGGTATTGCGGCCATACAGCGTACCCTGCGGACCACGCAGCACTTCGATACGTTCTACATCGTAGATGTCCACCACATTTCCCTGGGGGCGAGACATGTAGACATCGTCCATGTACAGGCCGACGCCCTGCTCGAAACCAGCCAGCGGGTCTTGTTGTCCCACACCCCGAATGAACGCTGTGAGGGTAGTGTTAGTAGCCCTGGAAGGCTCGAGAGTAACGCTGGGAACAGCCTGCGCCAGCTCGGTTATATCGGAGGCCCCTTTCAAGGTCAGGGCGTCACCTGAGATAGCCGTAACTGCGATGGGCACATCCTGCAGGCTCTCAGAACGGCGGCGGGCGGTAACGACCACTTCCTCGAGGGAGAAACTCTCACCTTCACTCTGGGCGACAACAGCGGGGGAACCCACAGCAGTGGCCATCGCGATGGCAGCGAAAAGCGGCGTACGGGCGGTACAAGGTTTCATGTGTAATCCTCTGTTTGTGTCTTATTTTGACGGCAAATCTTAGTGTTATCAGCGCGAAGGCCTAATCGCGCATTTATTTCAACAATTGTTGAATTGACTGGAAAAGTAATTCAACAAGCGTTGAACTGTCAAGCTTCGAATGAAATTTTTTACACGCCGGCAGGGTGATTGTTGGGCGTATTACGTGTCAGGAATAAACCAGCAAGACCGAAAGCCAGCGCCGCCAGTATCGCGTATGTGGCTGAAACGGCCGGGTTTTCCACCCCGCCGAACAAGTTGAGCCCAAGGTGCAGGAGCAGGCCTATCGCGGCAGAACCCGCCACCACCCAAAGGGGAATATGGCGCCGCACCAGCACGCCGAACAGCACCGGCACAAGCGACGCTGCCGCGAGCCCATAGACGCCCTTCTGGGCGAACAAGCCGATCAATGGCGGCGGGTTCCATGCGAGAACAACACCGACAATGCCTACACCCACGAGTACCCAGCGGGACATGACCAGGCCGTCCACCTTTTCGCCGGCCAGCGGATGCACGATATCGTTCACTACCATTGCGGAAAGCGAGACCAGGATGCCGTCAAGCGTACTCATCCCCGCAGCCAGCAGGGTAATAAAGATAAACACCAGCACATACTCGCCCCACAGCGAGGAGCTGAATTCGTGCAGCAGGTATTCCCGGACCACCGTATCCTGGGCCCCCACGTCCACGCCGGAGAGGCGCGCATAAAAACCAATCATCAACATCAGCATAAACAGCGAGCCCACCGCGACGGTCGTGCCAATGAACTTGCCAATGTCTTTTTCGCTGCGAAGATACAAAACCTTGGTCAGAATATGCGGCTGTAGCATCAGCGCGAATGTCACGACAAACCCACTCAGAAAGACCGAAAAGAAGTCGAAGTAGAGATTGCTGTCGGGATTGTAAATCGAGCCGTAGCCCTCGCCGATTCTGTTCAGGGATCCCAGAAAATCACCGTCGAAGTACTTGAAGCCCAGTACAAACAAAACCACAGTCACCAACATCATCATGATGCCCTGCAAGGAATTCGTATAGGCGTGGGCATACGTGCCCCCCATCAAAACGTAAGAGAACACAAACAGCAGGACCATAATCAAGGCGGTCTTCTGCTCCACGGGAAAAAGACCGGTCACCAACAAACTACAGCCCACCAGAATCAGTACCACGAAGGTAATGGAGAGCAGGTTAATAAACGCGAAGAACAGGCTGAAACCACGGTGGTTGTAACGATAATAAATCCACTGGGGGATCGTAACAGCGGCGCTATCTTCTCCGAGGCGCAGGAAGCCCCTGGTCAGCACAAGAAATGCGGTGAGAATACCCAGAGAGCCTGCGACGCCGTAATGGATATACGCGGAAAGACCATGGGTGTAGACAAAGCCCGGGTTGATTACGAAGGTCGCCGTGGATGAAATAGACGCTGCCAGGGTTATGCCAACCAGATAGGGACTCATATCCTTGTTGCCAATCGAAAAACCCTCGACACTGCGGGTTCGGCGCATGCCCAGCCACGATAGCCAGTACACCAGTAGCGCGTAGCCCCCTACCATCAGGTACTTGAAAATTTCTGGGCTCATAGATTTCGAAACCACTTCATTATGATTTATTGTCGCTGCGGAGTGTATTCAACAAGCGTTGAATTTACAACTATGCTAATCTCTGGCTCTGGAAAATAAGGACGATAATGAGTAAACGCGCACCCAGTCCCAAGAGCGAGCGCATCCTCGATGCGGCGGAAGAACTTTTTGCCCTGCATGGTTTCGATGGCGTGACCCTGCGTCAGATCGCCACGAGTGCCGGCGTCGACGTGGCCCTGGCCAGCTACCATTTCGGCAAGAAACTCGACCTGTTCAACGCAGTATTTGAACGCAGGGCGGGCGACCTTAATGACTCGCGCCTGAACGCTCTGCGCGAGTGCCAGCAACAAGCCGGCAAGAAAGGCCCCACCGTAGAGCAAGTCATTGAAGCGTTCCTGCGCCCTCTGGAAATCGCCCAGGAGACCGGGGATGACGGCTGGAAGAATTATCTGGCACTCATTGCGTACATCAACAACTCCCCCTATTGGGGCCAGAAAATGATGTCCAAGTTATTCGACAAACTGGTATTGGAATTTATTGAGGCACTGCGGGGCGCCTTGCCCGGGGCCCGGGATGAAGATCTTTACTGGTGTTACCACAACTTGTCCGGCGCTCTAACCCTTACCCTGGCGCAGACTGGCCGAATCGATAAACTTTCCGGGGGGAAATGCCGCTCCAGCGATTTCCAGGCGGCATACGATCACATGATCCCGTTTACTGCGGCAGGATTCCGCAAAGTGTGCGGTTCGAAATAGCCCCGGCTATAGGGCAACGGTAACCCGATAGTAGGCCTGCTCTTCGCAGGAAGAACTGTCGACAAACGTCTGCAGCCGCGCGTCAACCTGATCCGGATTATCGCTCTCAACCGCAAACATCAAGCCGTCCATGTAACCGAGCGCCTTGGACAGGATATTGTCACGCTCGAGGTCATCGAAGCCATCCAGCACGGTGTGAGTGCGGGAGCCGTATTCATTTTCTGACAGGTATCCCAGTGATTGCTCCGCCAACACACAGGCCAGCTGGCGCGAGGCAACAAATTCTTCCGGGGCCAGGGAGAGGCTGTGGGCCGACGAGGCCAGCAGCGTTGCGAACAGGCCTGCCACTATTACAAAAATACGCATGATACCAACGAAATCATAGGCTTAAGGGGCACTTGGGCAACATTTATCCAACTCATTGGCGCCACAATACAGGGCTTTTCTTACAGCAATGTGACTCTTTTTTGACACTCCCACAGCGCCAGCACTCTTCATGAAATGGTTGTTTCATATGTATGAATGAATTATGAATTTTTTATTACAAAGATAGATGGTGGAGACCGTTTGTGGGTATATTTTAAGCAGTCGCCTAGCACTCAATTGTTATTGTTTTGTGACACTTAAATGAATTATACGGCCGCGAGGCCGAAACCCCCGGTGTGGGGTAGTTGAACCCCACCCGAGCGCGAGGAGGTAAACACAATGAAAAAGTTAATTGCAGCTCTATCTACCGCAGCCCTGTTGGCCACGTCCGGCCTGGCCATGGCAGAAACACGCAAAGACTGCCTGTTGGAAGGTACTGTCTATGAATCGGGTGAAGGCCAGAGCGTAAAATTCCACTCTGCCAAGAAGTACGACGAAGATGCTAATTGCCGCGTCCGTCGTGGCGAAAAAATGGAGTTCAAACTGCCGGAAGATACCCGCCTGAAGGAAGCGCCCTCTGGCAGCACGGTCAAGTACCGCTATCAGGAAAATAACGACGGTAGCAGCAAAACTGAACTGGTTAGCGTTAGCACCTGATCGGCGGCTCAGCGAAAGCGGCAGCAAAAAAAGGGGGCTTACGCCCCCATTCACTAGAACCTGGCCTTCAAGCCAAGACTGTAGGTGACGCCCGGATCCCAGCGCTCGTATAGCTGGCCTCCCTGGGTCCACTCAACTTCTGAGTCGAAAATATTGGCCGCCTTGGCCTCCAACTCCAATTCAGAGTTCTGCCATTCGAAGGCGTACTTCAACAGTACGTCGACACGGTGGCGGTCTTCCTCGACGATATCCGGCGCATTGTTGTCACCCACCAGCACGATCCGCTCGCCAGTAAAGTTGTAGGCAATACTACCGGTGATACCGTTGTCATAACCCTGGTAGGAGAACAACACATTCCCCAGCAGGTCAGACTGGCCGGTCATGGGGCGCTCGTTGGAATAGAGCGGAGCGATCTGGCGACCGCCGGTCAGAGGCACGTCTGCCGCGGTTTCGCCGTCACCCAGAAGAGTCACCTCTGAATCAATCCAGGAGACGTTCGCCGATACGCGGAAACCGTCCCACTCAGGACTCATGCCGAACCATTCGCCGAAGTAAAGCTCTTTACGGATATCGAACTCCACACCTTCCAGCGTGGCCTCTTCCGCGTTGAACCAGGTGAAGATATCGCCCTGTGCCTGAATCTTGGCAAGCTCGATCGGATCGGTGAAGTCCTTGGAGAACACACCAACTGACATTTCGTCTGCCGCTCCGAAATACCACTCCCAGCGTAAATCCAGGTTCTCCACATCGGCGGGTTCCAAAAATACATTACCGCGATAGAGGTTTTGATCTTCGGGATTGCGCAGGGTAGAACCGGTGATCTCCAGCAAGCTCGGACGGTTTACTGTTTCCGAATAAGCCACTCGAACCTGCATATTCTCCAGGAATTCCCAGGTGACCGAGCCGCCGGGCAAGGTATCGGAATAGGAGCGTTTCACAAGGTTTTCTGTGCCCTGTTCGGTGTTACCACCCCAGGCATCAGCGGTGATGTCCGTATCTTCGTTGCGAACACCCAGTTGCACCCGAACCGAAGGCAAAACCTGCGAGTCAATGGTGCCGTAAAAAGCGCTCACTTCCTCGGACGACTCGGCAAACGGGAAGATCCCTGAAGCATTGGCCTGGCCGGCAGAGAAATCTCGCACCGTCAGATACTGGTTCGCCCAGTTATCAGTGCTGAACAACTGTTGCGGCGTCATCCACGACACGTAGTCAGGTGCCGATGGCTGCAGGCCAAAGCGGAACAGGCGATCTTCACTCTCGCGACCACGCTCGTAGTCGGAGTAGCCCGCCTTGATGGTGCTTTCGAGAAAATCGATCGGCAACTCTATATCGAAACCATAGTCGTCAATCTCATCTTCGAGTTGGCTGTAATTGCGATCAGGCGCCTGGTAAACATCCCGCAAGTCGCCAGCTGCCTGACGGCTGGGGTCAACCAGAGACATATAGCCGCTGTTGTCCTCTGCGTATGTGTAAGTGCGGGTATCAGGCGCTTCCCTGGAACCGGAGCCGTCTACGATACGCCACTCGAACAACATGTCGTTGAGGCTGCTGAAGTAGTGCTCGCCGGTCAGCTGAAACGACTCGATCTCGTTTTCAGTCCACTGCAGGCGATAGCTCTCGACAAAAGTTCCGTCTGTCACATCGTCTTCAGAAGACAGGCCGCGATCCTGTTGAACTTCGTCCTCAGACTGACGCAGATTCAGCGCTGTGAAAGACAGCGAGTTATCCTGATTAAGCTCCAGACCAAGGTTTAGGAAGCCAGACAGGTTTACGGTTTGCTTGGTAATCCAGCGTGTGTAATCAACGGTTTGGTTGCTGCCGCCATCGACACCAGTGAACTCATAGCGCGCAAGATCCTTGATCGTGTTATTCCACACATTGGTGTACTTGACGTTACCCAATACGCCCAGCGCCATACCATTGTCGAAATCGAAACGCTTACCCAGCTCAGCTTCGCCACTGTAAATGGGCTTCATATCTTTTTCGTAGATATCCCAGTTGTTGTAGAAGCTGGCACCCAGGTTGGCTTTCTGGGGGTAATCTACGTCTTCAAACTCTTCACTGGTAAGCCCCTGGACATTCTTGGGAATTTTGCGAGTGCCATCGTCCCAGCCCCAGTTGTCGTTCTCGCCACCGCGGTAAAAAATTCCGTCGCCGCCTGTAGTTTCGGAATTGCCGCCGATCCGCAACTTGGCGACGAAGTAGTCTTCATCGGGAATGGTCTTGGTACGGATGTCCACAACACCACCGGAGAAGTCGCCTGGGTACTGAGCAGAATAGGTCTTCTGCACCAACAGGCTCTTCACGATATTGTTGGGAACAATGTCTAGGGGCACCGTCTTCTGGAACGGAACCGGGGAGGAGATACGCGACCGGTTAAGCAGGGTCGAAGAGTAGCGCTCACCCAGACCGCGAACGTAGACGTATTTGCCGCCTACGAGGCTAAGGCCTGCCACCCTGGAGAGGGTCGCGCCGACTGTTGTCTCCGGCACCAGGTTCATATCGTCTTCACCAACGAGGTTGGAGATTTCAGAGGTGTCCCGTTTTTCGTCCGGGATGAACTGGCCGGTCACAAATACTTCTTCGATCTGCGGCACCGTGGCGCTGATCTCGATGTCTGTCTCCTGTGCTGTAGCGCTGGCGGACATTCCCGCCAGGGCTGACAGTACCGCAAGAGGCAGCTTCGCAGGTATTGGTTGCTTACGTTTCATTGCCGTTTCTCTCGTTTACAGCCCAAATACCCAGGAACCTTTCCAGCTGTCGAAGTCGGATCCGACCACGTCAGATGCTTCAAAGAATCCATCAGAAGGCAGGGTTGCGGCGGGCGGTATGCTCCCGTCCTGAGTCACGTTGACCGCGCCATCCAGGTAGGTCTGCAGATCCGGGTTATCGCCATCCACTACCTCGGAACAGCCAAAGGAGGCACTCTCGATGTTGATATCCATGCCGATGAGGCCGATCGAAGTGTCGCCGTCAACGTCCAGGCAAGTAGCTGAGCCGCCGACCATCACGTTGTAGAGATCGGCTCCCGTGCCGCGACGCAGGCGTATGCCGCGCTCGCCAGTGTTGCCCAGGATGGACATATTGGCGATGGTTGGATTGGAACGCGGTGCAGCGTTCTCGTCACCTTCGCGGTTGTCCGCTTCGATGCCGTTATCCGCAGAGTCGTCAGCCTGAACAATGTGGACATACTGCATGCGACCTTGCCAGCCGTCAGTCCAGTCCAATGAGTCATCGGCGTTGCCTGTGAGAACCACGTGCATGGCGTCTACTGTGCCACCGAAGAACTCGATGCCGTCGTCCAGATTGTTGTGAACCTGGATATAGTCAACCATGGTGCCGGAACCTACACCCTGGAAGGCGATACCGTTCAGCTGGTTCTCAGGGTCAACGTTGGAGCCGGCGTACTTGACGACAAGGTAGTTGAGGCTACCGCTGGAGTCGAAAGCATCGGCGCCACCGAACAGGCCTGAGTTCGCTTCACCTTCCTTCGTACATTCCACGGTGCCGCCTTCGGCGCCTTCCGGACAGTCGTTGATCGGCGCGTTGCCATTGATCACAAGGCCGCCCCAGAGTCCGCGAGTAGAATCGGACAGGTTGGAACCATCCACGTCGGCCAGACCGGTCAGTGTCACAGGTGCAGTCGCTGTACCGTTGGCCACAATCTGCGAGCCGCGGGAAATCACCAGGAAGTCCTCGGCATCGTTACCGACAACCGTAGTACCCGCATCCAGTGTCAGGGTTGCCGAATCAGTGTTGTCTCCACCCACCACAACTTTGCCGCTGAGAATGTAGAAGTTACCGGAGGTCAGGTGCATGTCAGAAAGAATCGTTTCCGGCATCAGACAGGTAGGCGTGCCGTTGATCGGGCTGCCATCGGTAGTGCCGTCAGGACAACCTGCTGGCTCAGCCGGGAAGTCAGGGCTGCCGGTGTCGATGTCACCAAATGCCCAGCCTTCGGTCCAGTCATTGGCCGGGTCTGTAGCACCAATGAAGTCGACAGTCTCAAAGTTACCCATGCCATCCAGGTTAACCGGAGTGACCGAGCCACCCGTCTGGGAAACGTTACCCAGACTGTCCAGATAAGACTGCAGATCGGGGTTGTCGCCGTCTACCACTTCCGGACAGTTGAAGGACACGCCATCGAACAGGATTTCAGTGCCCAGCAGGCCATTTGAAGTGTCACCATCCACATCGATACAGGTAGCATTGTCGGTGATGTAGGTGTTGTACATGCGAATGCCGGTACCGCGACGGAAGCGCACGCCACGCTCGCCGGGGTTACCCACGATGGACATGTTGGCAATCATCGGCATGGAACGCGGCGTGGCGTTCTCGTCACCTTCGCGGTTGTCCGCCTCGATGCCGTTGTCGGCAGAGTCTGCGGCCTGGTTAATCACCAGGAACTGAATGTTGCCCTGCCAGCCATCTGTCCAATCCAGCGAGTCATCAGCATTGCCTGTCAGCACAACGTGCTTGGCAGAAACACTACCACCGAAGAACTCGATGCCGTCGTCCAGATTGTTGTGCACCTGTACGAAGTCGACTTCAGTGCCGGAACCCACACCCTGGAAGGCGATACCGTTCAACTGGTTCTCAGGGTCGACATTGGAACCGGCGTATTTGACCACAAGGTAGTTGAGACTGCCGCTGGAATCGGAAGCGTCAGATCCGCCGAACAGGCCGGAGTTCGCTTCGCCTTCTTTGGTGCACTGATCGGTGCCGCCAACAGCGCCCTCAGGACAGTCGTTGATCGGCGCGTTACCGTTAATCACCAGGCCGCCCCACAGGCCGCGAGTGGCGTCGCTCACACCGCTGCCATCGACATCTGCCAGGCCAGTCATCGTCACCGGCGCATTTGCTGTACCGTTAGCTACGATCTGGGAACCGCGGGAAATCACCAGGAAGTCGTCGGCGTCATCACCAACAATAGTGACACCGGCATTGACTGTCAGGGTAGCGGAGTCAGCGTTGTCACCACCGACAACCACCTTGCCATCAAGTACGTAGTAATTACCTGAAGACAGGGTCAGGTCAGAGGTAATGCTCGAGGGCAGTAGACAACTGGACACACCATTGATGTCTCCGTTCTCAGTGGTGCCGTCAGGGCAACCGGTGCTGGGCTGATCGCCGCCGCCATTGCTGACAGAACCAGCTACGGTCCAGCTAGCCGTCCAGTCGTCGCCGCCAAAGGCGCCAATAAAGGGTGCCGATTCGAAGTCACCGGAAGGTGTTACCGGGTCAACCTGGCCACCGGTTTGGGACACTTCTTCAGCGGAGTCGAGGTAGACTTCCACCGCACCGTCGTCATCGTCTTTGTGCGTTTCTGTGCAACCGAAGCTGGTGCCGGCAATGGTCAGGTCGGAACCCAAGAGGTTGCGGGATTCGCCACCAATGCGCAAACAGGTGCCGGCATCAACAACAAAACTGTTGGTCAGGTGAATGCCCGTTCCGCGACGGAAGCGCAGGCCGTTCTCACCGCCGAGGCCGTAACCGGACATATTGGTAATATTGGGCAGAGAGCGGGGCTCGGCATTCTCGTCGCCCTCGCGGTTATCTGCCTCGATCAGATTGTCGCCACTGTCTATCTGCTCCATATATAGATATTGGATGCTGCCCTGCCAACCGTCAGTCCAGTCGAGAGAGTCATCGCCGTTACCGGTCAGTACAACGTGGCTGGCGGAGACAGTGCCGCCGAAGAACTCAATGCCGTCGTCCAGGTTGTTATGTACCTGCACGAAGTCAACCTCGGTGCCGGAACCCACGCCCTGGAAGGCGATGCCGTTCAGCTGGTTTTCAGGGTCGACGTTGGAGCCTGCATAAGAGACAACAACGTATTTGAGGACACCAGAGCTATCGGCGGGATCGTCACCACCGAACAGGCCGGAGTTCGCCTCACCTTCCTTGGTACATTCGGCAGTGCCACCTGCAATACCTTCCGGGCAGTCATTGATAGGGGCAATACCATTGATAACAAGGCCACCCCACAAGCCGCGAGCGTTGCTCTCGACATCGCCGGTCACCGCCTGGTTGGCCGTAAAGTTAATGGGCTGCTCCGCGGTACCTTCCGCATGTATTTTGCAACCCTGCTCAATGACAAGGAAATCTTCGTTGGTGGCGCCGACAATCGTCGCGCCCTTCGCTACTTCCAGAACACATGACTGAGCCTGGGACTGCGCGCTATAGCCTGTAGAGAGCAGGAGGCCTGCTGCAACAGCACTGTATAATTTTGTTCGGTTCATTCTGGCAAGTCTCCCTTAACCGTTGCTTACGCTAAGGGCACCGCCCTTGATGCGGAACACGACGTCATTGCCCAGCAGCAGACCTTGTGGGTCCAGCTTTCCACCCGGCAACGCAGTCACGTCAATGTCGTAGATTTCCCGGCCGTCATTCGCTGTCTCGCCGGTCGGGGTAATTGCAGATTCGAGGCCAGCAGGAATGACGCTCATAACAACGTCTCCATCGCCGTCACCATCGCCATCTCCATCTCCATCGCCGTCGCCGTCGCCATCGCCGTCGCCGTCTCCAACCACTATCTGGCCCGGGGAAACGTTGTCAGAGGAGGAACCGCCGCAAGCGGCAAGCGAAGTAAGAAGCAGAGCAAGCAGTATCTGCTTAAGTCTGGTTTCGGAAGTCATGTCTAATCCCTGTATTTTGATGTAACAAATTTCACGGCACAGAAGCGCCCGGCTTTTCACCGATGTGTAGCGCCGAATACTAGGAGGGAGAAGTGACAGTAATGTGATCGGGATATTGCAAAAATATTAAACATCAGGAGTCGCCATGTTTTGCAGTCACAAAACATTCACGCCTCTATCGCGGGGGTGTAACACGAACCGGCAATCCTGCCCGTAAATAGAACGGCTCAGAGGCAAGACCATGAAACGACACAACAACACGATTAACGAATCCGAGAAGAAGCGAATCCGCGACGAGATTGACACGCAGATCGCGCAGTTTCTGGAGACCGGCGGCAAGATCGACGTCCTCAGCGGCAACTCAAACGACTCAAAGCGTGTTATCGGGTCGGTGTGGCACCACGGGGAAGATCTGCCCAGCCAGGGTCAGTGACCGCCTGAAGGCAGACCTTCTTTGAGATTCAGCAGCTCATGGAAGAGCGCCATTGCCGCAAAGGCACCCTAGAGATCGACTTCCCGGCGAAATTCGCGTTCGATTCGCTGCTGCTGCTCATAGCGGCTGACGCCACGACGCCGGTCGCTGTCACGCATGCGCTGCTGATAGCGCTGGCGTCGATAGCGGGCCACCAGGCGGGGAAACCACTCGGCCTCCTCCTCACCTGCGATCAGCGCCTCTATGAAGGCGATATCTATGCCTACCCGATAGGCGATGCGACTGGGGCGAATTTTATGCGCGTGGAATTCGGCAACGATGTGAATCTGTTGCTCGCGGTTGTGCTGGCACTCGCGGGAATAGCCATAGGGCGGAGAGGGTGTGCGCGGGTCGGCTGTTGATAGTTGCTTTGTCATGATCACATTATTTAGCAGCAGCTGCGGAAATTGCAATTTATCTAGCCGCAATGACACCAATCCCAACTGGCGACTTTGGCTATCCGGTGCAATACTGGAGAGGAGTAAACCCCAAAAAGGAAGCTATGATGAAGCGGACCCTACTAGCCACAGCACTCGTGGCAGGCACTCTCATCCTCGCCGGATGCAGCGCCGAGCCCGGCAGTGAACGGTGGTGCAAAGCGAAAAAAGATCAGCCCAAATCAGAGTGGACTGGCAGCGATGCCGCGACCTTTGCCAAAAATTGCCTGATTGACGGCACCGAAGTCGGCTCTGAAAAGTGGTGTGAAGACCTATCCGGCAAGCCCAAGGGTGACTGGACCGCCAGCGAGGCATCCACATACGCCAAGCACTGTGTAATGTAAGGAATATCCACACATGAAAAATCTTCTCGCCCGGCTTCTGCCGGGTTTTGCGTTTCTTATTGCCCTTTCAATTGTTCCCGGCGCCACCGCCGGAGATTCCCTGCAGCGGGTCATCGATTTCAAAACCCTGACTGTGGGTACTTCCGGAGACCAACCCCCCATGACAGCGGTCAGCAGGCAAGGCGGGGTAATGGGCTTCGATGTTGATCTCGCCCAGGGCCTGGCAAAGGCCATGCGAGTCCAGCTGGATATCCAGGTATTGCCCTTTGGCGAACTGTTGGACGCCCTGGAAGACGGCAAGATAGACATGATCATGTCAAACTTTTCGATCACCCCGGAACGCTCCGAACGCGCGCACTTTATAGGCCCCTACATGATGTCGGGTAAATCCATTCTCACCCGGAATTCCGTTCTGGCGAACGCGCAAAACAGCGAAGATTTCAATCGCGCTGACCTCAAAATTGCCGCTGTCCAGAATTCGACCAGTGCGATGTTCGTCGCCGAAGTGGCACCCGATGCAACCCTGGTAGCCGTCGAAAGCAGTGACCTGGCGATCCAGATGCTATTGGACGGTAAGGTGGATGCCCTGATGGCTGATATGGCTGTTTGTAAGCTTGCCGTGCTGCGTCATCGTGACGCGGGCCTGGTCACTCTGCAGGAACCACTGACGATCGAGCCAGTCGGTATCGCCGTCAGCCTGGAGGACCGCCAGTTTCAAAATCTGGTTAGCAATTACCTGAATGCCTACGAAAAGACCGGAGTGCTCACCAAATTACGCAAGAAATGGTTCGAGCAAAGCGACTGGATAGGCGCCCTGCCCTGATGCCCCGGCTCACGCCCGAAATACTGCTCAGGCTCGCCGCCTGCTCGCACTGCGGGGTGTGAGCGTGGCCTCGGCTGACCCACTGGTTATCGCTCACCGAGGTGCCAGCGGCTATGTGCCGGAACATACCCTGGAAAGCAAAGCCATGGCACATACCATGGGCGCAGACTACATCGAACAGGATGTCGTGCTGACCGCCGATGGTATTCCCATCGTGCTGCACGACATCCACCTGGAACCCACCACCGATGTGGAGCAACGCTTCCCGGAGCGCGCCAGGAACGATGGCCGCTACTATGCTCTGGATTTCACGCTCGCAGAAATTCGCTCTTTACGCGCTCACGAGCGAACGAGAGCAAGTGAGAATGGCAGTAGAGTCGCGGTTTATCCGGGGCGCTTCCCCGCCTTTTCAGGCCATTTCTCGGTACCGACCCTGCGCGAGGAAATCGAACTCATCGCCGGCCTCAACCAGAGTACAGGTCGCACAGCCGGCTTGTACATCGAGCTGAAAGCCCCTCAGTGGCATCTCGCACAGGGATACGATTCAGCAAAAGCTGTATTTGAGATTCTGACGGATACTGGGTACGCCACGCGCAGCGATGACGTTTTTCTACAGTGTTTCGACGCACCGACCCTCCGGCGCCTGCGCCACGAATTCAAGACGGTATTGCCCCTGATTCAGCTCATCGGCGACAACAGTTGGGGTGAGGACGGTGACAATGACTACGACGCGATGCGCACAGCAGAGGGGCTCGCCCAGATCGCCACCTACGCGGACGGCATCGGGCCGTGGATTCCACAGGTGATCACCCTGCAAGCCGACGCTAGCCAGGCGCAAAGCACTGGCCTCACCGAAGCGGCACACGCCGTGGGTCTGGTGGTACACCCCTACACGATCCGGGCAGACGAACTACCGGCGGGAACAAGCGCAGAACAACTGCACATCGCCCTGTTCGAAACCGCAAAAATCGATGGCGTGTTCACCGATTTCCCAAATATTACCCGCGCCTTTGTGGATGATCGTACCGGCGCAAGGGAGTAATATACGCACTCTCAAAATTGGAAGCCGATGTGACTCCGAAAATAAACAGACGCACAAAAATTGTGGCCACCATTGGCCCTGGCAGCGAATCTGAAGACATGATCGCGCGGCTGATAACGGCTGGCGTGGATGTATTCAGACTAAACTTTAGCCACGGGACTGCCGAACAGCACGCCGCTGTTGCACAACGTATTCGCAAACAATCGCGAATCGCCGGGCGCTATGTGGGTATTCTCGCAGACCTGCAGGGCCCCAAGATCCGCATCAGTAAATTTCGCGACGATGCGATCGAGCTTACCGAAGGCGCTCCGTTTCGCCTCGACCTTAACCTGGGCGATGACGAAGGCGATCAACGCAGTGTCGGCCTGGACTATCGCGAGCTCTGCGACTTCGTCGTGCAGGACGATATTCTGCTGCTTGACGACGGCAGGCTGCGGCTAAGGGTCGACCAGGTAACGCCGAGCGCAGTGGATTGCACAGTCGTGATCGGCGGCAAGTTGAGCTCACGCAAGGGCATCAACCGGCTAGGTGGCGGGCTGGCGGCCCCGGCCCTGACCTCCAAAGACCTCAACGACATTAAAGAACTGAGCACAATCAAACCCGATTTCGTTGCGGTATCTTTTGTGTCCAGTGCGGACGATATCCTCCAGACTCAGGAATTGCTGGCGGAGATCGGCCTTGAAGCAGGCATCATCGCCAAGATCGAGCGCGCCGAAGTCGTGGCCGACGAAGAGATCCTCAACGGCATCATCCGCGCCTCCCTGGGGGTCATGGTGGCCCGTGGCGATCTCGGCGTAGAGGTAGGCGACGCACAGCTGATCGGCATCCAGAAAGAACTCATTTCACGCGCGAGAAAAATGGACCGCGTCGTCATCACTGCCACTCAGATGATGGAATCCATGATCGATAACTCCATGCCCACCAGAGCGGAGGTGTTCGACGTGGCCAATGCTGTGCTCGACGGCACCGACGCAGTCATGCTGTCAGCCGAAACCGCTGTGGGTAAATACCCCGTGGAAGTGGTCACGGCCATGTCGGACGCGGCCCTCGGCGCAGAACGCCAGGCCGTGGCTCGCACATCCCGCTACCGGCTCGAACGCCAGTTTTCCTCTCCCCAGGAAGCCATCGCCATGGCAGCGATTTACGCCGCCAACCACTATGCCAATGTCCGTGGCATCGCCTGCCTGACGGAAAGCGGTAGCACACCGCTGTTGATGTCCCGCCTGAGCTCAGGGCTGCCCATTTTCGGCCTTAGCGCCAAGCCTGAGACCCTGCAAAAGCTGGCCTTATGCCGCGGGGTTATCCCGAAGTTCTTCGACGCCAGGGCTTTCGAGGAGATTGATGTGGAATCCCGGACGATAGAATTCCTGCTGGATGGGGGCTACGTGCTCAAAGGCGACTCGATCCTGCTCACCAAGGGAACGGTCATGGGCGAACCAGGCTCCACCAACATCATGAAGGTACTCCCGGTACAATAATGTCGAATAAACGCCTTGTCGCCGACGTCGGCGGCACCAACAGTCGTATCGGAATCTACGATGCCGACAGCGATACGTTCAGCGCGATCTCCAGTTACAGCAATCGCGACTTCACCAGTTTCGAGGACATTGTCGAGCGTTGGCTGTCCGACCTCGAGGAAGAGCGTCCATCGCAAGCCTGCATAGCGGCTGCCGCGCCCCCAACGGAAGACAGGATCAACATGATCAATATCGGCTGGGACTTCTCCTGCCGAGACCTCGCCGATCGCTTCCTCTTCACGCAGTGTGGGTGGCTCAACGACTTCCAGGCCAATTCCCACGCCCTGCCCTACCTGGCCAGTCACGACCTTGAACAGATCCAGGCGGGTGATATTCAACGTGAACGCTTGCCGCTTGCGGTTGTTGGCCCCGGAACCGGGCTCGGTGGTGGCTCTTTGCTCTGGAGCGGTGACAAGCCAGTCGCCAGCAACGCGGAGCCTGGCCACGCGGGGCTATCGCCTGCGACCGAACTTGAGCTCGAAATTTTTAGCCTGCTACTACCGCGTCACGGCAACATTTACACAGAGCTCTTTGTCTGCGGCGCCGGCCTGGCCAGGCTGTACGGCGCCATCGCCGAAATCAACGGCCACACCCCTGAAACGCTGTCTCCTGCCGATATATCCGGTAGGGCACTCGATGGCAGCGACCCCCTGTGTGTGACGGCTCTGAAAACGTTCTGCGCCATGCTGGGTTCTACCTGTGGTGACTTTGTGCTCAGCAACGGCGCCTACGGCGGCCTGTTCATTGCGGGCGGCATCATTCCACGGATGATCCCCTTCTTGCGCCAAAGCAGCTTTCTCGATCGATTCAGCGCCAAAGGCGCGATGGGTGAATACCTGGCCAGGGTGCCAGTGCAGGTGATTACTACCGATCACCCCGGCCTGATAGGCGCTGCGCACGCGCCCTTGGAGTGAAGCTGACCATCAGGGCTACGCTGAGAAAACAATCTCAACCTGAAACCCGCTTCTCGCCGGGCCAGGCCCCACTCGCAGCTCAGCCCCATGTAATTCTACAATGCGGCTGACAATCGAGAGACCGAGGCCACTACCCACGCTGGCAGTGCCGGGGACGCGGTAAAAGCGCTCCGTTATCCTCTCCATCTCCTCCGACGAAAGAGGCGCGCACTCGTTGAATATCCTGATCGTCCCGGGGCGCTCTACCATCACCGACACCACGCTGCCCTCTGTGGCATAGCGAAAAGCGTTGATCACCAGATTGCGCAGTAGAATGGCCAACGCTTCCTCGCTGCCTTCCACCTGAACTTCAGGCCCGTCTTCAAGCTCCACCTGAAGTTCGCGATCGGCTGCCAGGTGACCGTTTTCTGCCATCACATGGGCCAGCAACGCGCGCAAATTAACGGTAGTGATCGCCAGAGGCTGATCCGGATCCAACCTCGCCAGCGTCAGCAATTGCTGTACCGAATGATTGGCCCGGTCCACCCGCGAGGCGATGCGCCCCAGCATTCGCGCGCCCTCCTCGGTCTGCAGTTGCCGCTGGCATAGCTGCACCTCGGTCTTTATCGCAGCCAGCGGGGTGAGCAATTCGTGGGATGCATTGGCGGTAAAACGCTGCTCACCTTCCAGAGCTACCGCCAGGCGGTGCAGAAGGTCGTTCAGGGAGTCCACCACATCGACCACTTCATCGGGCACTGATTCAGTATCGACCGGGTCCAACAGCCCGGGTTTGCGCCGCGCAATCTGTCTAGCCAATTCATTCAGCGGCCTCAAGCCCCGTGTCACACCGAAGAACAACACCAGAATGGTAAGGGGCAACACGATAATGAGCGGCTGGAGCGAACGGCCAACAGTGTCGAGCATCGCTCCACGTGCAGCACCAAGTTCGATACCCACCCTGATCCAGAGGCCATCGCGGGCGTTGTAGAGGGTGAGGATTCGCCAATGGGTTGCCCCCGCATCCCGGTCCAGCGAAACCAGGCCGGTTGCCGTGGGCCGCTCAAAGTGTGGCGACCCGTCTGTCACTGCGATGAGGTTCTCGCCTTCCCAGACGTTTACCGCAGGGCTAAGCTCCGCGGCGAGCGGCTGGTCAATCACTATAGGCTCGAGATGAGCGCGATCATATTCGTGGCCAGACCAGGACTCATACAGCGGCTGGCCCTCATCGAGCTGGCGCGCAAACACGCCGGTCACATAGCTCACAAGGCTCGCATACTGCACCAGCTGGCGATCTACCTGGGCGTGCAAAACCCGATTGGCATAGAAATAGGTCAGCCCCGCAGATGCGGTCCATGCAAACAAGGTGAAGGCCAGCAGCGTCCAGACCAGCCGCTCTCTCAGCGACAGCTTCATGCGGGAATGCGGTAACCTACGCCGCGCATGGTCTCAATGGTAGCGCTGCCAAATCGCTTACGCAGACGCGAGATGTACACCTCAACGGTGTTCGAGCCAACCTCTTCACCCCAACTGTAAATACCCTCCTCCAACCTCGCCCGAGACACAAACCGGCCAGCGTTGCGCACGAGAATTTCCAAAATCGCGTACTCGCGTGCGGTGAGATCCAGAAGCTCGCCTTCAAAAACAACCGCGCGATCTGCCGGATCAACTTCGATCCCGGCCGCTCGGAGAGTGGCCGTGCCGCGACCCTTTGCGCCCCGGCGGCGCAGCAAGGAGCGCATCCGCGCAAATAACTCATCGATCTCGAATGGCTTGGTAAGGTAATCGTCGGCCCCGGAATCCAGGCCGTCGACCTTATCTTCCAGCGTATGTCGGGCGGTCAACAGAAGAACCGGCAGCTCATGCTTATCAGCGCGCAACTGGCGCAGGACCTGCATCCCGGGCACGCCTGGCAGTCCCAGGTCGAGGATAATAAGATCATAAGGCGTCGCGCCTAGCGCGGCCCGCACTGGATCGCCGCTGCGCAGCCAATCGACCGCATATTGCTCCAGGCGCAGGGCCGCTTCCAGGGACTCACCCAGTTGAACATCATCTTCGACAAGCAGAACGCGCACGGCAGCCTCATGCAAAATTCGGAGGGACTAGGGTATACCTTCATCGATTTTGATGAAACTGTCCCCCTGAACGCACCATTTCAGGGCCTCAGCTTCGGCAATATTCCCGAAATTCTCTTGACACGGACACATGATATTTTCTGATCTAGTGATACACTGAATTGGTCAGGAATTTTTTTCTGGCAGGATTTGGATAGCGGTCGAAGTTCCCACGAGATCATTCGGTACGTAAACCATATAAATTGATTAGCAGGGCTAGCCGTCAGGCGCCTTTAGTAACAGGAATAATATTGTTATGTCTTCAACTACCGGAACCGTGAAGTGGTTTAACGAAAGTAAGGGCTTTGGCTTCATCGAACGCGAAGATGGTCCGGACGTATTCGTCCATTTCAGCGCTATCAAGGGCGACGGCTTCCGTACCCTGGCGGACGGCCAGAAAGTACAGTTCGACGTCACCGACGGCCAGAAAGGCCCTCAGGCTGAGAACGTTATCGCGATCTGATTTTTGATCGGAATAAAAAAAGGAGCCTTACGGCTCCTTTTTTGTTTCTCGCTCAAGGGCTTAGCCTTCAGCCAGTGACCGCTGTCGTTCCAGCTCAGAGTTCATGTACTTGATCCACTGAGCGGCGTACTTGGAGGAACGCTCATCCCGGGCTGCTGCCTGAAATGCCTTGCGCGCCTTTTCGTACTGCTTGGTGTTGAAGTAGGCCATGCCCAGCACCAGACGAGCTGTGTCAGGGCGCTTTACCCCACCGCGACTCAGGCCCTTGTTGATCGCAGAAATTGCCTTGTCGTTCTGGTCACCATCGAGATAGATGTTACCCAGACGCGCATATAGCTCACCGGTCTCAGACTTGGATGCGGCTTTTTCCATCGCTGGAATCGCCTTCTCGGTTTCCTGGGCCTGACGCCAGGCACTGCCAGCGATCTCCCAGTTCTTGGACTTGTCATCGATAGAGCCATCTTTCAGACCCTTATCCATCACTTTCGCTGCCTTGTAGGGAACATCAGCATTCAGGTAGAGATAAGCCATAGTGACCTGCTCGGTACCTTTGTCCAGCATGCCCTGTGCATAGGCAGTTTCCATCGCTGAAAGCTGGTCTGTCTCTTTCTTCTGCTCACCGTACATGTGAGAGAGCTGCACCCAGTACTGCTTCTTGGGATAGTGCTGCAGCAAGATTTCGAGCGTATTAACCGTATTCGGAATATCGTTCTGCTCGAAGTACAGGAAGCGAGCGAGGTTATACCACTGCTCTTTCGGCAATTTGCCTTTCTCGTCATACATGGAGATTGCTTTCTCCACGTTGGTAAGCGCCTTGTTGTAGTCCTTCTGCTGGTAGTAACCCTGCGCCAGCAAGACATACGCCGCAGCATTGGGAGACTCCGTCATGTCAAACCACTTGAGCAAGGCGTCGATACCGCGAGCCCAGTCTTCCTGCACAAAGTACAGCTGAGCTATGGTGTAGCGAGTATTGATTTCCATCGCCAGAGGGATGTCCGGCTGGGACACAACATTCTCATAGGCCTGCAAGGCTTTGGGGTAGTTTTCCTGGCTGTAATAGATAAAGGCGTAGAGGTTGTAGACATTGGCCAGCTCGTAGCTGTTCAGCGCCTTCTTGCCTCCTGCCGATACCATACCGTTGAGAATCTTCTCAGCAGACGCAAGATCTTTCGCTTCCGCGGCGGCCTGGGCCTCCGCAAGCTTTTCATAGACCTTGTTGCGCAGCGCCGGCGTACGACGAGTCTCGCGCGTGTCTGCCTTCTTCTCTTCCTGTGCCACTGCGCTTGCGAATGGAGCGTAACCCAACTCGCTCTGCAGCTGGGTTACAACCACCTGGGCGGCCAAAACGGGCACTGCAAACAGCGCCGCGCGTGACCAGGTCTGGTGTCTAAACAATTTCATAACAAAACAACCTTGTTTACTGTTCCAGCTCGTAGGTGAATTTGTTCTGTACGCCGGCCACTTCAATGGCCTCGCCATCGACAACGCGCGGCTTGTACTTGAACTTGAGGGCGGCCTTCACGGACGCTCTCTCAAACACACCCGAGGGCTGGCAATCGACGGCCTGAGGGTCACGGATTGCGCCGGATGTAGTCACCGTGTATTCCACGATGCAATAACCGGTGATACCGCGAGTCTGTGCCCGACGAGGGTAGATAGGCGCCACCTTAACAATGGGCAGGTACTCTCCGTCGCCGGATGACATGCCGGTGGTAGAAATCTCCACGCTAATCGCCGCTGATGGGGCAGCGTTGGATATATCCATATCCACGTCCATGATCAGCTCCGGTGTATCGAGATCCGGCGGCGGCTCTTCAGGATCCTCTACCTTGTCGGGCTTCTCGGTATTGCTCTCCAGCTGGATTTCTTCGTCCGGCTGTACCAGATCGGCGATCTTGGTATTGGTCACTTCCGGGTTCTCGAAGTCCTTATCGATCAAACTGTGCATGATCATGAACAGGCCTACCACAACCGGCAAGGCCAACAGAATTGAGACTATCGTTCTCACACTATTTCCCATCTGGCTTACCCCGCGTCATCGGTGGAAGCACACAGAGGCGCGTCCATCAGCGGCTTGAGAACAGCCAGTAATTCACTTAGAGCCGACGTCGGCGCATCCACATCTGCCTGGATCACGAAATTAGCCTTGGGGGCCTCTTTCTTGGCCGCTTCGGCGAGACGATATGCGCGATCGACAGGAATCTGCTTCTTGTCGTAGTAAATATCGCCCACGGCATTGACCGCAAAGATGATCGTTCCACGCTCACAGGGATTCGTGGTAACAGCCTCAGCCTTGAGAATGTCGACACCGGGCTCCTTCACAAAGGATGACGTCACGATAAAAAAGATGAGCATGATGAACACCACGTCCAGCATTGGAGTGAGGTCGATCTCACCCTCACCACTGCTTTCGGCGCCTGCTCGGCTTGCTGACATACCTCGTCTGCTCACTACTTCTCCTCCGCTGGCCAGTTGACCTGATTCACACCTGCTTCGCGAGCGGCATCGCCCACTTCAAGCAAAGTTCCAGCGCTGGCGCCGGCCTCGGTCTTGACGGTAAATCCGGCCTCAGGATCGGACGCCAGGATCCGGGCAATGTTCGCCCTTACTGCACGTATGTCGATCCGGCGGTTTTCCATCCATATCTGGTTATCACCAGTGATGGTTACCACGATGCTGACAGCATCAGTATCCGGGGGGTTCTGGTTACTGTCGGGCCGGTTCACTTCGATACCGGCCTCCTTCAGGAAGGAAGCGACCACGATGAAGAAGATCAACATGATAAATACCACGTCGAGCATCGGCGTCAGGTCGATCTCCGCCTCATCTGCATCAGCTTCTCGATTTCTCTTTCGCATTAATCTTGCTCTATTAGTGATCTGTCGTCAGGTTGTCCTGCAGGAATACACTTTCCCGCTGGGCAATCCTGGTCACATATGTGTTGGCAAAGACCCCAGACAGTGCTGCAACCATTCCAGCCATAGTTGGAATAGTGGCCTGCTGGACACCGCCGGCCATGGATTTCGCATCGCCGCCGCCCGTCACTGCCATGATGTTAAACACCTCGATCATCCCGGTAACCGTACCGAGAAGACCCAACAGTGGGCACAGGGCAACGAGAGTCTTGATAACCGGCAGGTTGCGGTTAATCTGCATCCTGGTCTGGGAAATCATCATCTCGCGGATCTGGAACGCCTCCCAGGATTTCCGCTCAGAGCGGCCCTCCCACTTGGCAATCACTTGCGCGACATCTTTCTTCCAGCCCAACTGCAGGTACCAGACACGCTCGAAAATCAGGGTCCACATCACGAACAAGAGCGCGGCGATCAGCCACAAGACGTCGCCGCCCTTGTCCATGAAGCCGAGGAGTACCTCGCTCATACCGCCCATATCAAGACCTCAGGTTGGCTTCTGTATGCTCTGCGATCATGCCGGTAGTCTGCTCGTCCAGGACATGGATGATGCGCTGTGCGCGGCCATTCACAACGGTGTGCAGAAGCACTGTTGGGATAGCTACCAGCAGACCCAGTACGGTAGTAATCAATGCGCCGGAAATACCGCCAGCCATTGCCTTCGGATCGCCCGCACCAAAGATGGTGATGGCCTGGAAGGTAATGATCATACCGGTAACCGTACCCAGCAGACCCATCAGCGGTGCGACCGCAGCGATGATCTTCAGCAGGGTGAGACCGCTTTCCAGTTTCGGAGTTTCCTTCAACACGCCCTCGGACAGCTTGAGCTCGAGAGTCTCGGTATCCATGGTGGGGTTGTCCTCGTGGATCTTGAGAACACGGCCCAGCGGGTTGTTGGTGTTGGCTTTGCTCAGGTTCTTGAGCTGGGAGTTGACCTTGCCGCCTACAGCGGTCAGGACAAGCATGCGCCAGATCGCCAGTACGAAGGCAAAGATACCAACCGCGGTGATGGCGTAGCCAACATAGCCGCCCTGGTGCCAGCGTTCTTCCAGCGTCGGTGTATCGATGATCGCCGCGAGGAAGGAACCGCCTGTGGGACCAGTGGGGTCAACACCAAAGCTGTTGAGGCCGCCACTAGCGTTAGCCAGGTTGGAAGCCCAGCCGGTGTAAGGGCCGGAGGGCTGACGAGGCAGCTCGCTCAGGCTGCCACCGTCGTAGGACAGGTAGTTGCCGTTGGTGTCGACGATGTTGAATGCGCCTACACGCAGAACCTGGCGGGGAGCACGCTCACCGGCAGGCGAGGACACTTCCGCGTCAAAGGTGGTTACAACACCGGTTTCGCGAATCTCACGCATCAGCTCAAACCAGACACGCTCAATTTCCTCGATGCTGGGCAGAGTATCTGAATTGCTCATCTTGTCGATCAGCTCTTTCAGGAACTCGCCACGGCCGGGATACTGGGCAGAAGCCAGGGAAACCTCAATATTGGAAGAGAGGTCGCCGGCAGCAGAAGTCAGGTGGCCGAACAGTTCGGTCAGGGTACCCAGCTTTTCCTGCAGCTGCTGCTGCTTGGCAGAGATGAGCAGTTCGTTCTGTTCGAACTTGGCTTCCAACTCGGCACTCAGTTGCTCCTGACGGGCGCGTTCAGCTTCTGCGCGCTGCAGGGCTGCGGCCTGATTGGCCTTGTCCTTGGAGAACTTGGCTTCGCGAGCGCGGTTTTCTTTCGCCTCACTCACCTGACCCTGCTTCACGTAGTTCAGCAGTTCGTCCAGTGATTTGGCTTCCTGCGCCATGACAGAGCCGGCGGAGAGGGAGAGTACGCCGGTCAGCGCCAGGGCTGCGGCTTTTACAAAGTTAACGCTCATTTAGTTAGCCTCCGGCGCAGATACGGGCATGTTCAGTAGTTCGATGGTGGCCTGCTTCTTCGCGATACGGATGCCTTTACGGATAGCGGCATCGTATTCACCGGCGGGAAGCTCGACCCATGCGCCGGAACTCTTGTCCCAGGCACCGGACATGGCGCCGTCAGTCGTTTGATAAACCAGGGCGATACGGCCGATTCGGAGGAAGTCCACGTCACGTGGAGAACCGCCCAGATCGATAGTGCCGCGGTAGGTGTCGATGCCGCGGCCATACTGGAGTTCGATGTTGTAAGCCTCGAGCACGCCGCGGAATTTTTCCGCCACGGTCACGTCGGCACGATCGATGTTGCTGCGCAGGAACTCTACGCGCTCGATACGCTGCTCTTTCTCGAAGGGCACGTCGAGCTCTACAAATTGTTCAAGGCCATCGATCATTCGAATGACCAGGGGTGTCATCTGACGCTGAATAACCGTCACCTGGGAGATGGACTGCTCGATCTCGCCCACGCGCTTATTCTGGTTTTCAATTTGGCGCTGAAGGCGTGCGTTGTACACCTTGAGCCCGTCGACCTGCTTCATCACGGTCTTGTAGTCCGTGAGCAGATCACTGGTCTGGTCAGCGAGGCGATCGATTTTCGCCTGTGATTTGCGGGCGGCGTCGTTCTTCGACTCGCTCACGTCCAGAATTTGATCAAGGGTGCTGGCCTGTACAACTGCAGTCGCTCCCGCCAAGGTGCCGGCGGCAACGAGCGCAGCGATCAGCCCATTTTTCAATCGATGCATAGTCATGAGGTGTGTGTTTCCTATGTCCAACAAAAAAGAATCGGCTCTGAAAAACCGTTGATTAAGCAGTAAATATATAGTGGATAAATCAGAGTCGGTAAACCGAGGGAGCAAATTTAAACCAAAGAGGTGGAAATTATCAATTCTCATTACTCCCCGAAGGGGTTAGTTTTCACTATTGTGTATGAAGGTAACACTTTACCCCAGTCTATCCAGCTATGGTAACAGTGCATTTAAAACATGCTATTCCGCTGCACCTATCCGCTCGTAGACAACGAAACTGTAGTCATACGGGTTAGGGCCCGCCGCTGAGAACGCCTCCCGCCGCACCTCACCCCAGTTCGCCATATCAATCTCGGGCAGAAACGTGTCGCCTTCAACATCTGCGTGGACTTCAGTGAGATAAAGCCTGGCCGCGCGCGGCAGAGCCTCGGCATACACCTGAGCGCCGCCGATCACCATCAATTCCTCACAGCCCTCGATCAGGGCCAGCTCCTCCGCCAGCGCCAGGGCCGCATCAAGGTCGTGCACGATTCGCACGCCTTCGGGTGAGAAATCCGAGGCCCGGGTCATAACAATATTGGTACGGCCGGGCAGCGGCCGCCCGATAGACTCGAAAGTCTTGCGTCCCATCACAATCGGCTTACCCATTGTTACCCGCTTGAAGTAGCGCAAATCCTCGGGCAAGTGCCAGGGCAAGGCATTGTTGCTCCCGATCACGCCGTTTTGGGCCGCGGCGACAATCACTGCCAGATCAACCATCGCTACACCGCCACCGGAGCCGAGATATTTGGATGCGGGTCGTAGCCCTCCAGCTCAAAATCTTCAAAGCGGTAGTCGTAAATACTATCGGGGCGGCGCAGAATCTTCAGACGAGGCAGCGATCGCGGGGCGCGCGAAAGCTGCTCCTGCACCTGCTCCATGTGGTTGCTATAGAGGTGTGAGTCACCGGTAGTCACTACAATTTCGCCGGGCTCCAGATCACATTGCTGGGCCAGCATCATGGTCAGCACAGCCAGGCTGGCGGTGTTGTAGGGCAACCCCAGGAAGGTATCGCTGGAGCGGATGTACAACTGGGCGGAAAGCTTACCGCCGGCCACATAGAACTGATACAGCAAATGGCAGGGGGGCAACGCCATGCGGCCATCGGCCACGTTCTGCTGCGGGCTGGCAGACTCGTCGGGCAGATATTCCACATTCCAGCCGTGAAACAGAATGCGCCGACTGTCCGGATTATTGCGCAGGGTATCCACGACATAATCAATCTGGTTGATACTCCCACCATCCTGCGTGGGCCACGCCGTCCACTGGGCACCGTAGAGGGGGCCCAGATCACCTGACTCGGTCGCCCACTCATCCCAGATCGACACCCCGTTCTCTTTCAGCCAGGCGGTATTTGTATCGCCGTTGAGGAACCAGATAAGCTCATTGATAATGCTCTTGAGATGAAGCTTCTTGGTGGTAAGCAAGGGAAAGCCATCGGCCAGATTATGACGATACTGGCGCCCGAACACGGACACAGTACCTGTGCCGGTGCGATCACCTTTCTGCACACCATTGGTGAGGATGTCTTCGAGCAGGTCGAGATATTGTTTCATCAGTTTTGTTCCGTAGCGGTAGCGCCCTGCTTGCGGCCGTAGGCCACCCACAGCAGAACGAGACCAGTGATAATCATGGGAATGCACAGCATTTGGCCGCGGGTCATCCAGCCAAAGGCCTGGAAGCCCAGATGAGCGTCCGGCTCCCGAAAGAACTCGGAGAAGAAACGCACGCAGCCATAACCGAGCGAGAACATCCCCGACACTGCGCAGGTGGGTCGCGACCTGGACGAGAACCAGATCAGGAATGAGAACAACAAGACACCCTCAAGCGCAAACTGGTAGAGCTGTGATGGATGCCGGGCCAGCTGCAGCGGATCGGCAGGAAAGACCATCGCCCAGGGCACATCGGCAGCGCGCCCCCACAGCTCCTGGCCGATAAAGTTACCCAGGCGTCCAAGACCGAGGCCGATCGGGACAAAAGGCGCGACAAAATCCATGAGCTTCCAGAAAGCAATGTTGTGGCGTCGGCCGAACATATACATGGCGAACAGCACACCAAGGAAACCACCGTGGAAGGACATACCACCCTCCCACAGGCGCAGGGCCCACATCGGGTCTTCCACCAGGCGCTGGCCGCCGTAGAGGAATGTGTAGCCCACCCGCCCTCCGAGGACGACGCCGAGAGCCACATAAAACGTCAGGTCATCCACCTGGTCGCGTTGCACCGGCGACCACGAATGGCGGCTGCGGCGCATGGCGAGCCACCAACCGGCTGCGATACCGGTCAGGTAGGCGAGGCCGTACCAGTGTATTTTCAGGGGCCCCAGGGCCACGGCAACGGGGTCTATCTCAGGATAGGGCAGCATATTCAGGCTCAATCAGGGCGCACGGCCGACCGCCGGCGCGCGAATGTCGTATTATTATGCAGCGCGATGTGTTTCACAATTGCCGACCACCAAACTGGACCCCTGAAGCCCATGTGCCTCATTCTTTTTTCGTACCGCCAACACCCACGATACCCGCTGCTGCTGGCAGCCAATCGGGACGAATTCCACGCTCGCCCGACCCAATCGGCTCGGTTCTGGCCGGAGCGACCGAAGCTGCTAGCGGGCCGCGACCTACAGGCAGGTGGCACCTGGATGGGAATTACCCGCAACGGCCGCTTCGCAGCAGTCACCAACTTTCGCGATCCGGAGCGCACCCGGGCTGCACCGCGCAGCCGCGGTGACCTGACACTGGGCTTCCTGGAAGGCGACGAATCCCCGGCGAGCTATCTGCACCGACTAAGTGCCAGCGCAGGCGAGTACGCCGGCTTCAACCTGTTGCTGGGAGACCGCGCAGGGCTGTGGTACTACAGCAACAGTGCACCGACCCCGTCAGCCCCACAGCAGCTTCAACCCGGCACGTATGGCCTGAGCAATGCCTTGCTGGACACCCCCTGGCCCAAGGTTCAGCGCGGCAAGCAGGCCCTGCGCTCGCTGACAGGGGGCGCTGTGGATCACAGCCAGCTGGCAGAAGTGGTTGCCAGCGGAGAACTTGCGGAACAGGACGAACTCGCAGAGGTCGGCCTGCACGGCGAAATGGATCAGATGTTGTCGGCCCAGTTTATCGTCAACGAAGCCTACGGTACGCGGGCCACCACAACACTGTGGCAGGATCAGGAAGGTATGACGAGCTGGCGGGAACTCAGCTTTGATGCTGGCGGCAACAGGGTCGACCGGGTCACAGAGCAGTTTTTACTGGAGCGCTGAGAGCCCTCAGGCCACAGGATTGTGAATGAATTTCTCCATCCCGTGATCCGCCAGGAAGCTCTCTAGCCTGGCGTGAATAGCACCGGCATCCTCCATCGCCAGCACTTCCTGGAGCAAGGCCTGGGATTCGGCCATATTCACACTGCGCAGGGCCTGCTTCACTTTGGGCAGGCTGGTGGCATTCATCGAAAGAATGTCATAGCCCATCGCCAACAGCAGCACTGCGCCCTCAGGGTCACCGGCCAGCTCGCCACAGATGCCGACTTTTTTCCCTTCAGCACGGGCAGCATTGGCCACCATCTCCAGTGCACTGAGCACCGCGGGGTGCATGGAGTGATAGAGGTCCGCCACACGGGCGTTATTGCGATCGACTGCCAACAGGTATTGGGTTAAATCATTGGAGCCCACCGACAGGAAATCAACCCGTCGAGCCAGGGCACGCGCCTGATAAACGGCAGAGGGCACCTCAACCATCACCCCAATCATGGGCAATTCTGTGTCGATACCTTCCTGCAAAATTTCGCGATGGCTGCGGTGAATCAATTCAAGAGCCTCGTCCAGCTCAGAAATCGAGCAGATCATGGGCAGCATGATACGGAGATTGCCCAGACCGGCATTCGCCTTGAGCATCGCCCGCACTTGCGCGAGGAAAATCTCCGGATGATCCAGCGTGACCCGAATACCGCGCCACCCGAGGAAGGGATTGTCTTCCTCGATAGGAAAATAAGGCAGGGCCTTGTCGCCGCCGATATCCAGAGTGCGCATAGTCACCGGCCGGGGGGCAAACGCTTCCAGTTGATTGCGATAGATCTGGCGCTGCTCCTCCTCAGAGGGGAAGCGTTCGCGCAGCAGAAAAGGCACTTCCGTGCGATACAGCCCCACGCCCTCAGCGCCCTGCTCCAGCGACCGGGTAATGTCTGCCTGCAAACCGGTATTTACCCACAGTGGCATACGGTGGCCATCCAGCGTTTCACATGGAAGATCCCGCAGGGATTCCAGATCCTTGGACAGGGCGAGGTCCGCATCCAGGATTTCCTTGAACCGTGCCCGCACCTCAGGCAGTGGATTGAGATGCACCGCACCGTTGTAGCCATCAATCACCAGCTCGCGGCCCTGTAACCGACGATAGGGCAGATCGAGAGCACCCATCACTGTCGGTATACCCATGGCCCGGGCCAGAATCGCAACGTGGGAATTGCCCGAACCGCGCACCGAGATCAGGCCCGCGAGCTTCTCCCGGGGAATCTCCCCGAGGGAAGAAGCTGTGAGCTCCTCGCCCACCAGGATGGCGTTGTCGGGATAGACATGTTCAGCCTTGTCTTCCGCCTGCAGATAGGCAAGCACCCGGGTTCCCAGGTCCTTGATATCCACTGCACGCTCTTTAAGGTAACTGTGCTCCATCCGCTCAAAGTGGCGGATGTGTTCAATCATCACCTGACTCAAGGCACCCTGGGCCCACTCGCCCCCCTTGATCAAGGTTACGACCTCCCGCCCGATGGCGGAGTCGTCGAGAATACCCAGATACACATCAAATAGAGCGTGGTCTTCAGGGCTTAGCTCACCCCCGAGATTATCGGCCACCTCTTCGATGTCATCGCGAACCTTCCCCAGCGCCTCGCGAAACGCATGTACCTCACTCCGGCGGTCGGTGATCGTTTTGCTCGGGACGGCATACAGATCCGCCCCCGGAGAGATAATGAAAGCCGTGCCAATCGCGATACCCGCAGCGCCGGCCACACCGCTAATCTTGGCGGGCGCTCCGCTGCCGGCCGCTTCATCAACATCCACTGCGCCGGTGACCCGGGCGTGGGCAATAATAGCGGCCAGCTGGGCCGACATTGTGACGAGGAAGGCCTCGTCGCTCTCATCAAAGCGACGCCGCTCTGCCTGCTGCACTACCAGGACACCCAGGACCCTGCGCTGGTGGATAATGGGCACACCGAGAAAGGAGTGGTAAGCGTCTTCACCCAGGTCCGGGAAGAAGCGAAATGCGGGGTGGTTTTCGGCATTCTCAAGGTTCAACGGCTCCTCGCGCTCAGCAACCGTGCCCACCAGACCCTCGCCCGCCATCAGGCTGGCGACACCGATCTGGTCCTTGTTGAGGCCCTCGGTAGCGCGGAAAACGAAGCGCTCTTCACCGGGGTCGCAGAGATAGACGCTACAGACTTCGGTGCCCATGGCATCGCGCACCCTGCTCACAATGATCTCCAGCGCTTCGCCGAGGTCCGACGCAGCGTTAACTTCCTGGACTATCTGACGCAGGGTCTCAAGCATATCAGCGCTCTCCCTCGAGGCGCTCAGTGTGTCTACCCAGGGGCGCTGCCAACTCTTTCATGGCGCGTCGGTAGACCTCTCGCTTAAAGGAAATGACTTCATTGAGCGGGTACCAGTAACTGACCCACTGCCAGTGATCGAACTCGGGCTTGGCATTCAGATCCAGTTTTACAGCATCGTCAGGGTCGAGCATACGCAGCAGGAACCACTTCTGCTTCTGGCCAATACACAAGGGTTTCTGACCCTTGCGGATGAACCGCCTGGGCAGGCGGTAACGCAACCAACCGCGGGTAACCGCGAGCACTTCAACCGAATCCCTGGTCAACCCGACCTCCTCTTCAAGCTCTCGATAAAGGGCTTGTTCGGGGGATTCGCCGCGGTTGATACCACCCTGCGGGAACTGCCAGGCATTGCGGCCACCCACCCTGCGGGCCCACAGTACCTGGCCCTGATCATTGGCCAGGACAATCCCCACATTGGGCCGGTAGCCCTCTTTGTCTATCACGCTGCTGCTTCAATTCTCTATTATGAACCCGCTATTCTTCCACACTTTGCCGCCCCAGAGAAATTTACTAGCCAGCCGCGCCGCGCTATATTGGCGCCCCTTTACGCGGAGCCCACCACAATGGCCCTGGCAATCTTCGACCTCGACAACACCCTTCTCGGCGGCGATAGCGACTATCTCTGGGGTCAATTCGTGTGTGAAAAGGGCATTGTCGACGGTGCGGATTTTGCGGCGCGCAACGAGCAGTTCTACCGCGACTACCAGACCGGGCAGCTCGACATACAGGCCTACCTGCGCTTCGCCCTGGGGCCACTGAAGGATCAAGCTGCAGAGACCCTGCAAGCCTGGCATGCGCAATTTATGACTGAAAAAATCCAGCCGATCATGCTTGCCAAAGCTGAGCTATTGCTGGCACGTCATCGCGAGCGGGGCGACACCTTGCTGGTCATTACTGCCACCAACCGTTTTATCACCGAACCCATCGTACAGGCCCTGGGAATAGCAGACCTGCTGGCGTGCGAGGCAGAAGTCGTCGACGGGCTATACACCGGCGAACCAACAGGGGTCCCAAGTTACCAGGAAGGGAAAGTCACCCGCCTGCACGCGTGGCTGGAAGACCGGGATGTGTCCATGGAGGGAGCCTACTTCTACAGCGACTCGGTGAATGATCTGGCCCTGCTTCGGGAAGTAGACAGGCCTGTGGCTGTAGACCCGGACGCCGCCTTGCTAGCGGAAGCTCGCAAGGCCGACTGGCCGGTAATTTCACTGCGTAACTAGAACATCGAGTAGAGCGCCGCGCGTCTCAATCTGACTTAACTGCGAACACCGCCTTGAGATACTCCGTTTCCGGAATGGCCGGATGAATGGGGTGATCTGGCCCCTGAGCGCCCTGCTCTACCACCCGCAACTGACACCCTGCACGCACTGCCGCCTGCTGCATCGCGCCGATCAGGTCGGCCTGCGCTAAATGCATGGAACATGAACCCGCCACCAGCAGCCCGCCGGGGCGCAGCAATCTCAAGCCCAACTCATTGATCCGGCGGTAGGCGGTAATCCCTTTCTTGATGTCCTTGCGTCGCTGAATAAACGCCGGCGGATCGAGAATAACGACATCGTAGGCCAGGCCCTCATCGATCATCTGCTTCATGGTTTCCGGGGCAGACCCCTGGCGCACTGAAACCTTGTCAACAAGACCGTTCAGCGCGGCATTGCTGAGCACACCCTCAAGCGCAGGCCCCGAACTGTCCAGACAGCAGACCTCGGACGCGCCGAACGCACCTGCCTGGATTCCCCAGCCGCCGATATAGCTATAGACATCCAGCACCGACTTGCCTGCGACCCAGGGAGCCAGCCGGGCCCGAGCCATACGGTGATCGTAAAACCAGCCAGTCTTCTGACCACCATGGACTGGCGCCATGAAGTGCACACCGTTCTCTTCCAGCGAGACCTGCTCAGGCACGCTGCCCGACACGACTTCAATGTCGTCAGCCAGCCCCTTCTCACGCCTGCTGCGACTATCCCCTCGCAGCAGGACACCGGCCGGCTTAAGCACCTCTACCAGAGCCGCCACCACAAGCTCGCTGTAACGCTCTATGCCACTGTTATTCAGCTGCACCACCGCGTAGTCACCAAACCGGTCGATAACCACGCCCGGCAGACCGTCACTGTCACCGTATACCAGACGATAATAGGGTTGGGGGAACGCCGCCTGGCGAATCGCCAGGGCGGAGCGAATGCGGCTTTCAAGCAATGCGCTATCGAAAGGGGTATCGGTGGAAGCGTACAACCTGGCGCAGATCAGCGCCTGTGGCTCCATATAGGCACTGCCCAGCAGCTTACCGTCAGTGGCGCGCACGCGCACCGAATCGCCCGCCTGATATTGGCCCAGGCTATTGACCGCGCTGTCGATTTCGTTGGAATAAACCCAGAGATGGCCGCCGCGCAGGCGCCGGTCGGCGCCTTTGCGCAAATAGAGATCAGCAGTCATCGGGGAAGAAGATCAGTCTTCTTCGTCGCACTTCGCCTGGTAATCCTCTGCGCTTAGCAGCGCCTCCAGCTCACTAGTGTCCGAAGGCTGCAACTTAAAGAACCAGCCATCGTTGTAGGGATCGGCATTGACAGTTTCAGGTTCATCTTCCAGTTGCTCATTGACGGCAATGACTTCACCGGCAACCGGCGCATAGATGTCTGAAGCCGCCTTGACCGACTCGACAACACCGGCCTCATCACCAGCGGCAAGGGTAGCGCCAGGGTCCGGCAACTCGACAAAGACAACATCGCCGAGGGCTTCCTGGGCATGGGCAGATACGCCCACGGTAACCGTACCGTCTTCTTCAAGACGGGCCCACTCGTGGCTGGCTGCGTACTTCAGTTCGGCGGGAGTCTGGCTCATGGGGCTTCCTCGATAAATATCAGATAGTGGCCACGGGGGCGCTCAGCGGCTAATTCTAGCGGGGCGCAGAGGAAACTCAACCTATATACCCATCGCATGCCGCATCAATCGTCGCTTCAGGGGCGCAATACTGCCCACGCCGCGCATCCCGGCATTGCGCAACCAGCGCACCGGCGGTGAGCGATCGGCGAACAGACGCTTGAATCCATCCATTGCGCCCATCATCAACAAATTCTCGCCTTTGCGCTGGCGTTGATAGCGAGCCAGCACCTCAGTCGAACCCGGCGAGAGGCCCGCGCTGCGCGCCCGCAACAGCTCCCCGGCGAGGGCTTCAACGTCCAGCAAGCCGAGGTTAATGCCCTGCCCTGCCAGCGGATGGATGGTGTGAGCGGCATCGGCTACAAGCGCGACCCCCGGCTGCACATAATCCACGGCGTGGCGCTGGCGCAGCGGGAAAGCGAAGCGCCTTGATACACCGACGACGCCACCGAGACCATGCTCAAACGCCGCACTGAGCTCGGCGCAAAAAGCCTCGTCTTCCATAGCCATAAGTGGGTCCACGCGATCGTTTTCCAGCGACCAAACAATGGAACACAGATGAGAGCCCTCCTCACCAGGCAGTGGCAACAAGGCCAGCGGCCCGGTGGGGAGAAAGCGCTGCCAAGCCGTCTGTTGGTGCGCCTCAGCCAGCGCCACCGTGGCGACAATCGCCTGATGTCCGTAGTCCCACTCACGGGTGGTGTAATCCATCAGCGAGCGGATTCGGGACAGGGCGCCATCCGCCCCGACAACAAGCTCGGCCTCTATTTCCTTGACCGGGCCATCGCCATTCTCCAATTGCAAGATCACATGGCCATCGTCCCCACGGTGACAATCTGCAACGCGCTCTGGGCTCAGACAGCTGACATCAGACGCAGCCAACACCTGCTCAAGCAGCGCATCCACAACCGCCCGGTTCTCGACAATATGGCCCAGTGCCGGCACACCCAGCTCGGAAGCATCGAACTCGATACGGCCGGTTCCATCGCCATCCCACACCGTCATATGTCGGTAGGCGCAGCTGCGGTAGGCCTCTATTGCACTCCGAGCGCCCAGGCTTTCGAGAAAACGGATCGACTGCGGCGTCAGTGCACTCACCCTGGCATCGAAGTCATTCAGCCCGGCCGAAGCGGGCAGTTCTCGCCGCTGCATAGGCTGAGCTTCAATCACAGCAATGCGATAGCCGCTGCCGGAAAGCGCCAACGCCATGGCTGAACCGGCTATCCCTGCACCCACAATGACAATATCGAACTGCTGCCTGGCCATTTCGCTATTCCCCCAGCGCCGCGACACCCGCGGCCTGATTGACAAACTCCCGCTTCAGGGCCGGCAGAAAATCGAGCCCCGAAAGAGCCAGGTCTCGGGCGAGCCCAAGCAATGGATCGGCCTGCATGAACAGGGCCGGAAGACGATCACTGAATTCGATGGTGCGCTGCTGGTCTGCCTGCTGTAAGCGCTCATAGCGCTGCAGCACATTCAAATCGCCCAGGCCCTCGCCCTCCTCAACCGCCCCGGCGAGCACCCGCGCCAGCTCTGCCACGTCGCGCAAGGCGAGGTTGTAGCCCTGGCCTGCCACAGGGTGCAGGGCGTGCGCCGCATTGCCCATGACGACAACGCCCTGACGCACTTGTTCCGGACAGTGAACAAGCGACAAGGGATAGCTGTGGCGCTCACCAACCCGGGTGAGCCTGCCAAGCCGATACCCAAAACGAGCCTGCAGGCGGGACAGAAACTCTTCGTCACTGCTCGCCATAAGCTCCGCGCCCTCTTCTGGGGACACCGTCCAAACCAGGGCGCTGCGGTGGCGAGCCTCACTCACCGCCGGAAGCGGAAGCATGGCCAGCGGGCCGAGGGAAGTGAACCGCTCATAGGCACGCCCTTCGTGAGGCTGCGCAGTGGCGATATTGGCAATCAGGGCCTGTTGCCGGTAGGGCTTCTCGCTGACAGCGACGCCCAGCGACTCGCGCAGGCCCGAGGCTGCCCCATCGGCCACCACCAGCAGCGAAGCGCTCAATTCGCCACCCTGCTCACCGGCCAACTCAAGCCTCACACCATCGGTGCCGGTTTTCGCCGCCAGGACCTTACAGGGGCTGCGCACCTCGACCCGGCCCTGCTGGTACAAGGCCTGAATCAGCGCATTACCCAGCCAGGCGTTTTCAACGACATAGCCAAGCGCTTCCCAACTGTGACTCGCGGTATCCATCAGGGTGCTGCCAAAACGGCCGCGACTGGAGACATGAATAGTCTCGATCGGGCACAGGTATTGCGCCAGGCTGGGCCACAGCCCTATCTGCTCATAAATCAGGCGGCTGCTATAACTGAGCGCGGTCGAACGCGCATCAAAGGCAGGATGATACGCCGGGCGATGCCCTGGCTCGGGCTGCGGGAAAGGGAAGCCCTCAATAAGGCAGATACTGACGTCCGCCGGAAGGCTATGAGCGAGATGCATGGCGAGACTGATCCCGACCATGCCACCTCCGGCGATAACAATGTCCCGGTGCTCGACCACCGGTCAGCTCGCCATCAAGGCTTCAATGCCCGCCACGCTGCGGGGCACCGCATCCGTGAGAATTTCACATCCGTCCTGGGTCACCAGCACATTGTCCTCTATGCGAATGCCAATTCCACGCCATTTACGTGGCACACTGGCGTTGTCAGGGGACACATAAATTCCGGGTTCGATCGTCATTACCATCCCCGGCTCCAGCACGCGCCACTCCTCACCGACCCGATAATCACCCACATCGTGCACATCCAGGCCAAGCCAATGGCCGACCTTGTGCATGTAAAATTCACGGTAGGCCTGTGACGCTATCAGCGCGTCCACGTCGCCATCCAGCAAGCCCAGCTCTACCAGGCCGCCGGTAATCGCCCGAACACTGGCATCGTGGGACTGATTGAAGTGGTTGCCAGCGCGTACCTGCTCGATTGCGGCGCTATGGCCAGCAAGCACGACCTCATACAGCGCACGCTGTTCTGGGGAAAATCTGCCCGAGACAGGAAAGGTACGGCTCACATCGGCAGCGTAGTATTCGAACTCACAGCCCGCGTCGACCAGCACAAGGTCGCCCTCTCGCATCCGGGCGCTGTTCTCCACATAGTGCAGGGTACAGGCATTGCGGCCACTGCCGACAATACTCAGATAAGCTGGATGACGAGCACCGCCGCGGACAAATTCATGGTGCAGCTCACCCTCCAACTCGTACTCGAACTGATCGGGTTCGCAGAACCTCATGATCCGGCGATGAGCAGCGGCGGTGATCTCTCCCGCACGGCGCATGATGCGCTGCTCGGCTGCGCTCTTGATCAGGCGCAGGTCGTGCAGCATGTGATCGAGATCGGTGAACTCGCCGGGGGGTACCGCACCGGTGGATTCCTTGGAACGTATGGTGTTCACCCAATCCATAATCTGCTGATCAAAGCGGGAGCTGCGCCCCATGGAGTAGTAAACGCGCTCCCGCCCCTCAATCAGGCCGGGCAGTATGTCGTCAACGTCACCCACAGGAAACGCATCGTCAGCGCCGAAGCGACGGCACAGCCCATCGGGACCCGCTCGCTGGCCGTGCCAGAGTTCGGACTGTGGGTCACGCTCCGGGCAAAAGACCACGTATTCCCCGTGCTCTCGGCCGGGAATGAGCACCAGCACCGAGTCGGGTTCCTGAAAGCCTGAAAGATAGTAGAAATCGCTGTCCTGACGGAACGAATATTCAGTGTCGCGGCTGCGTAATTGCTGCCGCGCAGAGGGGATGATGGCGATACTGTTTGGCTCCATAAGGGCCATCAAATTGCGCCGGCGACGCTTGTATTCGCTATTGCTGATTTTCATGCGCGACGATCCGCTGAGCTAGTGCAACTGAGGTTCAGGAGCCTCAGGACCATCGACCCGGCTGTCCATGAACAGGTTGAGCACCGCAAAGCGCAGATATTCCACAATCTCGGTGTAGCTGCCCTCCGACTCTTCCTCCTCTGCGTCGTCATCGATGGAAGCCTCGGCGATAGCTGCCATATCGCGCAGAATTTCGCTGCTGTCCTGACCCACCTGGCGCTGGTTAGCCTGCGCAAAACCGGCCAGAAAACCATTGCACCATCGCGCGAGCTCGCCCGTGCGCGAGCTGATCTCGACCTCGTCGTCCGGCAACAAGGGGTGAAAATCGAACTCCTCGTCTTCCAGCGCCTCAGCGCTGACTTTGTAGAGTTGCAACACCTGCCCTGCCAGTTCGCCATGCAAACTGACCTCCAGCGCCTGTTGCAGCTGAGCGAGGCCCGCTTCAGCTTCCGCCGGCGCTCCGGCAGCCAACAGGCCGCAAAGGCAGCCGTGTAGTTGTGACGGGGAGTTGTCGAGTCCCTGTTCCAGCAAGTGGTTGGCAACTTCATCAAAATCGAATACAAAGTTGCCGCTGTCGTGATCGTCGAACATGTCTGGTTCTCGAGGTGCGCTGCCTACAGTTACAGCCGTTTGCAACAATGTCGGGCAGGCTATTGATTTTCATTGCTTTTACTTCGTTGACGGCTGTGCGAAGCGCCCTTATAGTAAAGTCCCAATCAAGCTAACACCAGTATAACTCCATGGCGGATAAGCAACTGCAGGATCTGGAACAGAAAATCGACCAGTTAATCGAGCTGTGCAAGGAGTTGAACCGGGAAAACCAGGCCTTGAAGGCGGAGAATGCCGGTTGGCTGGCAGAGCGCCAGGACCTGATCGACAAGAACGAGCTCGCGCGCTCAAAGGTCGAAGCCATGATCAACCGCCTGCGCACAATGGAGTGATCCCGTGAACCAGCCCAACACCGTCACGGTAAAAATTCTCGACAAAGACTACCAGGTCGCCTGCCCGCCAGAGCAGGAAGCCGAACTCGTGGTCTCTGCAAAATACCTGGACAAACAGATGCGCAGCATCCGTGAGACCGGCAAAGTCATCGGCCTTGAGCGCATCGCGGTCATGGCCGCCCTGAATATCAGCTATGAATTGCTACAGGCCTCCGAGGGTGGCGACGGCAAGCTGGACATTGCCCCAGACCCCGCGCCAGAGGCGGTTACCAGCCTCAACCGCAAACTTGACGACGCCCTTTACCAGCTCCGCCAACTAGAAATCGGCTGACCCCATTCTTACTTTGGCCTGAAATTCAAGGGCGCATCACAGCTATCGAGTGCGTATAATCGCCTCCGGATCCCTGGCGTATGCGCCAGGCAGACAGTCCTCGAGCCGATAAATTTGTATCAGGGGGCTTCCAGCCATTGTTGGTGTGCAAGTCCGGCGCGACCGGAAAGCCTTATACAGTGCGGGGGCCTCCACCTTGAACCATCGGGTTCAAGGGCAGTGCTGTCAGCGGTACGCCGGGAATCTCTTTTCATCATGTCTTCAATCGCCTCTACAAAAACTGCATTACGCCAGGACCTCAGGGCCGCCAGGCGCCAACTGCCGGATGCGGCAAGAGCCGAAGCAACGCA
Organism: Halioglobus maricola; assembly: GCF_009388985.1. Taxonomy (NCBI): domain Bacteria; kingdom Pseudomonadati; phylum Pseudomonadota; class Gammaproteobacteria; order Cellvibrionales; family Halieaceae; genus Halioglobus; species Halioglobus maricola. Next base: position 4,095,218 of record NZ_CP036422.1, read on the forward strand.
GCAACTGGCGCTGCATATCACCCGGCTCCCCGGGTGGCAGAGCTTCCAGGGCATTGCGCTCTATCTGGCCACAGACGGGGAGATTGACACATCAGCGATCTCGGAACTCGTTCTTGCCGCGGGCAAGCGCCTGTACTTGCCCGTTGTTGCCGAAGGCGGAACACTGGAATTTGCCCGCTGGGGTGGTACCACCAAAGGCACACAACTTAATCGATACGGGATTCGCGAACCGGATACTCACAGCCCTCGTATCGCCACCGAGGCGCTGGACTGTATCTGCTTGCCGCTGGTTGGCTGGAGCACTGACGGCTCAAGGCTGGGCATGGGGGGCGGTTATTACGATCGCACGCTGGCGAATGCAACTGGACCGATCAAAACAGGGCTGGGGTTCGAATTGCAGCGGCAGGAAACCCTGCCCAGGGAAAGTTGGGACGTACGGTTAGATTTTGTCGCCACCGAAACGAATCTCTACTCCTGCAAAGAGCAGTAAATTCACGGGCCGAGAAATCAGTCCCGGATTATTACTCCGGCCTGTAGTTCTGAAGCAGGTGCAGCGACAGTGTTGTTCGCGGCCATGGGCAACATCAGGGTTACCACAACGCCCATTCCGAACACAGCCATCAGTACCAACATCAGGTCAGGTTTGCTTTTCACGCTTGTATCACTCTCTTATTTGCTACGGGTGCGGCTTTCTCACGAAGCCGTCACTGTTCTTATCGTTAGCCTGAGCAACGACTAACTTTTGTGATTATTTCACAAAAGCCATGAATGTCCAGAGTATGACCAAAAAAAGCAGGGATATTTTAATTTTCTCCTGACTCGGGCCGCTGACCGAGGTAGAGCTGATAGGCGCGATTCTCGGTTTCATCCCAGTAACGGAATCCAATATCGTCCATAACGCTGCTGAAAGCCTTGCGCTCAGCGGCCCTCACCTGCACTCCCACAAGAATACGGCCGTACGCTGCACCGTGGTTGCGATAGTGGAACATCGAAATATTCCAGGCCTGGCCCAGGCCCGACAGAAACTTCGCCAGTGCGCCGGGGCGCTCCGGGAATTCGACCCGGTAGACGCGCTCGTTGGCAACCGCATCCGGCACGTGGCCACCCACCATGTAGCGCACATGAAGTTTGGCGACCTCATTTTCCGTCAGGTCTTCGACCTCGTAACCCTTCTTGGCGAGCTCACTCAACAGGCTCTCGAGATCGTCGCCGCCAGGGACCACAGACACACCCACGAACACCTGGGCTGAACCGGCATCCGCATAGCGGTAGTTGAACTCGGTGATATTGCGCCGCCCGAGAACGCCGCAGAAAGCGCGGAAGCTACCGGGACGCTCGGGGATGGTGACACTGAGCACCGCCTCGCGCTGCTCGCCAATTTCGGTGCGCTCCGAGATATAGCGCAGGCGATCAAAATTAGTATTGGCGCCGGAAACAATCGCGAGCAAATCCTTGTCTTCGCAACCCTCTCGCTCGGCATATTTTTTCAGGCCGGCAAGCGCCAGCGCTCCTGCAGGCTCAGCAATACTCCGCGTGTCTTCAAAGATGTCCTTGATTGCCGCGCACATCTCGTCGGTGGACGCGGTGATCACCTCGTCCACCGTTTCGCGGATAACCCGGAAGGTCTCCTTGCCGACCTGGGCGACGGCACAGCCATCGGCGAACAAACCCACTTCGGGCAGCGTTGCACGACGCCCACGGTCTAGCGCCAGCTTTAAACAGGCGGCATCTTCCGGCTCAACACCGATAATTTTTGTCTGCGGCCACACGTACTTCACATAGGCGGCCACGCCGGCGAGCAAGCCGCCGCCCCCCACTGGCACAAAAAGCACATCCAGTGGCGCCTGGTGCTGGCGCACAATTTCCATACCCACGGTGCCTTGACCCGCGATCACGTCCGGGTCATCAAAGGGATGCACGTAGGTCATACCTTTTTCTTTCACCAGACGGTCGGCGTGGGCTGCAGCCTCATCGTAGGAATCGCCATGCAGCACAACACGCGCCCCACGGCCGCGCACGGCATCCACCTTGATCAGTGGTGTGGTGCGAGGCATCACGATTGTCGCCTTCACCCCCATCTTCTGCGCGGCCATAGCCAGGCCCTGGGCATGGTTACCCGCCGAGGCTGCAACAACACCGCCGGCGCGCTGCGCTTCACTCAAGCGATGCATCTTGTTGTAGGCTCCGCGCAACTTGAACGAGAACACGGGCTGCAGATCCTCGCGCTTCAGCCACACCCGGTTGCCAGTGCGTTGCGACAACAACGGCGCCTGATCCACCGGCGTCTCCCGGGCCACATCGTAGACCCGCGCGTCGAGGATGCGCTTGATATAGGACTGAGGCATAGTCTGCTGCTGCCTGTAATTGAACGGAACAGGAGATGTTAATGGAGGTGGGGCCCATTTTCAGCCCCGCCGCTTGGTATTATTGGTGATCGCTGCAAGCGCCTGACCTATAATGGCCCCGCCCCAGCAGGAGAGATTTGGAATGACTCAGGACGAACTGAAGCAGGCGGTAGCGGAAGCTGCCCTGGAATACATCCGGCCAAAACTGGATGACGATTCCGTGATCGGCATCGGCACCGGCTCAACGGCCAACATGTTCATTGACGCGCTGGGCGGAATCAAAGGCCAGGTCAACGCCTGTGTGGCCAGTTCCGAGGCCTCGGCGGATCGCCTGAAGAGTCACGGGATTCCAGTCTACGACCTCAACGTCGTGGATAAGGTCGATTTCTATATCGACGGCGCCGATGAGAGCAACGCCGCCTTACAACTGATCAAAGGCGGTGGCGCGGCGCTCACCAGAGAGAAAATCGTCACCGCCGTGGCCGAGGAATTCATCTGTATCGCCGACGAATCCAAACTTGTGCATACCCTGGGCACGTTCCCGCTGCCCGTAGAAGTGATCCCCATGGCACGCAGCCACGTCGCCCGCGAGCTGGTAAAGCTGGGAGGAGATCCGATTTATCGCGAGGGAGTCATCACCGACAACGGCAATATTATTCTGGATGTATACAACTTTGCCATTCCCCAGGCCCTGGCCACCGAGGCGAAGATCAACGGCATCACCGGTGTCGTGACCAACGGCCTGTTCGCCCTTAAACCGGCAGATGTGTTGTTGTTGGGGACCAGTGAGGGCGTCAAAACCCTGCGTGCAGAATAGCGTTACCGCTTTAGCTTTGAGCCGGGATACACAACCGACCAGAGCCAGCGCCAGAAGCTATTGCCCTCCAGTACTTCGGCATTGATCGCATCGAAAAAACGCTCCAGTTCTGCAGGGTTAGCAAAGTAGTCCATGCGCGTGGTGAACTCCCGCTCCGGGTCCAACTCCTTGACCACCTTGGCCGGATTCCCGGCTACCACCACGTTGGCTGGCACGTCTCTGGCCACGACTGCGCGGGCCGCCACTACTGAATTCTCGCCAATCGTGACTCCCTTGAGTACGGTAGCGTGATCTCCCAGCCAGACGTTCTTGCCGATATGGACCGGGGTCGGCCGCGGATCGCGCTCGGTCCGATCGTAGATCTGGTGCCAGTCTGAATCCGTCACATAGGCGCCATTGGCAAACATGGTGCCATCGCCGATGGTTATTTCATCTGACGCGCTGATCCGGGATCCGGGGCTCATTAGCACGCAGTCACCAATCTCGAGCCGCCCCTGTCCCTCCTCGCGCCCCCAGACACCGAGCTCCACCCGGTGCATGGGCTCTCCGATGGCTGTGAACGAACGGCCTATGCGGATGTTATTTCCGGAGATTTTCACGTACCAGGGTTTCATAATCGTGTGGTACGGGCCCAGTGATTCACACTCGGGGCGCAGAAAGTATTCCGCGTACCAATAGCGAAAACGAAGATAGAGTTTTTTCAGCCACCAGGGCCGCAGATCTTTACGCATGGCAAGTTGAGTTCATGGCGAATGAGTTCATAGACAGTCGAGTTGATGGAAAGGCATGTCCAGTGTGCAGCCTTCCTGCCGGCAGGTATGATGGCAGCACCCGTCACCGACAGCAATCGCAGAGCCGTTAAACGTGTCCCAGTCTGACTATTCGCGCCCGGTCACCAGCAATCAGCCAGGGCTGCATCCCCGCCTCGCTGAGACCGTCACCCGCCATATGCAGCATGCGTTCAGGCGACCCGTTGCGCCCCATTCCCGACAAGCCTACCAAACACTGACAGAGCGCCTGTCGCGACAGCCAATGCCACTGGTACTGGATTCGTTCTGCGGCACCGGCCAGAGCACCGCAGAACTCGCCCGCCGGCACCCCGAACACCTCGTGGTCGGCATTGACCAATCTGCGCATCGCCTGGAAAAGCACGAGTCCAGCGATGCCTGCAACTACCTGTTGTTGCGCGCAGAGGCAGAAGACATCTGGCAGCTTCTACTCGCAGACGGACACAGCGCGGGCTATCACTATCTGTTCTACCCCAACCCCTGGCCCAAAGCCAAACACCTGCAGCGGCGCATTCATGGCCACGCAAGCTTCCCCTGGCTGCTCCGCCTGGGAGGCATCATTGAACTCCGCTCCAACTGGCAGGTCTACGTTGAGGAATTCGGTACCGCCATGCACATGGCGGGACTGCGAGGCTGTATCGACCGAATTAGTGGCGATCCGGCCATCACCCTGTTTGAGAAAAAGTACCGCGACAGCGGACACGCGCTCTGGCGCTGCTTGCTTACCGTGACGAAATCGTCGTAATGGGCTAAAGTCCCCGGTCCAATTGGAGGAGACGCAATGACTGCGACGCAAGCCGACCCAGTGTGGGAACGCATCCACAGCGAAACTGCGAAGCACGCCCAGGAAGAACCCCTGCTGGCGAGTTTTCTGCATTCCACCATTCTCAACCATCACACCCTCGAGTGTGCGCTGAGCTTCCATCTGGCAAATCAACTGGACAGCCCCACCGTGTCCTCCCTGCTGCTACGGGAAGTCATTCTGGAAGCCATGCAGAAAGATGCCTCTATCCGCCAGGCTGTACGGGCAGACCTTATGGCGGTCGTCGATCGCGACTCGGCCAGCCAGGAACTGTATGTCCCGTTTCTCTATTTCAAAGGCTTCCACGCCTTACAGAGTCATCGCATCGCACACTGGCTGTGGAAAAACGGCCGCGAATCCATGGCCCTGTTCTTCCAGAACCGAATCTCGGTGAAATTTGGCGTCGATATTCACCCGGCGGCTCAGCTGGGCAGGGGTATCATGCTGGACCACGCCACAGGCCTGGTTATCGGTGAAACCGCGGTCGTGGGTGACAACGTGTCGATTCTGCAGTCGGTGACCCTTGGCGGCACCGGCAAGGACGACGGCGACCGCCATCCGAAAATTGGTGACGGCGTGTTAATCAGTGCAGGGGCAAAAATTCTCGGCAACATCAAAGTTGGCGAAGGCGCCAAGGTCGGCGCTGGCAGCGTGGTGCTGGAAGAAGTGCCACCCCACACGACGGTGGCAGGTGTTCCGGCCAAAGTCGTGGGGCGCCCCGCAACCGACGCACCAGCATTGGATATGAATCACGATTTCTGCTGCGACGAAAACGCCGCCTGCTGATCAGTCGGCCAGGTGATACTGTGGCGAGAGCTCTACCACCGCGTCCACAAACGCGGTTACGTGATCCGGATTGATCCCTGGAGTAATACCGTGACCCAGATTGAAGACATGCCCGGTGCCGTGGCCGTACCCAGCCAGGATTAAAGCCACTTCGTCACGAATTCGCGCCGGGGAGGCATGCAGCATAGCCGGGTCCATATTACCCTGCAGGGCGACCTTGTCACCGACCAGCACGCGCGCGGTAGCGATATCGGTAGTCCAATCGATACCCACACCCTGGGCGCCACATTCAGCGATGGCATTCAGCCACTGACCGCCACCTTTGGTGAACACAATCACCGGCACCTTGCGACCATCTGCTTCGGTGGGCAGGCGCGAAATCACGCGCTGCATGTATTTAAGCGAAAACTCCTTGTACGCGGCAGCGCTCAGACTGCCACCCCAGGTGTCAAAAATCTGCACCGCCTGGGCGCCCGCCTTGATTTGCGCCGCCAGATAGTCGGCCACTGCGTCCGCCAGCAATGCCAGCAGACCGTGCATAAGCTCCGGCTTGTCATATGCCATCGCCTTTACATTGGCAAAGTCCTTGGAGGAACCACCCTCAACCATATAGGTCGCCAGGGTCCAGGGACTTCCCGAGAAACCAATCAGCGGAACCGATCCGTTGAGTTCCTTGCGAATCGCGCTCACCGCGTTCATGACGTAGGCAAGGTCGTCTTCCACCTTGATATCGTTCAACCCAGCCAGATCTGCCTCGCTGCGCACGGTTTTATGAAACTTGGGACCCTCGCCTTCTTCAAAGTACAGGCCCAGACCCAGCGCATCAGGCACCGTGAGAATATCGGAAAAGAGGATAGCCGCATCCATTGGGTAGCGGCGCAGCGGCTGCATGGTCACTTCACAGGCGAGCTCAGTGTTTTTACACAGGTCCAGGAACGAACCCGCCTCCTTGCGCGTGGCCCGGTATTCAGGCAGATAGCGGCCGGCCTGGCGCATCATCCATATCGGCGTGCGATCGACGGGCTGGCGCAACAGTGCGCGGAGAAAACGGTCGTTCTTGAGTTCAGTCATCAATGTGTCCTGATAGGAATCGCCGAGGCGGATTAAACGTCCAGGTAATCGAGAATACCTTCAGCGGCCTCACGACCTTCCCAGATGGCAGTCACGACCAAGTCGGAACCGCGAACCATGTCGCCACCGGCAAATATTTTCGGGTTACTGGTCTGGAACTTGTAGGTCTGGTGCTCCTGGGCAACAACACCGTTCCAACTATTGAGTTCGACGCTGACATCATCCAGCCAGCCGGGAGGACTGGGCTGAAAACCAAAGGCGATGATCACCGCATCCGCTTCCAGCACCTCTTCGGAACCGGGAATTGGCTGGGGGCGACGGCGGCCGTCGGCATCGGGCTCACCGAGTTCAGTGGTAACCACTTTGATCCCGCACGCCTGGCCGAAGTATTCGACAACTTCCACGGGCTGGCGATTGTAGAGAAACTCAACCCCTTCCTCATTGGCATTCTTCACCTCGCGACGGGAACCGGGCATGTTTTCCTCATCGCGACGATAGGCGCAGATAACTTTGTCAGCACCCTGACGCACAGCTGTACGCACGCAATCCATAGCAGTGTCACCGCCACCGAGCACGATGACGCGCTTGCCGCGCAGATTCACATAAGCCTCGGAATCCTGCTCAAAACCCAGGTTGTGGTTCACGTTGCCGACAAGGTAAGGGAGCGCCTCGTAAACACCTGGCAGGTCTTCACCCGGGAAGCCCCCCTTCATATAGGTGTAGGTACCCATGCCCATAAACACGGCATCGTACTGATCCAATAGCTCGCTGATCTGCACATCAGATCCGATCTCGGTATTGAGGCGGAATTCAACACCCATACCCTCGAACACCTCTCGGCGACGCACCATGACCTCTTTTTCCAGCTTGAATTCGGGGATCCCGAAGGTAAGCAGACCGCCGATTTCCGGATAGCGGTCGAATACCACAGGTTTCACACCGTTGCGCGCCAGGATATCGGCGCAACCCAATCCCGCAGGGCCAGCGCCAATGATCGCGACCTTCTTGCCAGTGTCGACCACATCGGACAGATCAGGACGCCACCCCATCGCCAGCGCGGTGTCGGTAATATATTTCTCGGAAGCACCGATGGTAACGGCACCAAAGCCATCATTCAGGGTACAGGCTCCCTCACACAGGCGATCCTGGGGACACACCCGGCCGCAGACCTCCGGCAGGGTATTGGTCTGGTGCGAGAGCTCAGCTGCCTCGAACAAATTGCCCTCGGATACCAGCTTCAACCAGTTCGGAATAAAGTTGTGCACCGGGCACTTCCATTCACAATAGGGGTTGCCGCACTCAAGACATCGATGCGACTGCTCAGCCACCTGATCCTTGGTAAAGGGCTTATAGATTTCGACATACTCGGACTGGCGCGACTGAATCGCTTTTTTGTCCGGGTCATTACGACCCACATCGATAAACTGAAAATTGTTTGCCAGGCGATTACTCATAATCAATTACCACTAGTCGGTGTTACGCAGACGGGACAGCAGGCGATCGAACTCAGCTGCCTTGGGCTTAACCAGCCAGAACTTGCCAACGTAATCTTCAAAGTTGTCCAACAGATGGGAGCCCCACTCGGACCCTGTCTCTTCCACAAACTCGCGAATATTATTGCGCAGGTGGTTTCGGTACGGCTCCATATACTCAGCACTGACCCGATGGATTTCCACCAGTTCACTGTTGTACTTGTCAATAAACGTCCGGTCCATATCCAGCACATAGGCGAAGCCGCCGGTCATACCCGCACCGAAGTTCACACCTGTGGGACCAAGCACTGTCACGTTTCCGCCGGTCATATACTCACAGCAGTGATCACCCGCGCCTTCCACTACCGCGTGGGCGCCGGAGTTGCGTACGGCGAAGCGCTCGCCGGCGATACCTGCGGCAAACAGCCGGCCGCCAGTCGCACCGTAGAGGCAAGTGTTACCAATGATCGAGGTTTCCTGCGACTTGAACTCGCTGACCCTGGGCGGGTAGATAACCAGCTTGCCACCTGCCATGCCCTTGCCGACATAGTCATTTGAGTCGCCTTCGAGGTACATGTGCAGGCCGCCGGCGTTCCACACACCAAAGCTCTGGCCAGCGGTGCCGGTCAGGCGCAATACCAATGGGTTCTCTTCCATGCCGGGATTGCCATAGCGGCGAGCGATTTCACCTGACAGACGCGCGCCGATAGAACGGTCACAGTTGCAAACCTCGAACTCAAACTCGCCACCCGTGTTTGCTTCGATGGAAGCGAGGGTAGCGGCTACCATTTTCTCGGCAGTCTCGCCCTTGTCGAAAGGATCATTGGAGGAGACCTGACAGAACTCGGGCTGGCCAGCGGCGGCCTCATCCTTGTGCAGAATCGGCGCCAGGTCCAGGCCTGCCTGTTTGTCAGTATCACCCGGTAGAATCTCGAGCAAATCGGTGCGGCCAATAAGCTCTTCCAGAGACCGCACACCCAGCTTCGCCAACCATTCGCGGGTCTCTGTAGCGATAAAGGTGAAGAAGTTCACCACCATCTCCACGGTGCCGTTGAAGTGATCGTCGCGCAGCTTCTGGTGCTGGGTGGCAACACCCGTGGCACAGTTATTCAGATGACATATACGCAGGTATTTACAGCCCAGGGCAACCATTGGGCCGGTACCGAAACCAAAACTTTCCGCGCCCAGGATCGCAGCCTTGATAACATCCAGGCCGGTTTTAAGACCACCGTCTGCCTGCAGGCGAATCGCACCGCGCAGATTATTACCACGCAGGGTCTGCTGAACCTCCGCCAGGCCCAGCTCAAAGGGTGAGCCAGCGTAACGGATAGAGGTGAGTGGGCTCGCCGCGGTGCCACCGTCATATCCTGAGATGGTAATCAGGTCGGCGTATGCCTTGGCTACACCTGCGGCAATGGTGCCGACGCCGGGTTCGGATACCAGCTTGACCGACACCAGCGCCTGGGGGTTGACCTGTTTCAGGTCAAAGATCAATTGAGCGAGATCTTCAATCGAGTAAATATCATGGTGCGGCGGCGGTGAAATCAGGGTCACGCCTGGCACCGAGTAACGCAGACGGGCAATCAGGTCGTTCACCTTACCGCCTGGCAGCTGGCCGCCTTCGCCGGGCTTGGCGCCCTGAGCCACCTTGATCTGCAGGACTTCGGCATTCACCAGATAATGCGGAGTCACTCCGAAACGACCGGAAGCGATCTGCTTGATCTTGGACATACGCTCGGTGCCGAAACGCACCGGGTCCTCACCACCTTCACCGGAGTTTGAACGCGCTCCCATGCGGTTCATCGCCGCTGCCAGCGCCTCGTGAGCCTCTGGGCTAAGCGCGCCCAGGCTCATACCAGCAGAGTCGAAACGCGGCAGGATATCTTCCACCGGCTCTACATCTTCAATGCTGATACCGCTGCCCTCAACCGGGCGCAGCAGGTCGCGCAGGGTAGCGACAGGGCGTTCATTCACGAGAGCGGCATAGCGTTGGTAATCTGCGTAATCGCCACTGGCTACCGCCTGCTGCAGGGTCATCACGACATCGGGGTTATAAGCGTGGTACTCCTGACCGTGAACATACTTGAGGAGCCCGCCCTGCTCGATGGTCTTGCGAACACTCCAGGCGCGCTTGGAAAGCAGCTTCTGTTCAGCTTCAAGCTGAGCAAACCCGGAGCCCTCTATACGGGAAGCAACACCGCAGAAGGACAGGTCGACAACTTCGCGCGACAAGCCCACCGCTTCAAACAGCTGTGCACCGCGGTATGAGGCCACCGCCGAAATGCCCATCTTGGACATGATCTTCAGCAGGCCTTTGTTGATACCTTTGCGGTAGTTCTTGTAACAGATACTGGGCTCGCCCAGCACTTCGCCACAGCGAATCAGCTCTTCCAACACGCTGTAAGCCAGGTAGGGGTATACGGCTGTCGCACCGAAACCCAGCAAGCACGCGATCTGGTGAGAGTCGCGCGCACTGGCAGTCTCAACCACAATATTGCACTCGGCGCGCAGGCCCTGCTTGATCAGGTGGTGGTGCACGGCGCCGGTGGTCAGCAGGCTGTGAATCGGCAAGCGACCACTGGCAATGTCCCTGTCAGACAGCACCAGAATAGTGCTCCCGCTATTCACCGCCTGTTCAGCTTCGGCAACCACCGCGCGTACACCCTGCTCCAGGCTCATCTCGTCCTGGTTGTAGGTGCAGTCAATTTTCTGCAACTGGAAGCCAGGGCGGTCCAGGTTTAACAGGCTTGTGAACTTACCCTGAGATAGCACAGGGGACGTCAGGATCACTCGATCGGCGTGCTCGGGGCCTTCATGAAACAGATTTTTTTCGCCACCGAGATCAGTCTCCAGCGACATAACGATGGTTTCGCGCAGGGGATCAATTGGCGGGTTGGTCACCTGGGCAAACTTCTGCCGGAAATAGTCGTACAGTGAGCGCTCCTTGCGCGAGAGCACTGCCATGGGAGTATCGTCACCCATGGAACCAACGGCCTCATTGCCCGACTCTGCCAGCGGCCGCAACACCTGGTCGCGCTCCTCATAGCTGACCTGGAACATCTTCATATAAGCATCGAGCTGCTCTCGCTCGATACCGGAAATCATCTCGCTACCGAAGGTCCCCTCGATACGCTGGGCCTTTTCCTTGAGCCAGCGCTTGTAGGGCTGGGCGCTCTTGAGGCGATTGTCGATATCTTCAGTTTGCAGCAACTCACCCGTCTGGGTGTCGACCATGATCATCTGCCCGGGACCGACCCGGCCTTTCGCGACCACATCTTCCGGCTTGTAGTCGTAGGTGCCGATCTCGGACGCCAGGGTGATGAAGCCATCTTTCGTCTTCACCCAACGCGCCGGACGCAGGCCATTTCGATCCAGCATGCAAACAGCGTAGCGGCCATCGGTCAGTACAACCCCCGCGGGGCCATCCCAGGGCTCCATGTGCATGGAGTGATATTCGTAGAACGCCTTGAGGTCCGGGTCCATCAGCTCCATGTTCTGCCATGCGGGTGGAATGAGCATGCGCAGGGCACGAGCCATATCCACACCGCCAGTGAGCAGCACGTCGAGCATATTGTCCATGCTGGACGAGTCTGAGCCGGTGCGGTTTACCAGCGGGGCGATGTCCTTGATATTAGGCAGGCGATCGGTTTCGAAACAGGCGGTGCGCGCCTCTGCCCAGTTGCGGTTACCCGCGATAGTGTTGATCTCGCCATTGTGCGCCATCAACCGGAACGGCTGGGCCAGCGGCCACTTGGGCATGGTATTGGTAGAGAACCGCTGGTGGAACACACAGATCGCAGTTTCCAGTCGCTCGTCGGCCAGGTCGCCGTAGAACTTCGGCAGATCCACTGGCATGACCAGGCCTTTATAGGAAATGACGCGCCCGGAGAGACTACAGATGTAGTAGTCCTCATCTTGTTCACAGGCCATCTCGGCCTTGCGCCGCGCGACAAAGAGCTTGGTGGTGAGTTCTATCTCGGACACGCCAGGGGCATCAATGAATACCTGCTCAATCCGCGGCAGTGATTCAAGTGCGATTTCGCCACAGACGGAATCGTCAGTAGGCACTTCGCGCCAGCCAAGCACTACCAGGCCCTGGTCAGTCAGCGCAACTTCCGTCGCCTCTCGGGCCGCTTTCGCTGCAGCCTCGTCGCGGCTGAGAAAAATTTGACCGACTGCAAACAGGTCGGATAAAGACGCACCGAAACACTCATCGGCCAGCGTGGCCATGAACTGGCGGGGCATTTGCAACAGCAGGCCGCAGCCGTCACCTGTCTTGCCATCCGCGGCAATACCGCCGCGGTGGGTCATGCAGGTGAGGGATTCAATCGCCGTCTGCAGCAGGCGATGGCTGGCATCGCCCGATGTGTGGGCAATCAAGCCAAAACCGCAATTGTCGCGGAACTCTTCAGGTCTATACAGGCCTGCGCTCATAGTCAGTCCAGAATATCTATTGAAAACAACAAGTTACACCGAAACCCCAGCCATGAAACTCAGCTCGGGGCAAAAGGGGGAGCTTATTTTACACAGATGACCTGTGGTGAACAAACACCCTGCTTTTGGGGTCAGGAAGCGCGGGGGAAGGTCTCCAGCAGAGCGGTCAATTCAGACTCGCTGGCATCATCAACAATAGCCGCCTGACCTATGGCTGATAGCAAAACAAGACGCATGCGGCCGTCGATCACCTTCTTGTCGCGACCCATTAAATCGAGAAACTGCCCCGGGGTCATATCGGCCGGCTGCGCTACCGGGAGCTGCATCTTTAGCAATAACTCGCGAAACGCCTCAACTTCAACGCGATCTATCGAACCGCGTCGGGCCGACATTTCTACTGCAAGCAGCATGCCAGTCGCCACCGCCTCACCGTGCAGCCAGTTGCCGTAGCCCTGGGCTGTCTCTATGGCGTGGCCAAAGGTATGGCCAAGGTTGAGGATGGCTCGCAGCCCGCCTTCGCGCTCGTCCGCCGCCACCACGGCGGCCTTACTCGCACAACTGCGCTCTATTGCTTCAGCCAACGCGGCCTCTTCCCGCGCCAACAGCTTGGCAATATGCTCCTGCAGCCAGCGATAGAATGGTTCATCGCATATCAGCCCGTATTTCACAACTTCGGCAAGCCCGGCGGCAAATTCACGGGGCGGCAGGGTCTGCAGGGTATTGGTGTCGATGAACACAGCCTGCGGTTGATAGAACGCACCAATCATATTCTTGCCCAACGGGTGGTTCACCGCCGTCTTGCCGCCGACCGATGAGTCCACCTGCGCCAGCAACGTGGTGGGCACCTGAACAAAGTTAACGCCGCGCTGATAGCAGGCAGCGGCAAAGCCAGTGATATCACCCACAACGCCTCCGCCCAGCGCAACCAGCGTAGTACTGCGGCTGTGGCGATCCGCCATGATCCTGTCGAATATCTCATTGAGGGTCGCCAGCGATTTATGCGCCTCCCCATCAGGCAGGATGATCTCGGTCACGAGGTCACGCTCGCCGATAGCTGCCCGCAGCTTATCGAGATAGATCGGTGCCACCGTATCGTTACTGACGATTACCACCTGGCTGCCGTTGATGTGCTGCCCGATCAGCGCTGCATCGGACAGCAAATCGCGCCCGATGTACACGGGATAGCTGCGTTCGCCCAGGTCGACAGAGAGCGTATGTATGATCAGGGACACGGCGTCACCTCAGAAGATTACATCAGGGAGGGGCATGATAAGCCCCGCAGGCGCGACTGCCTAGCGGCTTGTCAGTTCCCGGACCAGCCGCTGGGCAACCGTGCGGGGGCTACAACTGTCGGTTTCGATGACATGGTCGGCAATTTCACGGTAGAGCGGGTCGCGAATCGCGAAGAGATCGCGCAGTACTTGCTCGGGTTCACCCTTTTGCAGCAACGGGCGCTTGCGATCCTTGCGGGTGCGACGCACCTGCTCCTCCAGAGAGGCATACAGGTAGATAACAAAACCACGGGAACCAAGCACACGGCGATTGTCCGGGCGCATCACCACGCCTCCGCCTGTTGCCAGTACCGCGTCGTCCCACAGGGTCATTTCCTCGACCACTTGTTGCTCTCGATCGCGGAAGCCCTCCTCGCCCTCGACATCGAAAATCCAGGGAATATCCGCGCCAGTGCGCGATTCAATTTCGGTATCGGTATCGGCGAACTGGAGTTTCAGATGGTCGGCGAGGTATTTGCCAATGGTAGACTTGCCGGCCCCCATAGGGCCGACAAGGAAAACTCTATTGAGGGTCATTAGTCCAGCAGAGTGTCCGCGAGGATCTTCGGCGTGATGAAGATCAGGGTCTCTGTCTTGGTCTTGGAGATTGAAGAGCTGCGGAAGAAGGCCCCGATGTACGGGATATCGCCAAAGAACGGCACCTTGTTCACTGACTCAAGATCCTCGGTCTTGAACACACCACCGAGCACCACGGTCTCACCGTTACCGACAAGCACCTGGCTGTTCAGCTCAGTCGTATCGATCGAGGGAATAAAGCCACCGCGACCAGAAGGCACGAGATCACCAACGGAGTCCTGCTTGATTACCAGATCGAGCATGATGCGGTCATCCGGCGTGATATTCGGGGTCACATCCAGCTCCAACACCGCCTCTTTAAACGAGGTCGAGGTGGCGCCAGATGCGGAGGCTTCCTGATAGGGGATCTCGGTACCCGACTTGATATTGGCCTGCTGCTTGTCACCGGTAATCACTTTCGGCTGCGATACAACTTCACCTTCACCGGCAGCTTCCAGGGCGGAGAGCTCGGCAGTCAGGAACAGATCGTCGCTGGTAAAGCCCACCGCAAAGCCACTGGTGCTGGCCACGCCCAGATCTACCAGGAGGGCTCCTGGGTAAGAAACGCTCGGGGTAGTGCCATTGATCACAGATTGATTCAGGCCGGCCACATTAGCGGTATCGCCAGAGATAGAACCAATGTTGCCATTCAGGTCGGGCTCAAGGTAGCCGCCACCCCATTCGATACCCAGGTTGTGAGTGAGGTCAGATTGCGCAATCACAATGCGTGACTCAATCATGACCTGGCGCACAGGGATGTCGACCAACTCAATAAGATCGCGAATCTCTTCCAACTTGGTCGCTGTATCGGTGATGATCAGTGAGTTGGTGCGAGCATCAACAACAACAGAGCCCCGCGACGAGATAAGGCTCCCGCCTTCCTCGGAACCGGCCTTGAACAGCTTCGTCACCTGGCTGGCCTTCGCATAGCGTATGCGCACGAACTCAGACACAAGCGGAGCCAATTCAGCAATCTGTTTGTTCGCTTCAATTTCCTGGCGCTCACGCTCGGCAATCTCAGCCGCAGGAGCAACCATCAGCACGTTGCCCACCATACGTTTGTCCAGGCCCTTGGTCTTGAGGACCAGCTCCAGCGCTTGGTCCCAGGGCACGTTTTGCAGACGCAGGGTAATGCGCCCGCGCACCGTATCACTGGCAACGAGGTTCATTTCGGTAAAGTCGGCGATGAGCTGTAGCACCGCTCGCACCTCGATATCCTGGAAGTTCAACGAGATGCGGTCGCCCACATAGGCAAACTCTTTACGGCGCTCTTCCATCTCCCTGGCACTGAGGGGCTTGACGCTGAGCACGTATTCATTATTCGTCTGGTAAGCGAGGTAATCGAAATCACCGGCCGTCTTCAGCGTCAAGGTGGCGCCACGCTCAGTGGTATTCACATCAACACTCTGCACGGGTGTCGCAAAATCTGTGACGTCGAAACGACGCATCAGGCGTTCGGGCACAGCAGTGTCGATAAACTGTACCTTGATATCGCCGGCCTCACTGAAGACGTTCACGTCCACCGATGGATCAGTCAGCTCGAGCGTCAGACGGCCTTCGCCATCACCCGTGCGCTGGAACTGCAGGTCGCTGATTTCGGACTCGACTTCTGCCACAGGTGTGACCTGAGTCGGCAGGGCAGTAGGATCCGTGGCCGGCTTGACATAGTCGTCGCCATCCTGACCCACGACGAGGAACATGCTGTTCCCCTCAACGCGCGTCTCGTAAGGCACCAGCTTGACAAGATTTACCACCATGCGCGTGCGATCACCCGATTCGAGCACAACAACACCAGTGGCGTTGCCGTAGGGTAAGGAATAGCGTTTGCGGTCCAGTTCCGAACTCGCCCCCGGGAAGTCCATCGCAATACGCGCGGGTTTTTCAATGGTATATGCCGTGGCTTCGGGCGGAGGTTCGTTGAAATCCAGTCGCACCTCGAACTTGCTGCCCGGCCGCGAGCTGAACTCGATATCTTCTATTACCGGCTCCGCCTGGACGGCCAACGCAAACACACCTAATACGGTGCCTGCGATAGGCCGCAACCATTTCCCTGTTGTGATTCTTCCTTTGCCCACGGCCTTTGTCCCCAAGATATGTTTTTTAATTGACATGGCAGTCACTCATGGCCCCGGCTCAAATGCCGGATAACTTTATTGTTCGCGGCCGTTCTACCCAGCCGTCTGCACTACCATCACTCACGATCTCGATCACAGCGACATAGGTGTCGGTGGTTTCAGTGATCTTGCCATGATGACGGCCCAGATAATTCCCGATCGACACGCGATGCACACCCCCACTGGGATCGCGAATCAACACCCAGTTGCTTTCGCGACCGTCCAGGGTGCCGACCATCCGCAGAGAGTCGAAAGTAAATTGTTCCAGAAATTCCTTGGCGCGATTTTCATCGGGCTTGATCGCACTGACTGCCTGAAGCTGGGCGATATCGCGCACTTCAACCGGTCGCTCAAAGGGGCTTCGCAGTGTCGTAGCACTGTAGCCAAAGGCCTCGTAGGCCTTGAAAGTCGGAATCGGCTCGATGACACCACCCGGACGAGCGCGTTTTTGCGCCATAAACGTATCCAGATCAGAAAAGTCAGGCCCACCACAACCAGTCAAAATTAGTGGCAGAACGACGAGCGCGGCATATCGTTTCAGGGAGTTCATCATTTACTGCCCCCATCCCGATAGCGATAAGTCTTCGCAGTAATACTCATTTTCAGGTTATTCGCATTTCCACTGATGGCAAAGTCATGCAGAGTCACGATCCTGGGCAAAGCCGCAAGGCCACTCACAAAGGCCCCCAGATCGTGGAATGAGCCCGAAGCCTGGATAGCGATAGGAAGCTCGACATAGAACTCGCGAGCCCGCTCCGCTTTGAGATCGATGCTGGAAATCGCGAGGCCATTCAACAACCCCTTGTTGGTGATATCTTCCAACAGGCCAGGCACCTCGGTATTGCTAGGTAGCTGACTAACAAGAGCGCCGAAGGTCTCTTCCATCTCCGCCAGCTGTTTGCGATAGGCATCGAGGTTCGCTGCCTGAAAAGCCTTCTTCTCGAAGTCTTTCTTCAGCTTCTGTTCTTGCTTCTCAACCTTGACCAATTGTTTTTGGAGATCTTCGATGTGGTAGTAGTAGCCGCCAGCCAATACCGCGACAAGCACTACGGCCCAGACGATAAACTTGATCGCAAACGGCCAGCTGCCCACGTTCTCGAAATCGAGGTCGTTAATATCAAACTCGCGCAGGGAGCGCATGGTATCTTCAAAAGCCATGATTACTGCTCCCCCTCGTTATCGGTCTTGGGCGGCTGCACCCGGACCGTCAGATTGAATCTATTGGCCTGACCACCAAATTTGGCGGCGGCATTTACTTTGTCCAGATTCGGAGTTGTTAGCCAATCGGAACCGTCGAGCCGGCGCATCAGGCTGGATACCCGGTTATTCGACTCGGCCACACCAGAGATGGAAATCTTTTTCCCCTTGGCATTGAGGCTCGTGTAGAAAACGCCGTCCGGAACGGTACGCACTATCTGGTCAAGCACTCGCACGATCAGAGGCCGGGTGCCCTGCAACTCCTGAATCACGCGCATCCGGTCTATCAGTTGGTTGCGACGTTTTTGCAGCTGGCGAATTTCCCGCACCTGCTTGTCGAGCTCCTTGATGTTCTGGGTCAGGTAGCCATTGCGCGCTTTTTGGTTATCGATCTGATTGTTCACAATCCGATCACCCAGCAGCAATAAGCCAGCCCCGAACATGGCCACCAGGGCCAGGGTCACAAGAAAATCTCGCTTGAGCTCGGCGCGGCGTTCGTCTCTCCAGGGGAGTAAATTAATCTTCGCCATCAGTCAAAACTCCGCAGGGCAAGGCCGCAGGCAATCATCATGGCAGGAGCGTCGCTGCTCAATGCCACGGCGTTTACCTTTGACGAAATTGACATGTCAGCGAAGGGGTTCGCTACCTTGGTGGGAGTGCCGAGCTTGTCCTGAACCAGTTCCGACAGGCCTTCCATCGAGGAAACCCCACCGGCGAGAATAATGTAGTCGACATCGTTGTACTGACTGGAAGAGAAGAAAAACTGCAGTGAGCGCGCGACCTGCTGCACCACGGCGTCTTTGAAGGGTTCCAATACTTCCGGCTCATAGTCGTCTGGCAAGCCGCCCTGCTTCTTGGCAAGGCCGGCCTCTTCAAGGGGCAGGCCGTAACGACGCATGATTTCGTCCGTCAGCTGTTTGCCGCCGAAAAGCTGTTCCCGTGTATAGATCGTCTGGCCGCCATGGAGCACGCTGAGCGTGGTCATGGTGGCGCCGATGTCGACGACCGCAACAGTGGCGTCGTCATCGAGGTCCAGCTGGCTGCTGATAAGCGAGTATGCCCGCTCCATCGCATAAGCCTCGACATCCATGATTTTAGGTGCGATGTCGGCGCCGTCTATGGCGTCGACCCTGGCGTCAATCGTCTCCCGCCTGCAAGCGGCGAGCAGAACCTCTACCTGCCCGGCATGCTCAGGTGACTCGCCCTGCACCTCGAAGTCGATCGCGACTTCCTCAAGCGGGTAGGGGATGTACTGGTCGGCCTCCAGCGTGAGCTGGGTCTCCATGTCATCCTCACTGAGCCCCTCAGGCATATCAATCATCTTGGTGATGACCGACGATCCCGAGACGGCAGCAGCCGCTGTTTTGAGTTTGGTTCTGGACTGGGCAACGACGTTGCGAATAGCGTTAGCAACGCCATCCACATCGTTCACGTTTTTTTCGATCACCGCGTCCTGCGATAGCGAACTTACCGCATAACTTTCTACGCGGTAGCGATCCCCTGAGTAGCTCAACTCTAGCAACTTGACCGTAGTCGAGCTGATATCAAGCCCCAGAACCGGTGTCGCCTTTCTTTTCCCTATTAGACCAAGCAACTTTTTTCCCTATCAGTATCACTAACTTAGGATGTTTTTATACACCGATACATTAATTGGTAGTTATAACACTGTCGTAAATATATCCAAACGAAAAAAAGGCATATAATTACCAAATGAATGCCCACCCCTGCATACAAAAATATAACAAGCCCCTGTTTTGTAAAGAGATTAAATGAGCTTTCTCCACTTTATTCTAAGAATGACTGTTCTTGGGGCCTTTGGCGGGCTCTGGTTACTGGCCGGTGTGTATCTCTACCTAAGCCCCAACCTACCTGACGTAGAGACACTTCGTGACGTCAAATTACAAACGCCTATGCGGGTCTATACCCGGGAAGGTGACCTGATAGGCCAATTCGGCGAGCAGAAGCGCAATCCGCTACCCTTTGACGCCATCCCCGACCAATTTGTCAAAGCGTTGCTCGCGGCAGAGGATGACAGCTTCTTCCGCCATCAGGGCATCGATTTAATGGGGCTGGCTCGGGCTGTATCCGAGCTGGTTCTTACCGGCCAGAAAGGTTCCGGCGGCAGCACTCTCACCATGCAGGTGGCGCGGAACTACTTTCTTTCGCTGGAAAGAACGTTCATGCGCAAATTCAACGAGATTCTGCTGGCAATTGAAATCGAGCGCGCGCTGGACAAACAGGAAATCTTCGAACTTTATTTCAACCGCGTATTCCTGGGCCACCGGGCCTACGGATTCGAGGCCGCGTCCCGCGTGTACTATGGCAAGGGCATCGCTGATCTCAGCCTGGCGCAGCACGCCATGCTCGCCGGCATCCCCAAGGCCCCTTCCCGCAACAACCCTGTAAGCGGCCCCACGGCGGGCAAGGAGCGCCGCAACTGGATTCTTGGCCGCATGCTCGAGCTCGGCTATATCAACCAGGAGAGCTACACCGAGGCGAATGCAGAGCGTGACCCCGCCAAATTGCACGGCGCGCAGTTAACTTTCTCGGCCCACTATGCTGCGGAAATGGCGCGCCAGGAAATGCTGGATCTGTATGGCATGGCCGCCTACAACGACGGCTTCCACGTCTACACCACGATCAGCAGCGAGCTGCAAAAAGTGGGCCGCGACGCCTTGATCAACGGCCTCATTACCTACGATCAGCGCCACGGCTATCGCGGCCCCGAACAGCGCTTCCCTCTGCCTGAGAACAATGAGGTCGACGCCGTCGAATTCTGGCTGGACGCCCTGGGCAACATCGCGGTGATCGCTGGACAAACGCCAGTGATCGTCACCGAAGTCCTGGAAGACAAGGCGCTCCTGCTGTTGGCTGACGGCACCCAGGGAGAGCTTTTCTGGGAAAACGGAATGTCCGATGTTCGCCCCTACATCACCGAAGATAGACGAGGATCGAAACCGGAAGCGCCGTCAGACCTCTTCAAGCCAGGCGATATGATTCGCGTCGTTGAAAACGAGGAAGGGCTCTGGCAACTCTCCCAGGTACCCGCCGCCCAGGCCGCACTTGTGGCCCTGAACCCAAACAATGGCGCCATCGTCACCATCGTCGGCGGCATGGGCTTTGAACTCAGCAAGTTCAATCGGGCAACCCAGGCCCAACGCCAGCCCGGCTCCAACTTCAAACCCTTCCTCTATGGTGCTGCAATGGAAGCTGGATTCACTGCCGCGAGCATCATCAATGACGCCCCGGTGGTACTGGAAGACAGCTCGCTGGAAGATATCTGGCGACCCGAAAACGACGGCGGTGTGTTTCATGGCCCCACTCGTTTGCGCTGGGCCCTCACCAAGTCGCGCAATCTTGTGTCGATTCGGCTGTTACAGCAGTTGGGGGCTCGCAACCTCATCACAGCAGCTGATCGCTACGGCTTCGACACATCCGATTTTACCCCGGACCTGTCGCTGGCCCTGGGCACCCACGCCATGAGCCCACTTGATGTCGCCACGGGCTACGCCATGCTCGCGAATGGCGGCTACCGAGTCGAACCTTTCCTGATTGACAGAATTGACGATTTTCACGGCGAAACAGTGTTCGAGGCCCGCCCTCTGACAGTGTGTCGGGATTGTGAACAAGAACCGAGCCAGAACGAGCAGGCCGAAGAACTCAGCATGGATGAGATCCTGGCCCAACAGACGGCGAACAAAGATCAATTCCCTGCTGCACCGCGAGTGATGGAAGAGCGCGTCAATTACATCCTCAACAGCATCATGGAAGACGTTATCACCCGCGGCACCGGTCGCCGCGCACTGGTTCTGGAACGCAGCGATATAGGCGGCAAAACCGGCACCACCAACGGCCCCATGGACGCCTGGTTCTCGGGCTTCAACCAGGATCTTGCCACCACCACCTGGGTGGGCTTCGACAACTACACCCCGCTGGGTCGGCGAGAATTTGGTGGCACCGCGGCGCTGCCAATCTGGATAGACTTCATGCGCGAGGCGCTGGTTGATAGCGAAGACCGGGAGCGCCCCCTGCCCACCGGCATCGTCAACGTAAAGATTGATCCGCAGACAGGCCTGCTGGCAGGCTCACGCCAGAGCAATGCGATTTTTGAATACTTCCGCCAGGAACACGTGCCGGCCAGCGGTAAAGACAGCAGCAGCCAGAGCCCCGGCAACCAGGGCACCGACGATCTGGTACAAGATATATTCTAGCGGCCGCGGCCGACCGCCCACGGACGACCAGCCACAGAATGGTCGATCAAAGCGTGGGCGCGTAGCCTTCTGGCAATGCGACCCGAGCGACTCCGGATTCGACTGCCGCACGGGCAACCGCCGGCGCGAGACGCCCCAGCAAACGACTGTCCATGGGCTTGGGGATAATGTAATCGCGGCCAAACGCCAGCGATTCGACGTTACAGGCCACCAGAACCTCAGGCTCTACAGGCTCCCGGGTCAATTCGCACAACGCACGCACGGCTGCGACCTTCATCTCTTCATTGATCGCACTGGCCCGGACATCGAGCGCGCCGCGAAATATGAAGGGGAAACCCAGCACATTGTTGACCTGGTTAGGATAGTCCGAGCGGCCGGTCGCAATAATCAAGTCATCACGGGTCGCAAGCGCGAGTTCGGGCTTGATTTCCGGATCGGGATTGGAACAGGCAAACACCACCGGCCGATCGGCCATTGATAACAACATTTCCTGGCTCAGCAGGTCGGCCCCGGAGAGACCGATAAACACATCTGCTCCATTGATGGCATCTGCCAGGCTGCGCTTGTCGGTGTCGTTGGCAAATTCCTGCTTATAGGTGTTCACGCCCTCTCTACCCTGGAAAATAACACCGCGGCGATCGAGCATGTAGATATTCTCTCGGCGAGCCCCAAGGCTCACCAGCAGGCGCATGCAGGCGATAGCTGCTGCACCAGCACCGAGACATGTGACGACGGCGTCCTCGATACGCTTGCCCTGAATCTCAAGCGCGTTAACCAGGCCTGCAGCCGTGACAATCGCGGTGCCGTGCTGGTCGTCGTGAAATACGGGGATATCACAGCGCTCGATCAGCGCTGCTTCAATCTCGAAACACTCCGGCGCTTTGATGTCTTCGAGATTGATACCACCAAATGTAGAAGCGATCCGCTCAACCGTGGCGATGAATTCATCTGCGTCCTCTGTCTCCACCTCGATATCGATGGAGTTGATGCCGGCAAAACGTTTGAACAGAAGCGCCTTGCCTTCCATCACGGGCTTGCTCGCCAGCGCACCGAGGTTACCCAGACCCAGCACAGCCGTACCATTGCTGATAACAGCGACCAGGTTGCCCTTGCCGGTGTAGCGATAGGCGGCGTCCTGATCGGCCGCAATTTCACGACAGGGCGCGGCGACTCCCGGGCTGTAGGCGAGAGCGAGGTCGTGCTGTGTAGCGGCCGGTGTAGTCAATTCCACACTGATTTTACCCGGCGTTGGCAAAGCATGGTAATCCAACGCATCTTGCTTTAGCTGTTCAGACATGGAAAGTCCCCGGAGAAAAAGGATTGAGAGAATAGAGAAAAGCCCCAGACCGGGCAAGGTGATAATTCACGCTAGTACTGGCCTGGATCAAGCATGGTGGAATGCCCCAGGTTTAGCATCCACCAATCGCCGTCCATGGGTATGATCCATCCACGCACTTCTACCTCACGACCCTCCAGGGCCATTAGCTCATGACGCGAGAAGGAGGCCTGGTCACGCGACCGGATTTTCACCCCCAGCTTGCCCCCGAGCTGCACCCACCAGCCATTGTCCTTGAAGGACACTCGCGTGACCTCATCACGTATCAGGGCAAAACCGCCCTGTCCTGAGCGCAAATCCCGCACCGGCCTGGAATCAAATTGCGACTCTGCCCACACACCCGCAGACGCCGAACGAGCCAGGGACTCTGCCGCCGCCAGACACTCGGCGTAGTCAGTATTGGGCGAGATCGCGACATGGAAACCCATACCGCGACGCAGCAGTTCGGCTGACAGGCTTTCCCCGTCAGCGTTAAATGCGTAGGCCAGTAAACGCCCATGCCGATCCCGGGGTTCCGCGCCCTGCTCCAACCAGACGTGACCACTGCTGGTCAGCGCTTGCAGTGCGCGACGAGCGTCCTCCGCCAACGGCTCGTCCGCGCGGCCTTGCCGGCCGAGCTCAGGCGTATTGACGCCCACCAGCCTGAGCCTGTCACCGCCTCGCAGGCGCAGGGTGTCGCCATCGTGGACATGCTCTACCGCCACCTTGCGCAGGGAAGCGCTGTCACGCGCACTGCAGGCCGCCGAACTCGATGCCGGTGCCGGTGCCGGGGCCGCGGCGTATCCTGATAGATCGCAACCACTGAGAGACAGGCATAAAAAAAGCGCCAGGCTCGCATGGAACCGGCGCTTTTCTTGGTCTGCGGCCTGACTTGCGACAGGGTGCAGCACGTTTTGGGCCTTAGCTTTTCTTGGTGCTACGGCTGCCAAAACGCTTCTTGAAGCGGTCTACACGGCCGCCGGAATCAACGATCTTCTGCTTACCGGTGAAGAAAGGGTGGCACTGGGAGCACACATCGACGTGCAGGTCCTGGCACAGGGTAGAGCGAGTTTCGATCTTGTTACCGCAGCTGCATGTCGCAGTGACGGCTTCGTACTTGGGATGTATTTCAGCTTGCATGGTATAGCTCCTTGGTGATGCCGCCACCCGATCTCTGTCGGGCACCGCATCCGGTTACTGGAGAAAAAAGAGGCGCGCATATTACCAGACCCAGCCCGATTAGCAAGTCACCAATTCTGGGGGTTTTCACGGCTCTCAAGCTTCTTTGTCGCCGCTCGCACAGGATTGGTACACTGCCCGTTTTCCCCGGAGAACTATCCCCAGCCATGACTGTCCTGCGCCTGGCCATGCCAACCCCTCTGCGCTCGCTGTTCGATTACCTGCCGCCGGCGGGGATTGAGCTTGCGCAATTGCAGCCAGGGCAGCGCGTCAGCGCCACTTTCGGCCACCGGGAGCTGTGTGGCGTACTGGTTGAAGTACTTGAAAACGCGGCGCCCAGCGAGTACGAAATTAAAGCCGCTGGAGCCATCCTCGATACCAGCCCTCTGTTAACGCCTGGGCTGCAACAGCTGTGCCTGTGGGCCGCAGACTACTATCAGCACCCAATAGGCGAAGTCATGACCGCCGCCTTCCCCACCCGCTTGCGCAAGGGCGGACAGCACCAGAGTCTGGCGATCAAAGCCTGGCAGCTCACGACCCACGGCAAGGGCCTCGCCGAGGGCGCTCTGGCGCGCTCACCGCGGCAAGCTGAGGCCATTGCTGCTCTCAGGCGCGACGGCCCCACCAGCCAGGGAGACCTCGCTGGGGCAGGTATCAAACGCCCGGCCCTCAAAGCCCTTGAAGATAAAGCGCTGGTCGAAACCTGCGAACTAAACCCAGTCCCAAGAGAGGGCCGTGCCCGCCCCGGCCTGACACTCAACCAGCAGCAGTCTCAGGCCCTGAGCGCTATTGCAGCTGCTGGCGACAACTTTACGTGCCACCTCCTGGAAGGTGTCACCGGCTCGGGGAAGACCGAGGTTTATCTGCAAATGATTGCAGCCTGCCTCGCGCGGGGCAAACAGGCCCTGGTCCTCATCCCTGAAATAGGCCTCACCCCGCAAACCGTCGCCCGCTTCGAGCAGCGCTTTGACGCAGAACTGGCCGTGCTGCACTCGGGCCTGGGGGAAGCTCAGCGCAATCGCGCCTGGGAAGCCGCTCGCACCGGTATCGCGCATATTGTGATTGGCACGCGGTCAGCAATTTTTACGCCGCTCGCCCAGCCCGGCCTGATCATTGTCGACGAAGAGCACGATGGATCGTTCAAGCAACAGGACGGCTTCCGCTACTCAGCCAGGGATGTCGCCGTAAAACGGGGGCAGCTGGAGGCCTGTCCGGTCGTTCTCGGAAGCGCCACTCCGTCGCTGGAATCGCTGCATAATGCACTCCAGGGTCGCTATCACCACCACCGCCTTACCGAGCGCGCTGGAGGCAGCAAATTGCCCAAACTGTCGATTCTCGATGTGCGCAAACAACCCTTGCAGGCTGGCATGTCGGAGGGCCTCCTCAATGCGGTCGAAGACACTCTCAGCCGCGGCGAGCAAAGCCTCCTATTTCTCAATCGCCGCGGCTTCGCCCCTACCCTGCAATGCCACGATTGCGGCTGGATTGCAGACTGCCAACACTGCGACGCCAGGCTGACAATGCACCGTCGCCAACGGCGTCTTCGCTGCCACCACTGCGGGCATAACCAGCCGATACCCTCCGCGTGCCCCGAGTGCAGAAGTGAGCAATTACTTACTCTCGGAGTAGGAACAGAGCAGGCTGAGGGCGTTCTAAGGGAGAAATTTCCAATGACAGCGCTGTACCGCGTAGACAGTGATTCCATGCAGGGCCGAGACGCCATGCAGGCTCTGGTCGACCAGGTCAATGGCGGCGAGCCCTGCATCCTGCTTGGCACCCAGATGCTGACCAAGGGGCACCATTTTCCGACGGTCACCCTGGTCGGTGTTATCGACATGGACGCGCTACTCTTCAGCGGGGACTTTCGCGGCGAGGAGCGCGCAGCACAACTACTGACACAGGTAGCGGGCCGCGCGGGGCGCGCAGACCGGCCCGGCCAGGTGATTGTACAAACCCACCACCCGGACCACCCCGGTCTGCAGGGTGCGCTGACCAAAGACTTTCACAATCAGGCTATCGAAATCCTCGCTGACCGAACCGCCAGATCACTGCCGCCCGCCGGCAATATGGCCCTGTTGCGCAGCGACTGCACCGACGCCGCCCAGGGTGAACAATTCCTGCGCGACCTGCGTCTTGCGGCGCAAGCACATATGCCCACCGGGGTCACAATCATTGGCCCTCTACCCGCACCCATGCAACGTCGCGCGGGCCGCTTCCGCGCCCAGATGCTGGTCCACGGAAAAGGTCGACGCGAGGTCCAGCAGGCTACACGACGGCTAATCTCACTGGCCCAGCAACAAAAATCGGGCCGCAATCTGAACTGGTCTGTCGATATCGATCCACAGGATATGTTCTGAAATAGCTCGCCGTCTGGCCATCGGCGCGCCAAGCGGCGATAATACATCCCTCGCGCCGGTCGCGGCACCCGAACAAAACAAGCAGGTACTCTCCCCCGCAATGAAGGAACAACTCTCCCAGCTGATCGAACAGGCGCTGGCGGCACTGGTCGAGCAGGAACAGCTCCCGGCCGACATCGCCCCGCGTATCCAGATCGATCGCACCAAAGACAAGAGCCACGGCGACCTCGCCAGTAATATCGCCCTCACCCTGGCCAAAAGCGCCGGAATGAAGCCGCGTGATCTGGCGCAATTGATCTGTGACGCCCTGCCGGCTTCAGAGATAGTCTCCAGGACCGAGATCGCAGGCCCAGGCTTTATCAATGTCTTCCTGTCCGAGGACAGCAGCCAGGCAGTCATACGCAATATTCTCGACCAGGGAGAGGCCTTCGGCCGCAGCGACACGGGCGCGGGCCGCCGGGTACAGGTCGAATTCGTGTCCGCCAACCCCACCGGTCCCCTCCACGTGGGTCACGGCCGCGGGGCAGCGGTGGGCGACAGTATCTGTCGACTGCTGGCCGCCACCGGCTGGGATGTTGCCAGCGAGTTTTACTACAACGACGCCGGTGCCCAGATCGACAACCTCGCCCTATCCGTGCAGGCGCGCTGTAAGGGCCTGACACCCGACGGCCCTGGCTGGCCGGACGACGGTTATCGCGGCGGCTATATCCTCGATGTGGCGAATGCCTACCTGGCTGGCGAAACCGTGGATGCGACAGACAAACACGTCACCGGCGCCAGCGACCCTGATAATCTTGAGGCAATCCGCCAGTTTGCCGTGGCATATCTGCGGCGCGAACAGGATCTGGACCTGAAAGCATTTGCGGTCAACTTTGACCTCTACTTTCTCGAGTCGTCTTTGTACGAATCAGGCGCCGTCGAAGAGACCGTGGCCAGATTGATCGAACAAGGCCACACCTACGAAGACGGGGGAGCCCTGTGGCTCCGCACAACCGAATTCGGCGATGACAAAGACCGGGTGATGCGCAAAACCGACGGCGGCTACACCTACTTCCTACCCGATGTGGCCTACCACCTCAATAAATGGCAGCGCGGCTTTGAGCGTGTCATCAATGAACAGGGCGCCGATCATCACAGCACCGTGACCCGTGTACGTGCCGGCCTCCAGGCCCTGGATACGGGTATTCCCGAAGGCTGGCCGGATTATGTACTGCACCAGATGGTCACCGTGATGCGCGATGGTGAAGAGGTGAAAATTTCCAAACGCGCAGGTAGCTATGTGACCCTTCGCGACCTGATTGACGAGGTTGGGCGCGACGCTACGCGGTACTTCCTGATCGCCCGCGGCCCCAGCTCACAGCTGACGTTCGACATTGATCTCGCCCTGTCGCAGAGCAATGACAATCCGGTGTACTACATCCAATACGCCCACGCCCGGGTATGCTCTATCATGCGCAAACTCGCTGAAGAAGGCGGAAAATGGGATCGTGAGGCAGCACTCGATAATCTCGATCCGCTGCATGAAGAGATGGAGAAAGCGCTAATGCGGCGCCTTGATCGCTACCCGGAAGTAGTCAGCAACGCCGCCCGCGACAGCGAGCCACATGCCGTGGCTAACTACCTGAAAGACCTGGCTGGCGATTTCCATGCCTGGTACAACGGCCACAAGACACTGGTAGATGACGCAGCACTGCGCAATGCGCGCCTGGCCCTGAGTCAGGCCGTCCGGCAGGTGCTTGCCAACGGACTGGACCTACTCGGCGTCTCAGCCCCGGAGAGCATGTAAACGCATGGCCCAGGATTTTGCTAAAAAGAAGAGCGCTCCGCGCAAGAAGGCACCAGCCCGCAAAAAGCAACCCGCCAAGAAAACCGGCGGCGGTTTCGCGAGTGGCATCAAATGGTATGGCGCAGGCACGTTTACCGGGATTTTCCTGAGCTTTTTGTTCTATCTGGGTACCCTCCCGCCATCGAGCGGCCCGCAAACAACAGGGGCGGAGTCGTCCGCTGCAACCGAAGAACAAGGCCCACCCAAGCCACGTTTCGACTTCTACACCATGTTGCCCGAGCAAAACATTGAAGAAGATATGCCAGCGCCCCCGCCCACAGACACGCTGGCGGAAGCCAACAAGCCGTCGGAGTACTACCTCCTACAGGCGGGCTCCTTCCGCCAGCAGGAAGACGCCGACCGACGCAGAGCCCAGCTACTGCTGTTAGGCCTGGAGCCCAGCATCCGCGAGAGTGACGGCGACAATGGCCGCTGGTTCCGGGTTTACCTCGGCCCCTTCGAAACACGCTCAAAGATGTCCAAGGCCCGCGGTCTGACCGCGGCACAGAATATCGATACGCTGGTCCTGAAACGCAGCGGCTAATCCCACACCCGCGTTCTTGAATTTCTCCATCAGCATCCCCATATCTGCATAACTACTGCAGGAGACTCCGCGTGAAACAATTCGACGGCACAACTATTCTGTCCGTGCGTCGCGGCAACACCGTCGTGATCGGCGGCGATGGCCAGGTGACCATGGGCAACACGGTGATGAAGGGCAATGCCCGCAAGGTGCGCCGACTGTACAAGGGCCAGGTGATCGCCGGATTCGCCGGTGGCACCGCCGACGCCTTCACCCTGTTCGAACTGTTTGAGGCCCAACTGGAAAAGCACCAGGGACACCTGGTACGCGCCGCGGTGGAGCTGGCGAAAGCCTGGCGAACTGAACGCTCCCTGCGTCAGCTTGAGGCTCTGCTCGCGGTAGCCGATCGAGAAACGTCACTGATCATCACCGGCAATGGCGATGTCATTGAACCTGAAGACAACCTCATTGCCATTGGCTCCGGCGGTCCTTTTGCCCAATCGGCGGCTCGCGCCCTGCTGGACAACACCGACCTGGACGCGCGCGATATTGTCGAAAAAGGCCTCGAAATCGCCGGCGATATCTGTATATACACCAATCACAACCGCACCATCGAAGAACTCGATTGCGGTGACACCGACTAGGCTGCACCCCATGTCCAATATGACCCCCCGGGAAATTGTCTCGGAACTCGACAAGCACATCATCGGCCAGCACGAGGCCAAGCGCGCCGTCGCCATCGCCTTGCGCAACCGCTGGCGGCGCATGCAGTTGGCGGAAGAGCTGCGCGCCGAGATAACCCCCAAGAATATTCTTATGATCGGCCCCACCGGGGTCGGCAAAACCGAGATTGCCCGCCGGCTGGCGAAGCTGGCCAATGCGCCCTTCGTGAAAGTCGAAGCCACAAAATTCACCGAGGTGGGTTATGTTGGCCGCGATGTAGAGTCGATTGTTCGCGATCTGGTGGACGTCTCCATCAAGATGCTGCGCGAACAGGAGATCACCCGGGTTCGCTTCCGCGCCGAGGAGGCCGCCGAAGAGCGTATTCTCGACATTCTTCTGCCACCAGCTCGCGACGCGCAGGCCAGCACCGGCGAGAACACTCGCCAGCTACTGCGCAAGAAGCTGCGCGAGGGCGACCTGGACGACAAGGAAATAGAAGTAGACATCAGCACCCCCGCCATGGGCATGGAAATCATGGCGCCTCCCGGCATGGAAGAAATGACCAACCAACTACAGGGCATGTTCTCAAACATGTCCAAAGGTCAGCGCAAAACCCAGAAAATGCCGGTAAAAGCGGCATTTACCGCCCTCTGCGATGAAGAGGCCGGCAAAATGGTGAATGAGGAAGAGCTCAAACAAAAAGCGGTCGAAGCGGCCGAGCAAAATGGCATCGTCTTTATCGATGAACTGGACAAAGTCGCCAAGCGCACCGAAGGAGCTGGTGCCGATGTGTCCCGCGAAGGTGTGCAGCGCGACCTGCTGCCGCTGATCGAAGGGTCCACTGTCAGCACCAAGCACGGCATGATCAAGACCGACCACATTCTATTCATCACCTCTGGTGCGTTTCACCTGGCCAAGCCTTCAGATCTCATTCCTGAACTGCAGGGTCGCCTGCCCATCCGGGTGGAGCTCAGCGCCCTCACACCGGAAGATTTTGAGCGAATTCTCACCGAACCCAACGCATCCCTGACTGAGCAATACCAGGCCCTGCTGCAAACCGAGGGTTTGTCTGTGGAATTTACCCCCGAAGGTTTGCGCCAGATTGCGGAGACGGCCTGGCAGGTAAACGAGAAAACAGAGAACATTGGCGCCCGGCGCCTGCACACGGTCATGGAGCGGCTGCTGGACGAAGCGTCATTTGAAGCGGCCGACGCCGGCCTCTCCGACGATGCCGTGACCGTGGATGCGGCTTACGTTAGCGATAAGCTCGAGGCGCTCAGTGCCGACGAAGATTTGTCGCGTTTCATCCTGTAAGCATGAGCGACTCCACGCGCCCAGAGGGTATCCAGTTGCACACGCGCTCACGCGAGCTTGAGCTGAGCTATAAAGATGGCCAGAACTACCGCTTGAGTTGCGAGTTCCTGCGGGTGCTATCCCCCTCAGCTGAGGTCAAGGGGCACGGCCCTGGCCAGGAAGTCCTGCAAACCGGCAAATTAAACGTCGCCATCACCGCTATCCGCCCGGTCGGAAACTACGCTCTGCAACTGGTCTTCGACGACGGCCACGACAGCGGTCTCTACTCCTGGGACTACCTGCACCAGCTCTGCACCGAGCATGATCAACTGTGGCAAGCCTATCTCGACAAACTCAGTGCCGCCGGCGCCAACCGGGACCCAGACGTTCAGGTCGTGCAGCTCAAGCTCTAGACTGACGGCGGCCGCCCTCTCGGGGTACAATGCCCGCCCTCAGGAGGATTCATGAGCGAGAAACAAAAAACTCATTTCGGCTATCAACAGGTCGATACAGAAGCCAAAGCAGGTATGGTGGCAGACGTGTTCCACTCGGTGGCAGCGCGCTATGACCTGATGAACGATCTGATGTCGGGTGGCGTTCACCGCATCTGGAAACGTTTTACGATCGAGCTCTCTGGCGTACGCAAAGGCCACAGCGTCCTCGACATCGCAGGCGGTACCGGCGACCTCGCGGCCAAGTTTTCCCGCATTGTGGGAGATGACGGTCGAGTGGTGCTCGCCGATATTAACGATTCCATGCTTAAAGTCGGGCGCGACAAACTGCTGGATACTGGCCACCAGGGCAACATCGAGTTTGTCCAGGCAGATGCCCAGTTCCTGCCGTTTCCCGACGATAGCTTCGATTGCATCACCATCGCTTTCGGCCTGCGCAATGTGACCGCCAAGGAAACTGCGCTTCGCTCGATGCTGCGGGTGCTCAAGCCCGGTGGCCGCCTGCTGGTGCTGGAATTTTCAAAACCCGAGAATGAACTGCTCAGCAAGGCCTACGACACTTATTCTTTCCGCCTTCTGCCATTGATGGGCCAACTGGTCGCCGGCGATTCCGAAAGCTACCAGTACCTCGCCGAATCGATCCGTATGCATCCTGACCAGGATACGCTGAAAGATATGATGGAAGATGCGGGCTTCGCCCGGGTGGAATACCACAACATGACCGGTGGTATCGTCGCCCTGCACAAAGGCATCAAGGCCTGAGATGACCGGGGAGATCAATCCCACAATCCACACTGCGGGCCTCGCGGCGTTGGAAGCAGCTGCCAACCGCGCACTGAAGCTGGCACCGGAAGCCGGTGCGCGCCTGGCACCTTTGCACGACGAAGTATTCGCCCTGCACTGTACGGCACCCGCGGTAGCGATCTACCTTCAGCCCAGGGACGACGGAATTGCCTTTATGGGCATCTACGACGGACCCGTCACAACCAGTATCAAAGGCGAAGCCAATGATTTCGCTGAACTCGCCGCCTCCAGTGATCCCGCCGCCACCCTGATCAACGGCAAGCTGGAATTACAGGGTGACAGTGCCCCGCTGATTGAATTGCAGAAAGTGCTCGCAGGACTGGACCTTGATTGGGAAGCACCGTTGGTAGAAGGGCTTGGCGATGTAGCTGGCCACCAACTCGCCGCTGTCCTGCGCGCCACATTCAACTGGGGTCGCCAGGCCGGCACCAGCCTTGAACGTCAGTGGAGTGAATTCATCCACGAGGAAGCGAGACTCACTCCACCGCGATTGGAGTTGGAAGATTTCTACCGCGATGTACAGGAGCTTTCACTGCAGGTGGAGCGTCTGGAATCGCGCATAGCACGCATAACACGCAAAATAGCGGCTGCAAAAACAAACACACAGGGGCGCGGCTAGTATGTCTCGCGCCCTGCGCCTGGCCAAAATCCTGCGCACCGCTGGCCGCTACCGACTGGACGAGTTGGTCGACGCAGACCGCCTTCCCAAATCGCTTCGCTGGGGGCTCAAGGTTTTCCCCTGGCGCCTGGCGAGCAGCCCAAATCTGTCGCGCGGTGAGCGCCTGCGCAAGGCGCTGGAAGAGCTGGGGCCCGTGTTTATCAAGTTCGGCCAGATGCTCTCTACCCGACGCGACCTGCTACCGGAAGACATTGCCTCTGAGCTCGCCAAGCTGCAAGACGATGTACCGCCTTTCCCGGAGGCAGAATCGCTTGCCATTATCGAACGCGCTCTCGGGAGCCCCATCGACAAGCTCTACGCCAGCTTCGAAACCACACCCATGGCGTCGGCCTCCGTCGCCCAGGTACACGCTGCCACACTGCATAGTGGTGAAGAGGTGGTGGTGAAAGTAGTGCGGCCCGATATTGAGCCGATCATCCGCCAGGACCTGGCTCTTATGTATACCCTCGCCAGAGCAGTAGAGCGCTATGTGCCCGATGGGCGACGGCTGCGTCCGGTGGAAGTTGTCAGCGACTACGAGCTGGTCATTCTGGACGAGCTGGACCTGGGTCGGGAAGCGGCCAATGCCTCGCAACTGCGGCGCAACTTCGAAGGTAGTAACCTGGTGTACGTTCCCCAGGTGCACTGGGACTACAGCTGCCGCCAGGTGTATACCATGGAGCGCATCTCGGGTATTCCAGTGACGGACATGGATACCCTGCGCAACCTCAATGTCGACCTTAAACTGCTGGCCGAGCGAGGCGTGGAGATTTTCTTTACCCAGGTACTGCGCGATAGTTTCTTTCACGCAGACATGCACCCGGGCAACATCTTTGTCGACGCCACCGACCCGCAGAACCCAGGCTATATCGCCGTGGATTGTGCAATCATCGGCGCGCTGTCAGAGTCGGACCAGTACTATCTCGCGCGCAACCTGCTCGCTATTTTCCGCCGCGACTATCACGAAGTGGCCCAGCTCCACGTCGAATGTGGCTGGGTGCCACCCAACACAAGGGTGCAAGATTTCGAATCTGCTATGCGCGCCGTGTGCGAACCGATCTTCGAACGTCCCATCAGCGAAATATCCTTTGGCGAGCTGTTGATCTATCTGTTTCGCACGGCCCGCCGTTTCGACATGGAGGTCCAGCCCTCACTGGTACTGCTGCAGAAGACCCTGCTCAACATCGAGGGTCTGGGCCGTCAGCTGTATCCAGAGCTCAACCTGTGGGATACCGCCCAACCCTTCCTTGAGGAGTGGGTGGCGGAACGCTATTCACCCCAATCGATGCTCAAGCGGCTGCAGCGCCACGCCCCCTCCTGGCTCGAGCAATTGCCTCAATTACCCGACGTAGTTATGGACAATCTGCAGCACGCCCGGGAGCTGGAGCAACGCTTCGATCTGCAGCAGCAAAGGGTACAAAAATTACAGCAGGAAACTCAAAAGGCAGTGCGTCAAAGGCGGCGATTCCTGGCGGCCGCACTCGCCTGTGGCGCGGCAGTACTGTTTGCGATCCCCGGTGCCTGGAATCAGCTACTGCAAGCGCCACTCGCCACCTGGCTGCTCGGGGCCCTGGGCCTTGCGCTGCTGTGGCCGCGGGAGTCGTGAGCAAGAGTACCCTGTGCCATAATGGTGCACCCCGATGGAATAATCGAAATGTTCACGCAACAAGTTAAATGGAACGAAGACGGCCTGGTACCGGCTATCGCCCAGGACTGGCAGACGGGCGAGGTGCTGATGATGGCGTGGATGAACGCCGAGGCGCTCGAGCTTACCGCCCGCGAGGGGCGAGGTATCTACTGGTCCCGCTCGCGAGGCGCACTCTGGCGCAAGGGTGAAGAGTCCGGCAATATCCAGCATTTGAAGGAACTCCGCCTGGATTGTGACGGCGACACCGTGCTGCTGAAAGTCGAACAAGTTGGCGGCATTGCCTGTCATACTGGCAGACGCCACTGTTTCTACTTCAAGTATGACGAAGGCGAATGGCGCACAACAGAAGAAGTGTTGCGCGACCCCAGCGAGCTATACGGGAGCAAACAATGAGTGACGTCCTGAGCCAGTTGGCAGTGACCCTGGAGCAGCGCAAGTCCGCGGCGGCGGATGAGTCTTACGTCGCCAGCCTCTATGCCAAAGGGCTGAACAAAATTCTGGAAAAAATCGGTGAAGAAGCCACCGAAGTCATCCTGGCGGCCAAGGATCTTGAAAACGGCGGCAGCCGCGAGGAACTGGTCGGCGAGGTGGCGGACCTTTGGTTTCACAGTATGGTCGCCCTCGCTCAACTCGATGTGGAACACAGCGAGGTCCTCGATTGCCTGGCAGAGCGGTTTGGCCTGTCGGGCCTTGAAGAAAAAGCCTCCAGAGCACCGAAGTAATCGCTAAATTGAATCAACAGAAAGTAGTGGAGTAAGTCATGGGAATAGGTGGAATTAGTGTCTGGCAACTACTGATCATTCTCGCCATCGTTGTAATGCTTTTTGGTACCAAGCGCCTGCGTACTCTCGGTTCCGATCTGGGCAGCGCAGTAAAGGGGTTCAAGAACAGCATGACCGAGGAAGGCGCAGCCGACCCGGAAGAGAAAGCCCCCTCTGACGAAGAAGCGAAGGACAAGTAAGCACCGATGTTCGACATTGGCTTCACCGAACTGGTCATTGTCGCCATCGTCGGCCTATTGGTTATTGGCCCGGAGCGTCTGCCCGGGGCTATCCGTACCGGTAGCGCGTGGCTCGGCCGCATAAAACGCGGCTTCAGCGACATAAAGCGTGAAGTAGAGCAGGAACTGCACAACGACGGCGTCATGCAGGAACTGAAAAAAACCCAACAGCAGCTGAGCGATGAAGCCTCCGGCCTCGCCAAAAACGTGCAGCGAGCGGCCGAAGATCTCAACCCCCTGAGTGAACCCGAAGACCAAGCCGGTGCCGCTAGAAAAGCTGGCCCTGACAACACAGCAGATAAAGCCGAATGAGCGAAGCTGATATCGACGACCAGCCCCTGCCGCTGGTCGCCCACCTGACCGAACTCCGCGACCGCATCTTACGCGCGTTGGTAGCCGTGCTGGTGGTGTTTATCTGCCTGTTTCCGTTCGCCAACGAAATCTACACTTTCGTCTCCGAACCGCTGCGGGCCCTGTTGCCCGAGGGCGCGACTATGATCGCCACCGAGGTAGCCTCGCCCTTTCTCACCCCGTTCAAACTGACCCTGGTTACAGCGGTATTCGCAGCCATTCCCTACATCCTGTATCAGATCTGGAGTTTCGTGGCCCCAGGGATGTACAAGCACGAAAAGCGCTTTGCCATTCCCATGCTGGTGTCGAGCATCGCCCTGTTCTACGCGGGTGCGGCATTTGCCTACTTCGTGGTGTTCCCGCTTATCTTTGCCTTCTTTACCAGTGTCGGCCCGGAAGGCATCACTATCATGACGGACATCAACAGCTACCTGAATTTTGTGCTCAAGCTGTTTTTCGCATTCGGGGTTGCCTTCGAGATCCCGATCGCTGCCATCATCATGATCTGGGCCGGCATCACCGATGCCGACACGCTGGCCAGAAAAAGGCCCTACATCATCGTAGGGTGCTTCATTTTTGGCATGCTGCTCACCCCACCGGACGTGATCTCACAGTCTCTGCTGGCCATCCCCATGTGGATTCTATTTGAGTTCGGCGTGTTCTTCGGTCGCTTCGTACAAAAACGCGAAGAAGTGGACAGCGCCTAAACCGCCGCTTTGCGCTACCATGGTGCCTCGAGCATCAGGACCTGCCCCATGTCGACAACCATCAAAAGCTTTGCCCTCGCTGTACTTTTCGCCCTGCCGGTCAGCTACGCTGCCGCCCAGATCGATCAAACAGACCCCGATGTCTCAGCTCGAGAGCTGATCGAGGCAGCGCAGAAATCCGAACAACTGGTAGAGGAAATATCCTCCACTCATCCAGATGCGCTGCAAGAGCAGGCCTCGCCACTCGCGGCCATGCTCGGACTACGCGAAGCGGTGAAGAAGAACGACTTCGAAGCGGCCAGCAAATTTCTCGATCGACGCTATATCGAAGACGACATCGGCGACTTCAATGACGAGCAGCTGCTGAGAGCACTGGGCTATGTCTGGAACCGCCAGAACATTCTGGATATCACGTCTATCAGCGATGCACCGGACGGCGACCTGGACGACGGCCTTCCCAGTTATCGCGACCAGGTGGGCCTGGTGTCCCTCAAGGAAGAAGATGTTCCCATCTACGTACAGCGTGTTCCCGACGGCAAGGGAGGCAGAATCTGGAAGCTCTCGAACGCCACCGTCGCGCGCATTCCGGATATGTGGGATGAACTCGGTTATGGCGAAACGGCCATCCAACTGTCCGGCATCCTGCCTGAGTTCACATTCCTCGGGATGCAGAACTGGCAAATCGCTGGGGCAATTGTATTTTTCCTGCTGGCCTGGCCTGCGGCGGTCCTGATCAGCTATCTACTCATGCGAATTGCGCTACTGATCCCGAATCGCTTTCCTCTGGGCATACAACGCTTCTTCCGCGGCTCTTTCCGCTTCTTTTTGTTCCTGCATATTGCCCGCTATTTCATCGGCGAGCTGGGCTTATCCCTGACCTCGCGAATACTGATCGAATCCGCCGGCTTCGATTACATCGCCTGGACCGTGTTGCTCATGGGCCTGCTATCACTGTTGCGGGATTACCAGATTCGCAAGATGCAGTATGCCGGCAATACGCACTATGTCGCGCTGCTTAAACCGTTTACCACCATCATCAAGGTATTCGTGGTCACCATCATAGCCCTGTTCTGGGCGAAGCAGGCCGGCTACGACATGTCCACCATTCTCGCCGGTCTCGGCGTCGGCTCGCTGGCTGTCGCACTGGCAGCGCAAAAAACCCTCGAGAACGTGATCGGTGCGATTACGCTCTACACCGCACGACCGGTCAGCGCAGGCGATTTCTGCCGCTTCGGGAATGTCACCGGCACGGTAGAGGAGATCGGTCTGCGCTCCACCCTGATCCGCACCCTCGATCGCTCCATGTTGGTCATCCCGAATTCCGTGTTCTCTTCCGTTGAAATTGAGAACTTTACCGAGCGCGACCGAATTCGCTACTTCCGTCGCTATCAGATGGTGCTGCCCTCGCGAGAGCAGCTCGAGCACGTCCTTGAGGCCGTGCGAAACTTGATGGTGGCGGAAGAGAAAGTGCTGAATGAAACCATCAGTGTCCGTTTCGAGAATATTCAGGAAGGGACCGCTGTCCTGCGCCTGGATGCTGGCGTGGATACAACCAACTATCAGGAATTTCTGTTGGTCGCGGAGCAACTTAACCTGGGCATCGTCGAAATAGGTGCGAGCTCTGGCGCGCGCTTTGGTGGGCCGCGCCAGCTCATCGAATTCGAGAACACAGACGAACACAACGCCAGCTCATGAACCGGCCCAAGGGGCCCATTGGCTCCCTGCTCCCGGTGTTCCGGCTGTTGTGGCCCTATAAGGCCCGATTGCTGGGCGCGAGCCTCGCCCTCCTGTTCACCGCAGGAGCAACACTGGCGCTCGGCAGGGGCCTCCAGGTACTGATCGATGAGGGAATCGGTGGTGGCACCAGTGCCGATCTCAAAGCGGCGATCGCCCTGCTCCTGACAATTGCGGCTGCCATCGCGGTGGGCACGTTTGTTCGCTTCTACCTCGTGTCCTGGCTAGGTGAAAGGGTCAGCGCAGATTTGCGCAAGGCGGTTTTTGACAACATCGTCCGGCTGCATCCCGGTTATTTCGAAACCAATCGCTCCGGCGAGATCATGTCGCGGATCACAACCGACACAACACTGCTACAGACCATCATTGGTTCGTCATTCAGTATGGCTCTGCGAAGCAGCCTGACCACCACCGGCGCTCTGGTCATGATGTTTATCACCAACCTGAAGCTGAGCCTCTATATCGCGGTAGGCGTGCCTCTGGTTTTGTTACCGATCATCGTTTTCGGCCGCAGGGTCAGGCGCCTCTCCAACCAGAGCCAGGACAGCATCGCCAACGTGGGCAGCTATGCCGGCGAGGTTGTCCAACACATTCGCGTAGTGCAAAGCTACACCCGCGAGAAGTTCGAAAGCGAGGCGTTTGCCGGTGAAGTCGAGCGCGCCTTTGCAATCGCAAGAAACCGCATTCGCCAGCGCGCGCTTTTGATCTGCGGGGCGATTTTCATGCTCTTCGCTGGCATGTCCGCCATGATGTGGGAGGGCGGCCAGGACGTTATCAGCGGCAGGATGAGCGGCGGCGAACTTGGCGCCTTTGTGTTCTACGCGGTCATGGTGGGCATGGGCGTGGGAACAATCTCTGAAGTCTGGGGTGAACTGCAGCGCGCCGCCGGCGCAGCTGAGCGACTGGTGGAACTGCTGAATACCCGGAGCCTGATCGCCGATCCGGGTGAATTGACCCTGCCCGACCACCAACAACAACCGTCCCTCGCGCTGGCAAATGTCCAATTCAGTTACCCGACCCGGCCTCAGGTGCTGGCGCTGAAAGATTTCAACCTGGATATCCAGGCAGGCCAGAGCCTCGCTCTCGTCGGCCCCTCTGGTGCGGGAAAATCTACCGTACTCGAACTGCTGCTGCGCTTCTACGATCCACAGCAGGGCAGCGTTACCCTGGACGGGCGCGATATCCGCGAACTCGGTCTGCAGCAATTGCGCTCACACATTGCCCTGGTGCCACAGCAGCCCACGCTTTTTACCGGGGACGTGCGCTATAACATCGCCTACGGCCGGCTGGATGCGGGGGAAGAGGAGATTGTCGCTGCGGCCAAAGCCGCCCACGCCCACGAGTTCATCAGCCAGCTACCCGAAGGTTACGCCAGCCACCTTGGCGAACAGGGCGTTCGACTTTCCGGTGGCCAGCGCCAACGTATTGCCCTGGCACGGGCAATACTCAATGACCCGCAAATTCTACTGCTGGACGAAGCCACCAGCGCCCTTGATACCGAGAGCGAGTACCAGGTACAGCAAGCGCTGGAGGAACTGATGAAAAATCGAACCACGGTAATTATCGCCCACCGCCTGTCGACGATTCTCCACGCCGATCGTATCGCCGTTCTCGATCACGGCCAGGTAGTCGCCACAGGAAAGCACGAGGAGCTGCTGCAGACCAGCGATCTATACGCCCGTCTGGCCAGTCTTCAGTTTCGCGAACCGGGCTAGCGCGCCAGTTTTTTCAGCCGCTGCAAGCGCTCACCGTTAAGTTCGGCAAGGTCGTCAATGGCATCCCGCGACAGCGCCACTACCTCTTTTGCGAAGGAAACGCTCAATCGGGTGTTGTTCGCAACACAGCGCAGAGGTGCCGTCAGCGGCTCCTCCTGGAACATACTGCGGGCGTCTTCCACTGCTGTATGAAAATGATCGCTGGCACTGGCACCAGCTGATTCATAGGCCCGCGAGACCACATCAAGCGACTCCATCAGCGCCTCTATCCCGATCAATTCAGCGACGGCCCCTTTCTCCGCGGTGTGCCGCACGCGGCGACGCAGGCGCCGGGTGAGGGTGCGAAACTCGCGCTGCACAGCCGGCCCGAACACAGGTACAGACACCGATTTGAGCTGGTCATCCGCGGCAAGGTCACGCCAGTCGTCCAGAGACAGTACTTCTTCGATATGAGGGAACACGAGCTTCTCTTCGACGTTCATATGCTCGTAGCAATGCTCTACATAGGCACGTCCGGCCGCCACCAGCTTTTCGTCCGCCAGATCACCCTTGCGCCAGGCACGAATATCCGCCAGTAACTTACGCCCGTTTTTGGCCGTGCGATCGTGGTCTCGCTGCAGCGTATCCACCTCATCAGCAGCCTTGCCATCAAGCTCGGCGACGCGGCTGTAAATCAGGTCTTCCCGGGGATGGTGATACTCATCGGGCCAGCTCACCATATAGTCCATGATCTCGTAAATAACATGAGCATCAGCGTCTCCCCCACTCTCAATCAGCTGCAACTGATCGAGAAACAACTGCATCACACCCGCCATATGGCGGTGTTCGGCGCGCAGGGCTTTCATCAATGGTGGCTCGGGGGCACTTTCAGCGGCTTTACTGGGTGCGGCCATGATCATCCTCTCTCTGTCTTATTGTCAGGATAAGGCCACAGGCTAGCGTGTCCACCGTTTGGCGGCATTGATGCCGCTCATGGGTTCTACAATCTCTCGATGGGTTGATTTTTCAGACTTGCGTTGGGTCTCAATGGACCGGATTGGTGGCCTGGACCGAGATGAGGCCGTGGAGAGGGAATACAAACAAAAACGCCGACCAAAGAGGCCGGCGTTCGAGTGGAATCAAAAGGTCTATCAGCTGAATTCTCGAATCAGCCCGCCGATGGATTCCTTGGCGTCACCAAACAGCATCCGGGTGTTCTCTTTGTAGAACAGCGGATTCTCGATGCCGGCAAAGCCGGAGGCCATGGAGCGCTTCAGTACGAATACCGTGCGCGCGGTATCGACATTGATCACCGGCATGCCGTAGATGGGGCTGCCCTCGTTCTCGCGAGCCGCCGGGTTAACCACGTCGTTAGCGCCGATCACAATAGCCACATCCACAGTTTCCATACGTGGGTTGATGTCGTCCATCTCCAGCAGCTGGTCGTAAGGCACATCGGCCTCAGCCAGCAGCACGTTCATGTGACCCGGCATACGGCCCGCAACCGGGTGAATACCAAAGTTCACTTCCGCGCCGTTTTGTTCCATCAGCTCGGTGAGCTCTTTTACCACGTGCTGGGCCTGCGCAACTGCCATGCCGTAACCGGGAACAATGGCCACAGAAGAAGCCGCTTCCAGAACATAGTAGGCGTCTTCGACCGAGATGGGCTTGATCTCGCCTTCGACCTCGGTAGTGTCCTGTACGCCACTGCCGAAGCCAGAGAACAGAACATTGGAGAGCGAGCGGTTCATCGCTTTACACATAATCTGGGTAAGAATGATGCCGGAGGCACCCACCAGAGAACCGGCGACGATCAGGATATTGTTGTCCACCGCAAAGCCAGCCGCGCAAGCCGCAAGGCCAGAGTAGGAGTTCAACAGCGAGATGACCACAGGCATATCGGCACCGCCGATGGGGATCACAGCCATGATGCCAAAGGCCAGCGACAAGACCACTACCAGGAAGAGCCAGAACGTGGCGTCGGGATTGTTCACAAACATCACGCCGCTGAGGACAATACCGGCCACAATCAGGCCATTTACCATTTGCTGCTTGGCAAACATGACCGCAGCACTGGAAATGCGCTCGCTCAGCTTGCCGTAGGCAACGAGCGAGCCGGTAAAGGTCATGCCACCGATCAGGATCGACAAAACAATGGTGGTGAGGGTAAAGGCATCTGCACCAGGAGCGATGGCAGCCATGCCCACCAGCAGGGAGGCCATACCGCCGAA
The DNA here is from genome assembly GCF_009388985.1 of Halioglobus maricola. Classification (NCBI taxonomy): domain Bacteria; kingdom Pseudomonadati; phylum Pseudomonadota; class Gammaproteobacteria; order Cellvibrionales; family Halieaceae; genus Halioglobus; species Halioglobus maricola. The sequence continues at coordinate 4,137,536 of NZ_CP036422.1, forward strand.
GCCGTTAAACATGGCCACCATTTCAGGCATCGCGGTCATTTCGACAGTGCGGGCAACATAAGCGCCAATAGCACCGCCAACAACCATGCCGATGACAATCATCTGATAGTCAAGAATGCCCTGATCCAGCAGTGCGGCGACAATCGCCAGCAGCATACCGGAAGAGGAGATCATATTGCCGCGACGCGCAGTCGCGGCGGAGCCAAGTTGCTTCAGGCCAAATATAAACAGGGCCGCAGCAACTACATAGGCGTATTGAATCAAGTTGTCCATGATGCCTTAGCCCTCCTTCTTCTTGAACATGGCGAGCATGCGATCGGTCACCAGGTAACCACCCACCACGTTAATGGAGGCGAGGGCCACAGCGAAGAAACCCAGCCATTGGGCCAGGTCGCTCTCACCGGTACCTGCCAGCGCGATAGCTCCCACCACGGTGATGCCGGAAATCGCATTAGCGCCAGACATCAGCGGTGTGTGCAGGGTGGCCGGCACTTTGTTGATCAGCTCAAAGCCCAGGAAAATGGACAGCATGAGAATGAACGTCAGGAATACTTCTGCGGGAATCATGCTCAACCCTCCCCTTCAATGATGTTCTTGATGGTGTCGTTGGTGATCTCACCGCCGTGGGTGATGATGCAGCCGGGAAGAATGTCGTCATTGAAATCCACAACGAATAGCTTCTTCTCCTCGCACCAGTTGTCCTCGACCAGATTAAACAGGTTGGACGAGTACATCTGGCTGGCATCCCGGGGGACTTCGCCAGCCCAGTTACCTGTGCCAACAATAGTGACGCCGGACCACTCGACAGTTTCGCCGGGGACAGAGCCCTCGACGTTGCCGCCGCTCTCCGCCGCCATATCGACGATCACTGAACCGGGCGCCATGCGCTCAACCACATCCTTGGTAATAAGAACCGGAGGCTTGCGGCCAAACAATTGGGCGGTGGTGATCACCACATCAGACTTGGCGATAATATCTGCCTGGGCCTGCTGCTGCTTTTCCACCTGCTCAGGGGTCAGCTCCTTGGCGTAGCCACCGGCGGTTTCGCCGGTTTCACCCAGGTCGATCTCCAGGAACTTGGCGCCCAGAGACTGTACCTGCTCGGCTACTACCGGGCGGGTATCGAAGGCGGTTACCTTGGCACCGAGACGCTTGGCGGTCGCGATAGCCTGCAGGCCTGCGACACCGGCGCCGATCACGAATACGTTGGCGGGCTTCAGTGTGCCAGCCGGGGTCATCATCATCGGGAAAATACGCGGCAGCTCGGATGCCGCCTTCATTACCATCACATAGCCCGCGAGGTTGGCCTGGGAGCTCAAAGCGTCCATCTTCTGGCTGCGTGTGGTGCGGGGAATCATCTCCATGGAAATAGAGGTTACTCCCGCATCCTTGAACGCATTCACGAGCGCGTGCTCGTTAAATGGGTCCAGGTAGCTGATGTGGATAGCACCACGCTGCATTAGCGCGATTTCTTCTGCAGTGGGTTTGTTCAGGCGCAGCAGCATGTCTGCGCTGGAAAACAGCTCATTCCGGTCAGAGACGATGGTAGCCCCTGCCTCAGTGAACTGCTCGTCGGTGAAACCTGAACCGGTGCCCATTCCGGACTCCACTTGCAGGTTTGCTCCCATGCGGACCAACTTCTTGGCCACATCCGGCGTGATGGGAACCCGGTTTTCACCCGATTGTGTTTCCCTGGGTATTGCGATGCGCATAACGGTGATTACCCCCGATGCTTGTTTGTGTGTTTTCGGCCCTGTGTCGGCTCTTCCGGATGGCGCCTCTGCGGGCCCTGTCCCTACTGCTTTTTACTACCCCGTTTTCGAGGGGGCGCCCACTCTAGCATACGGAGAAAACCGCCGGAACAATGACCACTATTCACGACCTGAATTACCTTCCCGTTCTCCATTGATAGAGAACACCCTGCCATTTTCGGAGCACACCCTAGCGCAGCCGCGCGGGGACTGGCCAATTTACCCAAGTCACCCTGTCAAACAATGACAGAAGAGCCCAATTAAATAGACCGAAGAAACACACCCAGACATGCCTCCCGGCAGCAATCGGGCCGTTTAGTCGTGATATTTCCACCAGGGCGGCAGCAGATCACGGTACTGCTTCCAGGAATAGCGCGCATCGACCAGCAGAGCCCGGCCCTGGTCCTGTGCCGTGCGTACGACCCGGCCCAAGGCCTGATCGACTTTCTGCATGCCCGGGTAAAGGTAGGCGTACTCGAAACCCTGGCCATATTTCTGCTGGTACCACGCCCGCAGCCGCTCGCGCTCTCGTCCCACCTGGGGCAGGCCAACCCCGACCACGGCGACACCGCGAAGTTGGTCGCCGGGCAGATCGATACCTTCACCAAAAACGCCGCCGAGAATACAAAAAGCAACCAGATCTCTCTTCTCGGTAAAGTCCGTCAGCAAGGCCTCGCGCGCTGAATGGTCCAGCCCGGGCTCCTGCTGCCACAAGCTTCGAGCGCCGATATCAATCAATGCCAGGGCATCGCGCATATAGGCATAGGAGGAAAAATAGACAATACAATTGCCCTCGGTGCTCTCCAGCCAGCGCTGGATGTGCTCAGCAAGAGAGTTGAGGCTCCCGGCCCGGGCGCTGTAGCGAGTATCCACGGTGCTTACAAGCTGCACGTCCAGCTGGTCAGGCTCGAACGGGGAATCCAGTCGTCGGCACACCGCGTCATCACCAAACCCCAGCATCTGCCGCATCCAGTACGCGGGTGAAAGCGTGGCAGAGAACGCCACACTGGCGTGCAACCGGTCGTGACCACCGGCCAGAAGCCGCGATGGATCGAGACAATTCAGGCTCAGCATCAGGCCCTGCTCTCCAGCGCCACGTTGCAGCTCGAAAACGAAATCATCGCCCCAATGCTCTGATACGCGCAGCCAATGCAGGACCTTGAAGTAAAAATCACCGTGCTCGGGTACGCGCTGGAACAGGGCGGGCTCCTCCGCGAGTTGTTCGCCGGTGGCGGCCACAAAATCCAACAGCGTGAACTCCAGTTTGTCGGGCAGGGTCTGGCGGTAGTCGCAATCTTCCTCTGCCCATTGTTCTTTCTGCAGGGCCAGCAGGCAGCGATTAAGTCGCTCAAGCGCACGTCGCACAGGTTTCGCGGCTCCCTTTTTTACCCGCATCAGCTGCGATTTAGCCAGCGCCGCACTGTACATACCGCGGGCGCGCTCCGGGAGGTTATGGGCCTCATCCAACAGCACGGTGAAACGCCTGCCCTCTTGTTGCGCCAGCAGGCCCAGCCGAGGATAGAGGCTGTACAGGTAGTGGAGATCGGCGACAACCATATCGACCCATGGCAGCAAGTCGTCTGCCAGCTGATAGGGGCAGACTGAATGTTCGCGCGCGATGTCCTCAATCCCGGCGCGGGACAAAGCCCCGTGCGACACCGCTGCTCGCAAGGCGTCTCCCAACCGATCGTAATAGCCATCGGCGTAGGGGCAGTCCTGGGCATGGCAGGCTTTACCGGGCGAGAAGCATATGCTGTCTTTGGCCGTAAGGCTCAGCCAGGGCATCTCCAACCCCGCATCGGCCAGCAGCTGCAGGCATTCCTCGGCGGCCCGCCGGCCCACAGTGCGAGCCGTGGCGAACACCACGCCCTCATGCTTACCCCGCTCCAGCGCCCGCAGTGCCGGATACATTGCTGCAGCGGTTTTACCAATACCTGTCGGCGCTTCCACCATCAGCTCGCCGCCCTGATCGACGCACTTATAGACGAGTTCGGCAATGTCCCGCTGACCAGGGCGAAACTCCCCATGGGGAAACGCCAAACCTGCCAGGCTGACGTCGCGCCGCCGCCGCGAACGCGCTAGCAAGGTGAGCCAGCTGGCGAAGTCACGCAGGGTTTCTTCAAGAAAGACGTCGAGCTCGCCACGAGTGCAAGTTTCATCGATCCGGGTCTCTTCATCGCGATCAATGTCGAGCCAGCTCAAGCGCACCTTGAGAGCGTCAACATCCTCGGCACGGGCGATGATCGCCGCATACGTTTTCGCCTGAGCCATATGCAGCTGCGAGATGGTTGCCGGAATGTCTTCGGGGTCCACACGGCAGGTTTTGATCTCTTCCACCAGCCCAATGTCGGGGTCATAGCCATCCGCCCGCCCGCGCACCAGCAGGCTGATATCGCCAAACTGCCTGCGATACTCGACCGGGAACTCGCGCCGATAGCTTTCTGGCCGCCGTCGATAGATCCGCTGATGCCCCTCTATACCCTGTGCCGCGGTTGGCGAAGGCGTGAAGCGATGGTCGATGTCACCCCGACGGTGACAGAAGGCCACAAGATCGCGAACTGTCACTGCGATCTCAGTCATCGCGCCACTTAACCCAGGCCACTTGCGCTGGGATCTGCTGCGCACCGAAGAATCGCAGCCAACGTTTCTGACTGTGCTGCAAGGCATCGCCAGGCCCCTTCACTTCGATCATGCTGTAGTCGCCCGGGCTCTCACCCAGCGCAATGAGATCGGGAAAGCCACGCCGATTTTCGCCGGGGTCAAACAACATGCGCTCCCAGATGGCCAACAAATGTTGTGCGGGGATAATCTCCACCGCGCGATCCACCAGCGCCTCGTCGAGGCTGCGCCAGTTGATCCAGCGACACTGGTAGCCCTCACAGCGGCGCCACGCAGCGCGGACTTCACCGGCGAGATCCGACTGCAATGCAGCGAATCGCGCTGCCAAATGCCGCTCTCGACGCAGGGCAAAACCCTGGTCATACATATCGGCGGGCACGGCCTGAAACGGGTTGTGAAATGCGCCGGGGACAGGCGCGAAAATCTGCTCCCAGAACGCCAAACCGAAAAGACCGTTCATCAAACTGTTCTCAACGTAATGCACCTCTCGCCATTCGGCTTCGAGTGCTTGCGCCGCCAGTCGCTCCACTGAGGCCTCACCCCGCTCAAGGTTTAGTTGCACTTCGGCAAAGCTATCTCTCACCCGGGCCTGCCGGGTGCCGTGCACCGCGCGCTGCAGCCGCGGCATGATGCGTCCCGCAGCGTCGCGCTCCTCCTCTCCCCATGGCTCTGCCAGAATCGTTTCGCACAGGCTTATCGCCTCATCATATTTCCCCGCCCGCTCAAAAATCCGAGCGCTTCTTTCTCGCGCCGGGTGGAGATCACTGCGCTGGTACAAGGCCAGCGCAAGATCGCCTTCGCCAGCCCGCTCCAGCTCGCGTGCCAGGCTGTTGCACAAGCGCGAATAGCGCCGAGAGGTGCTTGCGTATTGCGGCACAAATTCCAGGGCCAGTTCGGCCAGGGTACTCAAATCAATCTCTCCCCCACCGCCTTCCCGCAGCGCCCACCAACTGTCAGCGATAGCGGCGCAGACCAGGTACTCCTCCAACGCTGCGCGATCAGGAAAAAGGCGCTGACTACGATCCAGCGCATAGGGATAGTGGCGCGCCACCCCCAGGTCACTGAGCACAAAATCAGTCAGCCCCTGATGGCGGTTACCAAAGAACAACAGCGAGAATATCTCCACCTCCTCCTTGCAGAGCGGCCCAACGATCCGTCCCTCGCCCATGCCTTCGAGGTCTAGCGGTGCTTGTTCCTCGGCTGCCGCCAACAACTCGGCCTTGCTCTTACTCGCACTAAGCCCCAGCGCAGCAGCGAGTTCAGGACGGGTAAAGAGATTCGCTATTTCGGCGCTGGAAGCAGCCTCAGCCATCAGGCCAGCCGCCAGTAGCTCATCAATTGCCTGAGCGAGATCGCCAAGCTCCGGATAATCGAGATTCGCTTCTCGAAACCACGGGCCGACACGAGAAACCAGGCGCACGTAGAGACATTGCGCCGCAAAACCGAGGGCGCGATAGGTGCTGAGTAATTCGAGCTCCGCCGGCGCCAGCAGATCGCTGTAGCAGGCGTCTACTGTGTCGAGCAGGCGCTGAAAATTGTCGCGGTAGTAATGCGGCGCCAGATCCACAGAGGGAGGAGTCGCCATGTCCGGAGGCCTAGTTTAACTCCAACCGGATCAGGCGGCTGCGATCGGCCAACAGGTAAACGAGCCCATCGGGGCCAACCTGTACATCGCGAATACGCATATTGGCATTACCCAGTAGACGAGTCTCCCGGCCGACACCGGCGCCATCGAGCTCCAGCCGGTTCAGGCGCGTCAGCCGCATACCCGACACCAATAGGGATTGCTCCCACCCGGGATACGTGTCTGCGGTGTAAAAATCGATGCCGCCAACGCCCAACGACGGTGTGTAATAAACCATTGGCTGCGCCATGCCCGCTTTATGTGTGCCCTCCCCTATTTTGCCGCCGCCGTACTCCTCACCATAGGTGATGATCGGCCAGCCATAGTTGGTACCGGCCTTGAGTATATTGATCTCATCCCCACCCTGGGGGCCGTGTTCCGCCACCCAGATAGCATCGGAGCCGGGGTGCTTTGCGATGCCCTGGGGGTTGCGATGGCCATAGCTGAAAATTTCCGGGCGCGCACCAGCCGTGGCGACAAAGGGATTATCCGCTGGCACTTCACCGCTCTCCTTCAGGCGAATGACTTTACCGTTGTGGGTAGACAGGTCCTGCGCCAACTTCCGATTTCCGCGGTCGCCCACTGTGATGTAGAGATAACCTGAATCGAGCAACAAGCGCGAACCGTAGTGCCGGCGTTCACTGTAGGCGGGCAAAGCAGTAAACAGCGTCTCAAGGTCTTCCAGCTTGTCTGCCACCAGTCGAGCACGCGCAACCTGAGTGGTTGAACCATCATCAAGCGGCACGCTGTAACTCATATAAATGAAACTGTTGTCAGCAAAATCCGGATGCACCAACACATCCATCAAACCACCCTGGCCCTCGGCGAAAACCTCCGGCACACCAGATATCTCCACTGTGGTCCAGCTATGCGGGCTGATCAGCTTCAAACCACCCTGCTTTTCGGTGACCAGCAATCGGCCATCGGGGAGGAAATCCATACCCCAGGGCTCGCGCAAATACTTGATCAAGGTCTTTGCTCTGAGATCCGTTGGATCTCCCGGTCCGGCTTTTTCTGCAGCACCCTCTAGCAGAGGTTCAGAAAGCGCCGCGCCACCATCGGAGGAAGCACAGGCAGTGACAAACGTCAGGGAGAAAACCGTTGCCAGAAAGGCAAGACAGCGGCGCAAATTGCACATAGAAGATTTCCGTAAGCGAGATAAGAGTAACAACCCAATGTTACGTGATCACCACGCGGATGTCAGATGGCGCGAGCCACACCTGTACCCTCAAGCGCATTTAGGGCATTCTGCGCTAATTCAGATGCACTGGAACAGTACATTGACCGACAGCGAAAGACCCCTGATCGAGATGAAGGCCTGGATGGCCCTGACCCCCATCGTATTCCTGGTAAGCCTGCTCGGCTGCTCGGTATATCTATTCGGTGCAGATTCATCCTATGGCGCTAACCAGATCGCCCTCGTTCTGGCCACCTGTGTCGCGGCTCTGGTAGCGAAGCGCAGCGGACTGGGCTGGAAGGACGCCCAGGAAGGGATCGTCGATGGCATTGGCGTTGGCCTGGGCCCAACCCTGATTCTCCTCTCAGTGGGCATGCTGATTGGGACCTGGATTCTCTCCGGCACGGTGCCGGCAATGATCTACTACGGCGTGCAGATCCTGAACCCCTCGGTGTTCTATGCCGCCAGTGCCGCCATTTGCGCGATTGTCGCGATCAGCATCGGCAGCTCCTGGACCGTGGCCGGCACCCTGGGCATTGGCCTGATGGGTATCGCCAGCAGCTTTGACCTGTCACCTGCGATCACCGCGGGCGCCATCATTTCCGGCGCCTACTTCGGCGACAAGCTGTCGCCAATGTCGGATACAACCAACCTGGCGGCAGCTGTAACCGGGGTAGACCTGTTCGACCACATCCGCCATATGTTGTGGACCACCGTCCCGGCCTTCTGCCTCGCCATACTGCTCTTCGCCCTGATCGGCAGCGGCAGCGGCGGCGCTACTCCCGAGGAAATAGAAGCGCTGCAACTTGCGCTCACTGACCAATTCAATATTGGTCTGCACCTGCTACTCCCACTGTTGCTGATGCTGGGCCTGGTATTCAAACGCTTCCCGGCCTATCCCTCTATTGTGATCAGCGCGCTTGCCGGCGCGCTCTTCGCCGTTATTTTCCAGCCAGCCCAGGTCGCCCGTCTGGCCGGCGAGGCCAACGAGCTTTCACCATTTTTTGTCCAGTTCAAAGGGGTCTGGATTGCGCTCTTCAACGGCTATGAATCGATTAGCGGCAACGAGAATCTCGACGACCTTTTGAGCAAGGGTGGCATGAGCAGCATGCTCAATACGGTCTGGTTGATCATATCCGCCCTGGGTTTTGGCGGTGTGCTGGAACGCACCGGCATTCTCGGCTATCTGCTTGATCTGGCGCTGCGCGGCGTAAAAAGCGTGGGCTCACTGATCACGACCACCGTGTTCACCTGTATCGGCACCAATATCCTGGCAGCAGACCAGTTCATCGCCGTGGCCCTGCCCGGGCGCATGTACCGGGACGCGTACAGCAACAAGAACCTCTCGCGGCTGAACCTCTCGCGCACCCTGGAAGATTCGGCCACCCTGACTTCAGCCCTGATTCCATGGAATACCTGTGGGGCCTATATGTCAGCAACGCTGGGCGTCGCCACCTTTACCTACGCGCCCTACGCATTCTTCAACCTGGCCTGCCCTGTTATCGCCATGATCTATGGCTATACCCATTTCGCCCTGAAGCCCGCCAGCTATGACGACGATGAGGCCGGAGCAGCAACCAGCCATGCCTGACATTGAGTGGGACTTCCCCGAGCCCCATGTTCTCGAAGTGGCCGTCCAGGCCAGCGATATCGACGGGCTCCAGCACACCAACAACGCGGTCTATGTGCAGTGGTGTGAGCAGGTGGCATGGTCACACTCCACTGCTTTGGGCCTGGATCTGGCGTGCTACCAGCGCCTCGACCGGGCGATGGCTGTTATTCGTGGCGAGTACGACTACCTGCAGGCATCTCGCGAAGGCGATGCGCTGGCAATAGGCACCTGGATTGTCGCCTGGGACGGGCGCCTGAGTATGCAGCGACGCTTCCAGATCGTCCGCATAGCGGACGGAGTAACGCTGTTGCGCGGCCTGGTGCGGTTTGCCTGCATCGAGTTGAGCAGTGGTCGACCCCGGCGCCTGCCGCAGGAATTCATCGACGGCTATGGCCCCGCTGTACTGGACCTGGAAAGCTGAAGCCGTCAGCAGTGCTGCCAGTCCAAGGCCAGAACATTGCGTATATCCCGCTCACCGCAGACCAGCATCAACAGGCGATCAAGACCCAGTGCGACCCCCGCACAGTCCGGCAGGCCAGACTCCAGAGCCGCAAGCAGATGTTCGTCCAAAGGGCGCTCTGCCAGCCCGTATTCCCTGCGCCGGGCATTATCCGCGTTGAAGCGCTGCCGCTGTTCAACCGGATCTGACAACTCCCAATAGCCATTCGCCAACTCAACCCCGTCTACGTAAGCCTCAAAACGGTGCCCCACCTCAAGCCCAGCACTGCTGCCAATTCGCGCCAGCGCCGCCTGAGATGCAGGGTAATCATAGACGAAGCATATTCCCCGCTGGGCGAGTTGCGGCTCCACCAGATGACTCATCAGCAGATCCAACCACATGTCGCGATCGCCACTCAATCCGCCGACATCCATCGCCTCTCTGGCCCTCTGGGCCAGTGCAACCGTGTTGGCTGTAAAGGGATCGATGTCCAGGGTCTCAATAAAAAGTGCCCGGTAGCTGAAGAAGTGCACCTCTCGCTTCCCCAGGCAGCACTGGAGTAACTCCGCGACTTCGGCCATAAGCGCATGATGATCGAAACCGGGGCGATACCATTCCAGCATCGAGAATTCCGGGTTGTGTCGCGCTCCCGCCTCGCCATCGCGAAACGCGCGCGCGATCTGGTAAATAGCACCACTGCCCTCGCTCAGCAGGCGCTTCATAGCGTACTCGGGGGAGGTCTGGAGATATCTCGGTGCCGCCAGCGATTGGCCGCGCTCAACGATCAGGGGTTCAATAGAAGGGTCGGTGACACCGCTGGAACACAGCAGCGGTGTCTCCACTTCCAGCACCTCACGGTGCTGGAAAAAATCGCGAATCCGCTGATACAGCGTCGCCCTGGCGCGAAGAAGCGCAAGCAGGGAGAGGCCGGATTCGCTCAAGAGGAAATCAGGACTTGCCGGCCCGGCCCTGGTATTCACCGGTACGGGTATCGACGCGCACCACTTCACCCTCACTGAGGAACAAGGGTACTTTTACCACAGCACCGGTGCTCAACTTGGCGGGTTTGTTGCCGCCCTGAGCGGTATCGCCCTTGAGGCCGGGATCAGTCTCGACAATTTCCAGTTCTACGAAATTAGGTGGCGCAACTGATAGGGGCGCACCGTTGTAGAGGGTTACTTCGCAGCGGTCCTGCTCCTTCAGCCACAGGTGGGAATCACCTACCGCTTTTTCATCAGCCTGAAACTGCTCGAAAGTGTCCGGCTCCATGAAATGCCAGAACTCACCATCGGTGTACAGGTATTCCATGGTGCGATCCATGACATCGGCGCCCTCGAGGGATTCGCCGGATTTGAAAGTGCGCTCCCAGACCCGGCCACTGTTCAGGTTGCGCAACTTAACCCGATTAAAGGCCTGGCCTTTACCCGGTTTGACGAACTCGTTGTCGAGAATAGAGCAGGGTTCGCCGTCGAGCATGACCTTCAGGCCAGAGCGGAATTCATTGGTGGAATAGTTCCCCATGGTGCTTGTCCGTTACGTTTCAAAAAAGGGCGCTAATCATACCGCACCGGACCCTCATTGGGGAGCGCCACCCGTGTGCTGGCGAGGTACAGGATTTGTGACCATAATGTAGGCTCTAGGTCGTATCCAGTGGGCAAGGAGAGCCTATGATCAATGATGCCCCCATTCGCCTGCATCTACCTGCGCAGGATCTCGAACAACTGAGTGTCTTCAGCTCCCGCGAAGACAGCGCCCGAGAGTGGGCGGCCCAGTTGCCCGTGGCCAACCCTGAGGTTGTGGCCGAGCAGTTGAGCACCACCCTGGACGAAATCAGCCGCTGCGCCATGGCGCCAGAATTACGCTTTAATATCCTCGACGCCTTGCAAAACAACCTGCACATTGCGTGCACCAGCCTGTCACGCCGATTCCTCAATCAGCCGCTGGTCATGCCGGAAGAACCGCGCCGAGTAGCCGCCTTGATTGACACCCTGTACGCCCGCTCCATCACCGCATATAGCTGCACCGCCATCGAGGCCTTACAACAGAGAGACCGTATCCGCGGCGTTAACCCTGCCCGGCTGGTGTGCGAAGCCCTGCTGCGCGCGCTCGACTTTTGCAGCCGGAAGCTGCTCCTCGGTTTTCAGCTCCACAAACCCGTGGAGCCCAATGGTTGGCTGACCCTGCATCAGCTATACGCCCTGGGAGAACGCCAGGAGCTGGCCAAGATCACCCTGCCGGGAATCGGCAAAGCAGAGACCAGTATTCGCCGCAGCTACCTCGTTGCGATGCTCACAGGGTGCTGCAAACCCAATCAATTGCGTCAGGCTGATCTGGCTGCGGTACACCAGGCACTCGCAGAGTGGGCAGACCTGGTCGACATCGGCACCGATGACGGCCTCTTCCTGGTCGATCTCGACCGCGACCAGCCCCCTCTCTACGCAACACTGTTCCGCGATTCCGCCCCGGCCACGGCGCGCAAGGTAGACACGGCGCGCCTGGTGGCGCATATGAAGAATATGCTGGTAGCGAATAAGGGCAATAGCCGCTCATTCGTCCCTCTGGACGATGGTAGCCGGCTCGCCCCCGGGCTGCTGTCTCATATGATCGACGCACTGGGCACTGTCAGCGTGCGCAATTTCGTGCGCAAACCGGCCGAGGGCCCGCTCGCCGTCAGTATTGGCCTGAGCGCCGCCCACTATCACGCCGCCGGCGACCTCAATTTCGCCGAGGCCGTATATGGCAGTGATCACCTGATGAAAACGCCCGAGCAAGCGTCCGTCAATCCATTCAAGGAGAAAAGCGCCAGCGATATCTGGAGCCAGGCCAACCCGGAAGAGGATTTCCAGCGCCCCAGCAGCAACAGCGAAGCAGAGGCCTATCTGGACCATCAGGTGCAGCTGGATGCCCGGTCCAGTGCCGCGATTCTAAGCGGGGAAGACAACCCGCTATTGGAGCGCGCCTATGCTGTTTATCAGCCACAAATGGTCAATGCGAGCCCCGGTGGATACTGTCTCGACTGGCAGGGAGACTTACCGGCTGAATTGAAAGTGGGCGACCTGGTCTCTGCCCAGGAAGGCCAACACGACCAGTGGGTACTCGCGGTTATCCGCTGGATCAGCCAGCTGGAAAACAGCCGCACACTGATGGGTATCGAGCTACTGAGCCCCAAGGTGAAAGCCTTTGGCGCAATCACGCGGCAAAAGACCGGCGAGGAATCCGAGCCCCAGAGAGCGCTTCTGCTCCCCGAAATCAAACTGGTAGGGCAGCCCCCTACCCTGATTACCCCCCGGGCCGGCTTTCGGGAGAATCAGAAGATCACATTGCAGCGCCCGGGTGAGCAACTGCACCTGCAGCTGCACCGGCAACTGGCTGCCACCGGCAGTTTCTCGCAATTCGATTTCCGCTACATCCGCATGCTTGGCGACGTTATCGCCGAGGACAAGAGCGGCCCCCTGGACGCATCTTACGACTCCGTCTGGAGCAATATCTAGGCTGGCTCAGTGGTCCTGCTGGTAGCGATCACTGAACCCGAGCAGATAGAGGATAGCATCGAGCCCAAGCGTGGAAATTGACTGCTCGGCAGATTTCTTCACCAGCGGCTTTGCGCGAAATGCGATACCCAGGCCTGCCGCACTCAACATGGGCAGGTCATTGGCGCCATCGCCCACAGCGATCACCTGCTGCAGATCCAGACCCTCCTGCTCAGCCAGTTGACGCAGCAAATAGGCCTTGCGCTCACCGTCGACGATCGTACCCGTGACTTTGCCCGTGACCTCGCCGTTCTCTATGTCGAGTTCATTGGCGTGGACATAGTCGATACCCAGGCGTTGCTGCAAATCGCGGGCGAAGTAGGTAAAACCACCGGAGAGAATGGCGGTTTTGTAGCCCAGCTTACGCAGCGTCCCGATAAGATGCTCGGCGCCCTCGGTAATCCGCAGCTCACCGGCTATTTGTGCCAGAGCCTCTTCACCCAGGCCCTCCAGCAAGGCCACCCTGGCGCGAAAACTTTCAGAGAAATCCAACTCACCGCGCATTGCTCGCTCGGTTATCTCACTGACCTGCTCACCCACGCCTGCGCGCGCCGCCAGCTCGTCAATCACCTCAGCCTCAATCAGGGTGGAATCCATGTCGAACGCAACCAGCCGTCGGTTACGACGGAACATATTGTCCTGCTGGAAGGCAAGATCCACATCCAGCGCGCCGGCAACCTCCAACAGGTCACGGCGAAATGCGCTGGAATTTTCTAGCGGACCCCGAACTGAAAATTCAACACAGGCCTTGCTCAACGCCGGAAGGTCACCCAGTGGGATTCGACCGGACAATCGATTGATGCTGTCGATGTTGAGACCGTGCCTGGACACCACCTCAGTGACTCGCGCTAGCTGGTTCGCGGTGATCTTGCGGGCTAGCAAGGTGATGATATAGCGCGCACGGCCCTGAGCTTCCACCCACGCGTCATATTCAGCGCTTCCCACAGGACTGATCCTTGCTCGCATGCCCTGAGCTGCGGCCTGCGCCTCAACCTCATTGACTACCGTGGTCTTGTCGCAGCCGGCGGGGACCTCAATCAACATACCCATGGACAGGGTGGCGTGAATGACCGCTTGACCGATATCCAGAACATTCACGCCGTGTACCGCGAGAATTGCAGTCACACCGGCGGTAACGCCTGGATGGTCTTCACCGGAGATAGTGATCAGCAAAATGTCGTTCAATGGATGTCCCAGAGTCAGTGAAAGCGCCGCTATTCTACCTGTTTGCCACGCGTGCTGAAAACTTGCTCTGGCATTCAACAAAAGCCAACGCCGCACGCCGCACGTGGTTTATACTGGGCGCAGACCCCCTGCAGATAGCACAGCTGTGATTGATCGCCTGAAGAACGCCCCGCTCAGCCAACAACTCGCCACGTTTGCCGCCGGCCTTTGCCTGACAGTGAGTCTTGCTCTCGTCACCCTGGGCGGAATTTCCAGCAAGCATTTGCAGCGGCAACAGCAGGCCGACTTTGGCAATGCCCTGGCCCACCAGATCGCGCGCCGGATAAGCACCTCCCTTGAGACCGGTGACCTGCTAAGCGTGTCGGCCTCCCTGCAACGCTTTGTCGAAACATCATCAGCGGCTCGTGTGGCCATCTTCGATGTGGAGGGCAAAGCGCTCGGCCAGGCCGGCACCGCCATGGGCCAGAATCTCTTCGAATACCGCGCACCACTGCGTATTGAATCGGATGTCGCCGGTGAGGTGGTTATCACCGTCAACACCGATACCGCGAGTGCCGCACACCTGCGCTTTGTGCTCAGCCTGCTGGGTCTGGCCGTGCTGCTGAGCCTCACGGTCTACGGTGTAGGCCTGCATCTGGGAAAACGAGTCGGCAGCCGGGTAACCGCCCTCACCAAAGCCGTCTCCCTGGAAGGCCAGGCCCCCCCGCCGGCAAATAACGAGCTAGAGGTGCTCGCGGCACGTATCGACAACTTGCCCATGGAACTGCTGCGCACCAATAGCGACCCCGTGGCACAGGACGAAAACTACCGCACCACCGCCGTGCTCTACCTGCAACTCGACAGCCTGATGGCCTATGTCGACACCCTGGATGAACAATCCCTGCATCGCTACACCGATCGCCTGCATCAGGTGGTATACGCCTCGGCAGGCTTTTACGGCGGTGAGATCCAGGTCACCCGGCAGTTTGCATTAGCCGTGTATTTCTCTGGCCCCGGCAATGCGGGCAGCGCACCTTTCCGCGCCGCCTCCTGCGCCTGGCTGATCCATGCGGTCACTGCCGAGATCGAGAAGCACATGCCCCTGTCGCTGAACATATCCATCGCCGCCTCGCTTAGTGAACTGGGCATCGGCGACGAGAAGGATATTTATCCCGGCTTATACATGCAGTCGACGCTGGATGAATTACAGACTGTGTGTGCGAGCAAACCGCCTAAAATCCTGCTGTCGCCGGCGGTTTGTGAAGATACGGATGTTGCCGGAAGAGTCCAGCAACAGGCGACTGAAGTGATGGATTATACCATGGTTGAGGGGTTTGCAGGCCCCTATGACGACCTGCTGGAACGCCAGTTGCAGCTAATCCTGAAGCGCCTGTTGAACCCCGCCCTGCTCTAGTTGCACCAGAGCGTTAGCCGGGGTTCAGCAAGGATCAGGACTCCACTACCATGGCATCAACCTTCTGGAAGCCGCGAGGCAACTTATTGCCTCGCCGGCCACGCTCGCCCCGGTAGTGTTCGAGATCAGAGAACTTGAGTTTGTGGTGACGCTTGCCAGCGTGGACCACCAGGGCATCGCCCTCCCTCAATACCTGCACTGACACCACCCACTCCCCGCGCGCCTGCACCCGAGCAGGTGGAATCCCGATAATTTTGTTGCCCTTGCCGCGCGCCATCTGCGGCAGGTCCGCCAGTGGGAACACCAGCAGGCGGCCCTCATTCGAAACAGCGGCAACCCAGGCGCCTTCAGTTTCAACAATCTCCGCAGGCTGCATCACCTTACCGCCCTTGGGCAGGGAAATCGCAGCTTTACCCGCCTTGTTCTTGGTCTGCAGATCAGCGAGCTTGCCGACAAAACCGTAGCCGGCGTCTGACGCCAGCAGGTACAACTGATCGTCGCCCCCGGTCATCATGCCCTCGAAGGTAGCACCGGACGGGGGATTGATGCGCCCCGTCACCGGCTCGCCCTGGCCTCTGGCTGAGGGCAGGTTGTGCGACGGGACAGTGTAGGCTCGGCCGGTGGAATCGAGAATGACAGTCGGCTGATTGCTGCGTCCGCGGATGCACATCTTGAACCCGTCGCCGGACTTATATGAGAGGCTGGTGGGATCTATGTCGTGGCCTTTGGCCGCGCGAATCCAGCCCATCTGGGACATGACCACAGTGATGGGATCGGCGCTCATCAATTCCAGTTCGCTGAAGGCTTTCGCCTCTTCGCGCAATACCAGAGGCGAGCGGCGTTCGTCGCCGTATTCTTCTGCAACCGCCAGAAGCTCTTTCTTGATCAGGGTCTTGAGACGGGCGGCACTACCGAGAATTTTCTCCAGCTTGTCACGCTCTAGCGCCAATTCATCCTGCTCGCCGCGGATCTTCATCTCCTCGAGCTTGGCCAGATTGCGCAGCTTCAGTTCAAGGATGGCTTCGGCCTGAACGTCGGTGATACCAAAGCGGTCCATCAACGCCTGTTTTGGCTTCTCCTCGGTGCGAATAATATGGATGACTTCATCGATATTCAGGAACGCAACCAGATAGCCTTCCAACACATGCAGCCGGCGCAGCACCTTCTCCAGCCGATACTCGAGGCGGCGGCGCACTGTTTCGGTACGGAACTTGAGCCATTCCTGCAGAATACGGGCGAGGCCTTTCACCCCGGGCCGCCCATCGATGCCGATCATATTCAGATTGACGCGGTAGCTGCGCTCGAGATCGGTTGAGGCAAACAGGTGGTTCATCACCCCTTCCACATCCACCCGGTTGGAGCGCGGCACAATCACCAGTCGAGTCGGGTTTTCGTGGTCGGACTCGTCTCGCAAGTCAGCCACCATGGGCAGTTTTTTGGCCTGCATTTGTTGGGCAATCTGCTCCAGCACCTTGGAGCCGGACACTTGATGCGGCAGGGCATTCACCACGATGTCGCCGTCTTCTTTCTCCCAGCGAGCGCGCATTTTGAGCGCGCCACGACCACTTTCATACATTGCCACGATGTCTTCGCGCGGCGTGATGATTTCTGCCTCGGTGGGGAAGTCCGGCGCCTGCACGTACTCGCATAGCTCAGCCACCGTGGCCTTCGGGTTCTCCAGCAAGTGAACGGTGGCAGCGACGACTTCAGTGAGATTGTGAGGCGGAACGTCAGTGGCCATACCCACGGCAATACCGGTGGTGCCGTTGAGCAGCACATTCGGCACCTGAGCCGGCAAAACCGAGGGCTCCTCAAGTGTCCCGTCGAAATTGGGGGCCCAATCCACCGTTCCCTGACCCAATTCGCCAAGCAACACATCGGCGTAGGCGGTCAGCCGTGATTCGGTGTAGCGCATCGCGGCGAAGGATTTCGGGTCGTCTGGCGAACCCCAGTTTCCCTGACCATCCACCAGTGGGTAGCGATAGCTGAAATCCTGGGCCATAAGGACCATGGCTTCATAGGCGGCGCTGTCACCGTGCGGGTGGAACTTGCCGATGACATCGCCGACTGTCCGCGCAGATTTCTTGAATTTTGCCGAGGCCTTGAGCCCCAGTTCGCTCATTGCATACACGATCCGGCGCTGCACCGGCTTGAGGCCGTCTCCCACATGGGGCAGAGCGCGGTCGAGAATCACATACATGGAATAATCCAGGTAGGCCTTCTCGGTATAGTGCTTCATCGACACCTGTTCGATGCCGTCGTCGTCGATTTCTATTGTGTCTGACATGATGTTCCGTTTGTTGCGTAGGATCACCTGCGGCGCAGGCGATTGATCAGCCTCTCAAGCCAACCAGCTGTTCATTGAGATTAACGATGGAATTGGCCATATCGATAAGCAGGCTGTGAATAGTAGCGGGGTTGCGTTTGATGAGCTCGGTAAATTGCTCTTTGGGCACCTTCACCACCGAACAGTTCGTCTTCGCTCGTACCGTGGCACTGCGATCAGCCTGGGTCAAAGCGGCCATGGCGCCAAAAATCTCGCCCTCAACGATTCGGCCCACGGGCACATCGTCGACAACGACTTCGGCGATTCCGGCTGACATATTGAATACATAGTCAGCCCGGTCACCCTGGCGGATTATCACTTCACCGGGTTCATACACCTCAAACCCTGGCGTAGCACCTGCCTCGTCCTCCACACTGCCAGAAGTAATGCGCAGCATCAGGCCGGAATAGGTGATAAGCAGCCGCGTCCAGAGACGCGTGGCAGCCGGGTCGTCGAATACCTGGCGCATAAACTCGAGCGCGGAATACGACGTCACCCTGGCACCGGCGTCGCTGCTGAAATGCACTGCCGCCGACTCTTCCTGAGTGCCGGCTATATCGGGCAGCAACAGCTCGCCCTCTTCAAGTACATAGATCAACTTGCCCTGATAGCGTGCGCTCAGGGAACCGCGTTCCACAACGTAGAAATGATTGCCATCAAAGCCGCGGAAATTGCCGCGATCGTCCGGGGACACCTCCATCGGTATGCCGGGCATATTGACCACTTCAAGCAGGGCGGCAACCAGTTTTTTGTACTGGCGCCCGAGAATGGTGAAATCCTGGGAGAGCTCAGCTTTCGCCAGCATCGAAAAACCTCTTGCGGAGGGGGCCGTATAGTGCCCCGAATATTCTTGTCGTCAGCGGTAGCCAGGCTTTGCCTGCCACGCGATGACGCCTATAGTAGCAACTTCTCAGCGCGGCGAGAACGCCGTGAGCGACAATTGTGACGGAAGAAAACGTGAATCTCGAATGGCAGACAGTGGGCTTTGACGAGCTCAGCATTGGGCAGCTCTACGAAATCCTGAAACTACGTCAGGAGGTGTTTGCCGTAGAACAGAACAGCATCTACCTTGACCCGGACGGCCTGGACCAGCAGGCGATTCATGTGAGCGCCTGGGAGGGAGCCACACTAGTGGCCTATGAACGCTGCCTGCCGCCTGGATTGCAGGAAACCGAAAGCACGCTGGGCCGGATTGTGGTCGCGCCCGCCGCGCGGGGGCGCGATCTGGGCCGCGAGCTGGTGCGCCGGGGCATTGCCCACAATCTGGCACGCTGGCCGGGGCACGACATTCGCATGCACGCCCAGGCTCATCTGGAGCCATTTTATAACGCGTTTGATTTTCACACCGACAGCGATGTCTACGACCTGGATGGCATTCCCCATCTGGAGATGGTGCTCAAAGCTCCAGCATAAAGGTGACCGGGCCATCGTTGGTCAGGCTGACCTGCATGTCGGCGCCAAATCTGCCCGCCGCAACCGTCGAATGCTTTTCTCGCAATAATTCGAGCGTGCGATCGTACAGTGCCTCAGCATCGGCCGGCGGCATGGCTGAAGAAAAGCTGGGCCGGGCGCCTTTGCGCGTATCCGCAGACAGCGTGAACTGGGACACCAACAGCACACCGCCATTGATGTCGGCGACAGAACGATTCATCCGCCCCGCCTCATCGGCAAAGACCCGATATGAGAGAAGCTTGTCCAGCATGCGCTGACCCAACTCTTCATCATCGCCCTTGTCCAGCCCGAGCAGCACCAACAGGCCCTGCTCAATCTCGCCGACGATTTCCCCGTCGACCTCGACCTTCGCTGCCGACACCCGCTGGAGCAGCGCTTTCACCCGTATTAACCGCGTGAAGCGCGCTTGCGTTCGTGCTCCTGCAGCAGTTTCTTGCGCAGGCGGATGCTATCCGGCGTCACTTCAACCAGCTCATCGTCTTCGATGAACTCCAACGCCTGCTCCAGCGTGTGCCGCACTGGCGGTGTCAGGGTGAGAGCTTCATCGGTACCAGAGGCACGCACGTTGGTAAGCTGCTTGGCCTTGGTAGGGTTCACTACCAGGTCATTGGCGCGGCTATGCAAGCCGACAATCTGACCCTCATAAATTTCAATATTGGGGTCGATAAACAGACGGCCGCGGTCCTGCAGGTTGAACAGTCCATAGGCCAGGGTCTTGCCCTTCACCATGGAAACCAGCACACCGTTAGTACGGTGAATAATCTCAGCATTCTTGACTGGGCCGTAATGATCGAACACATGAGTCATGATGCCGCTACCGGACGTCATGGTGAGGAACTGGGACCGGAAACCGATCAGGCCGCGAGCAGGAATAACAAACTCCAGACGAACCCGACCCTTACCGTCGGGCACCATGTTTTCCAACTCGGCGCGACGCAGGCCCAACTCTTCCATCAGCGAACCCTGATGCTCGTCTTCACAATCGATCACCAACTGCTCATAGGGCTCCTGCAGTTCACCGTCGATTTCCTTCTGGATAACCTCCGGGCGTGAAACACCCATTTCAAAACCTTCCCGGCGCATGGACTCAATCAACACCGACAGGTGCAATTCGCCACGGCCCGACACCTTGAACTTATCGGGGCTGTCGCCCTGCGCCACCCGCAGCGCAACATTGTGGATCAACTCGCGATCGAGCCGCTCCCTGATGTTGCGGGAAGTCACATACTTGCCTTCCTTACCTGCGAAAGGTGAGTCGTTGACCTGGAAGGTCATGCTCACGGTAGGCTCATCGACGGTAAGCGCTGGCAAAGCCTCCACCGCATCCTGATCACACAAGGTGTCGGAAATATTGAGGCCGTCGATGCCGGTAATACAGACAATGTCGCCCGCCTCAGCACTGTCGACATCAACGCGCTCTAGCCCCAGGTAACCCATCACCTGGAGCACCTTGCCTTTACGGTATTCACCGTCAGCTCCTACAACGACCACCTGGGTATTAGGCTTCAACTTACCGCGAGTGATGCGGCCCACGCCGATCACGCCAACGTAGCTGGAGTAGTCCAGTGCACTCACCTGCATCTGCAGAGGTCCGTCGATGTCGACTTCAGGAGCAGGCACTTTCTCAACCACGGTTTCGAACAAGGGCTGCATATCGCTCGCCATGTCCTCGTGATCAAGACCCGCGATGCCCTCAATGGCCGAGGCAAAAATTACGGGGAAATCGAGTTGTTCCTCGGTGGCACCGAGGCGGTCGAACAGGTCGAACACCTGGTCGACAACCCAATCCGGGCGTGCGCCGGGGCGGTCTACCTTGTTGACCACCACAATCGGATTGAGACCCTGCTCAAACGCCTTCGACGTCACAAAACGGGTCTGGGGCATGGGCCCATCCACTGCGTCGACCAGTAGCAGCACTGAATCCACCATGGAAAGCACCCGCTCCACCTCGCCACCAAAATCAGCGTGTCCGGGGGTGTCCACGATATTGATGTGGTAGTCGTTCCACTCAATCGCGGTGTTTTTGGCCAGAATCGTAATGCCGCGCTCTTTCTCCTGGTCGTTGGAGTCCATGACGCGCTCAGCGCCCTCATTGCGACGGTCCAGGGTGCCCGATTGCTGCAGCAAGCAGTCCACGAGGGTAGTCTTGCCATGGTCAACGTGGGCGATGATGGCGATGTTACGTAGTTTGTCTCTCATAGGGCTCTCATAGGGCTGCGCTTAGTCCCAACCACACCCGGGACATAAAAAGGGCGCGGATTATACACCAGTACCTGTGACAAATGCTGGTAGTTTTACGGAGCGTAGACCTTGACGTTGAGACGTCCGGACTCGACCAGATGGCTGGCATGCAGGCGGCTCATGACGCCCTTGCCACAATAGAGCATGTAGGTTTTGGCCGAATCCAGCGTATCGCCTTTGGAATGCAGCTCATAGAATGGGATTTTCTCCACCGGCACATGCACATCAAGGGGCGCCAGCTCCTCTTCGTCCGGGTGGCGGATATCAATAATCACACTTTCAGCCAAAGGCACTGACAGCACCTCAACATCACTGCGCTCCAGGTCTTCATCGGCCAGGCGATCGATCCGAGTGCGGGTAGCATTGGCAGCCGCGCGCTCGAGGATAGCCATATCGAAGCGCTCCTCTTGTGCCCTGATCCGACCAAGTCGCGCCTTGGTCGTGGGGTTCACCGAGATGACACCGCAGTACTCGGGCATGTTAGCGGCGAATTCTCCAGTACCGATCTCGTCAGCGAGGCGCACGATATCGCCCTTGTCGCTCGCCACCAGCGGGCGCAACACCAGGCGCTCACTGACTTCGTCAATCACCGACAGATTACGCAGGGTCTGGCTACTCACCTGCGCTACAGCCTCGCCGGTCACAAGCGCGTCGATTTCGAGCTCAGCTGCGATTTCATTGGCGACTCGCAGCATCATCCGCTTAAGAATCACCCCCATCTGGCTGTCTTCGACACGGGTCAGCAATTCGGCGACAACCTCCTCAAAGGGCACGCTGATGAACAGTACGCGCTGGTGACAGCCATATTTTTGCCACAGGTAGAGCGCTACTTCTTTCACCCCCACCTCGTGATCACGACCCCCGAGATTGAAGAACAGGAAGTGGCTGCGCATACCGCGCTTCATGGTCAGATAGGTGGCGACAGGTGAATCGAAGCCGCCGGAAATCAACGACAGAACCGGATCAACGCTAGCTACCGGAAAGCCCCCCAGGCCCCTATGTCGCTGCACAATCACGAACAGGGTATTGCGGCTGATCTCCATCTCTACCTGCACATCAGGCGCCTTGAGCTTGACCCCCGCTGCCTCGGTTCGAGCCAGGAGTGCGCCGCCCACCTCGCGTTCGACCTCCACCGATTTGAAGCTGTGGTCACCGTTACGCTTACAGCGCACCGCAAAGGTTTTGCCGGCAAGCCTCTCGGCATATATGGGGAGCACGAGCTCGACGATTTGGTCTTTCTCAGGCAGGGCGAATTCCGCGACCTCCAGGATGTAGGAAATTCCGGCCACATTGCGCATGGCTTCGATCATCGCTGCCAACAGGCCAGCATCCTCCACCGCAGTGTGAATCTGCAGTTTGTCCCAACCGTGCTTGATCTGGACTTCGGGGTCGTACTCCCGCAGTACGGCATTCAGGTTCGAATGCAGCTTGGCCACCAGGCGCTTGCGCACCGGCCGGCTCTTGATCGTAATTTCGGAGAAAAACTTGACAACAAATTTCATCGGGGCGATAACGCTATGGCCTGTTCGGGCGCGTATTATACGGCTATCGACGATTTTTTGATGCAGCGTAGACATATCCGCGGCCACACCCCCAGAATGGCGCACCATATTAGTGCGCTAACGCACCAAAATAGAGCGCAAACTCTCGATCAACAATGGTTGAACGTAGAAACTCACTATTTTTCAACAGGTTATATTAGGCACCTTTTTGGCACAGCTCTTGCTATCCTTGTCTTTGCCAATTATTCGGGGCCCCTGCTAAGGCTGGGCCCGGAAAAACATGCACGCTGGCCAGCCCGCTGGCCAAACACAATCCCATGGAGGAAATGAGATGTCAGAGAACACTCTGAACCTGATCAAAGAAAACGAAGTACGCTGGGTAGACCTGCGCTTCACTGACACACGCGGCAAAGAACAGCACGTAACCATCCCCACCTCTGAAGTCAGCGAAGACTTCTTCGAGGGCGGCAAGATGTTCGACGGCTCTTCCATTTCCGGCTGGAAAGGCATTAACGAATCCGACATGATCCTCATGCCTGACGACTCGGCCTCTGTTCTGGATCCCTTCACCGACGAAGCGACTGTCATAGTACGCTGCGACATCGTTGAACCCACCACCATGCAGGGCTACGAACGCGATCCCCGCTCCGTGGCCAAGCGCGCTGAAGAGTTCCTGAAGTCCACCGGCATTGGCGATACTGCATTCTTCGGTAACGAGCCCGAGTTCTTCGTATTCGACGATGTGAAGTGGAAGGTCGACATGTCCGGCGCCACTTACGCCATCTCCTCCGAAGAGGCCGCATGGTCTTCCGCAGAGCACTACGACGACGGCAACATCGGTCACCGTCCAGGCGTCAAAGGCGGCTACTTCCCCGTACCTCCTGTCGACTCCCTGCATGACATCCGCGCCGCCATGTGTGGTGCAATGGAACAGATGGGCCTGGAAATCGAAGTGCATCACCACGAAGTTGGCACCGCCGGCCAGTGTGAGATCGGCATCCGCTTCAACACCCTGGTGAAGAAAGCAGA
Organism: Halioglobus maricola; assembly: GCF_009388985.1. Lineage (NCBI taxonomy): Bacteria > Pseudomonadati > Pseudomonadota > Gammaproteobacteria > Cellvibrionales > Halieaceae > Halioglobus > Halioglobus maricola. The sequence goes on from NZ_CP036422.1 coordinate 4,161,416, forward strand.
CGACACCCAGATCCTCAAGTACTGCGTACACAACGTTGCTCACGCCTACGGCAAAACAGCGACCTTCATGCCCAAGCCCCTGGTTGGCGACAATGGTTCCGGCATGCACGTGCACCAGTCCATCGCTAAAGACGGCGAGAACACCTTCGCTGGCGACGGCTATGCCGGGCTGTCCGATACCGCTCTGTACTACATCGGCGGCATCATCAAGCACGCTCGCGCACTGAACGCCTTTACCAACGCGTCTACCAACTCCTACAAGCGCCTGGTTCCCGGTTTTGAAGCTCCAGTCATGCTGGCTTACTCAGCTCGCAACCGCTCTGCTTCCATTCGTATCCCTTACGAGCCAAGCCCTCGCGGCAAGCGCATCGAAGTTCGCTTCCCGGATCCCACTGGCAACCCTTACCTCGCCTTCGCTGCAATGCTGATGGCCGGTATCGACGGTATCCAGAACAAGATCCACCCTGGCGATGCGGCGGACAAGGACTTGTACGACCTGCCTGCTGAAGAAGCCCTGGCGATCCCAACCGTAGCCTCCAGCCTGAACATGGCTCTGGAAGCTCTGGACGCGGACCGCGAATTCCTGACTTCTGGCGGCGTTTTCACCAACGACATGATCGATGGCTACATCGAACTGAAGTCCGAGGAAATTGAGAAACTGGACATGACCACTCACCCGGTCGAGTTCGAGATGTACTACTCCCTGTAAACAGGCAGTAATACCGGAAAAGGCCCGCTATATGCGGGCCTTTTTTATTTCTGCTAGGGTAGGTGTATCGCAATCAAAACGGGGCAACCCTGTGAAGAGATCAACCATTACACTACTGGCGCTGGCACTGGCCTCCAGTCAGGCCTGGTCGCAGATCTACAAAACGACCGACGAGAACGGCAACGTCAGCTTTACCGACACCCCACAGCCCGACTCCAATACCGAGCAGGTCCAGCTGCAGCAGACCAACAGCACCGCGCCACCACCCGTCATTCCCAGCTACACCGGCCAACCGGAACCGGCTGACGAAGACGAAACCTCAGCCGGCAGCGTCCCCACAGCTGCAATTACTTCTCCGGAGCCTGAGACCACCATCCCCATGGGGCCCGGCAACTTCAGTGTCAGCGCCTCCGCTGCACCAGGCCTCGGCAAGGGACAGGCGCTGCAACTGTTGATCGATGGTGAACCCCAGGGCGAGCCGCAGGTCAGTGGCTTCTGGGACCTGACCAATGTGTTCCGCGGTGCACACGACCTGGTCGTAGAAGTCGTTAGTGCCGAGGGTGCAACGCTCTCCTCCTCAGCCCCGGTACGCGTGTACGTCCTCAGGCCGTCCATTAACTAGGCACGGCCAACGCCCCGAAGTAGACATCTCCCTAATTTGCATGCACCATAATGGTGCATGCTCGCTTTTGCCTGCGCCTCCCACTGAACGAGGAAAAGGCGCCCTGACCGCAGAAGCGCTAAAACCCCCAAGATAGTGAGCACTTACATACCCGCAGCGCACTATTTTCTAGCATTGCAGAAAGAATATGCGAAAGTGACCCAAAGTGGCGTCATTTTTGCTTTCGGTATATCGAATGACGGCCGCAAATTTGGGCGAGCCGGGCCAGGATGCGGAATGCAAGCCACCCAAGACATACTCGACAATCTCAGCACCTCAATCATCGCCCTGGACGGGGAGATGAGAGTGGTCTCGCTCAACAGCTCGTGCCAGGATTTGCTCGAATCTTCCGAGGGCCGCGCCTTGGGGCAGCCCATGGGCAAACTCGTGGCTAACCCGGAGCCGCTGCTGGAGGCGTTGCAACAAGTCCGCGCGACCCGCAGCCCGACCTCCCGCCGCAGCATGCCACTGGAGTTACTCAGCGGCAGAGAGCTACAAGCTGATCTGATCATGACACCGGTAGGCGACGGTAGCGGCGCTGTAGACCTGCTGCTGGAACTACAAGCAGTAGACAGACTGCTAAAAATCAGTCGGGACGAAAATCTGATTCACAGCCAGGAGACAACCCAGGAAATGATTCGCGGCCTCGCCCACGAGATCAAGAATCCTCTGGGGGGCGTCCGCGGCGCAGCCCAGTTGTTAGCCCGGGAATTACCCGATGATGGCTTGACCGAATACACCAATATTATTATCCGCGAGGCAGATCGCTTGCGCGACCTGGTGGACCGCCTACTCGGCCCCAATCAGCAACTGAAAAACCAGGCCCTGAATATCCACGAAGTCTTCGAATATGTGCGGAACCTGATCATTGCCGAGGCCGACAACCGGGTAGAATTTGTTCGGGATTACGACCCCAGCCTGCCCGACATCTACGGCGACCGGGGCCAGTTGATCCAGGCCGTGCTCAACATTGTCCGCAATGCCCTGCAGGCCTGTGAAGGAAGAGACGACAGCGTAATCACACTGCGTACCCGCCCGCAGCGACAGTTCACAATCGGGACAACGCGCCATCGCCTGGTTTGCCGGATGGACATCGACGACAACGGTCCCGGGATTCCCGAGGACATGTTGCACACCATTTTCATGCCCATGGTGACCGGGCGTGCCGAAGGCACGGGCCTGGGACTCACCATCGCCCAGTCTATTGTCACCCGACACGGCGGCCTGCTCGAGTGCACCAGCGAGTCAGGCACAACACGTTTTAGCATTTACCTACCAATGGAAACCAAACATGTATAAGCAGGCGAAAGTCTGGGTTGTTGACGACGACAGCTCGATACGCTGGGTCCTTGAACGCGCCCTCAATCAAGCCGGCATCGACAACGAGAGCTTCGTCGACGGCGACCAGCTACTCAGCCGCCTGGCCAGCGAACAACCCGAGGTCATCATCAGTGATATCCGCATGCCAGGTATCGATGGCATCGAACTGCTGGGCCGCATCAACAGCGCTCATCCCGAGCTGCCCGTCATCATCACAACAGCCCACTCAGACCTGGACAGCGCAGTAGCCTCCTACCAGCAGGGGGCATTCGAATACCTGCCAAAGCCCTTCGATCTTGACGAAGTTGTCGCCATTACCGAGCGCGCCCTGGCGCACGCGCGGGAGACCAGTCACGAACCCGCCCCGACGGAAGAGCTGCCTCAAACTGAAATCATTGGTGAGGCGCCTGCGATGCAGGAGGTGTTCCGCGCCATCGGCCGTCTCGCCCACAGCAATATCACCGTATTGATCAACGGCGAGTCGGGTACCGGCAAGGAACTGGTTGCCCATGCGCTGCATCGCCACAGCCCGCGCGCTACCAACCCCTTTATCGCCTTGAACATGGCGGCCATCCCCCGCGACCTGATGGAATCCGAGCTGTTCGGCCACGAGAAGGGCGCTTTCACCGGGGCGAACAACAAACGCGAGGGCCGGTTTGAGCAGGCCAACGGCGGCACACTGTTCCTCGACGAAATCGGCGATATGCCCGCCGAGACGCAAACCCGCCTGCTGCGTGTGCTGGCGGACGGCGAGTTCTACCGCGTAGGTGGCCACACCCCGGTAAAGGTGGACGTACGAATCATCGCCGCCACACACCAGGATCTTGAAGCCCTGGTGCGCAAGGGCGATTTTCGCGAGGACCTGTTCCACCGCCTCAACGTCATCCGAATCCACATTCCCAAGCTGGCAGAACGCCGCGAGGATATCCCGCGCCTCATGCAACACTTTTTCACCAAGGCCGCCGAGGAACTTGGCGGAGAAACCAAGGTGTTGCTGGCGGAAACCGAACAGTACCTGAGTTCGCTGGACTGGCCTGGCAACGTACGCCAGCTGGAGAATACATGCCGTTGGATCACGGTGATGGCCTCCGGTCGTGAGGTCCACCTGTCAGACCTTCCCCCGGAATTGAGCAAGGACGAAGTGGCGCAGGCCACTGACCGCGGCGAGGCAGACTGGAAGGATCTCCTGCAGCGCTGGGCTCGCAATGAATTGATCCAGGGTAAGGATCATATCCTGCAGCAAGCGACACCTGCCTTCGAACGAGTGATGATTGAGGTAGCGCTGCAGCACTCTCAGGGCCGCAAACGGGATGCTGCAGAGCTGCTGGGCTGGGGGCGAAACACCCTCACCCGCAAGATGAAAGACCTGCAGATGTAGCCTGAGCAGCTGGCCGCAGGTAGTATGCGGTCATGCTGCACATCGTCCTTTACCAGCCTGAAATACCGCCCAATACCGGCAATATCATGCGCCTGTGTGCAAACACGGGCTGTTCATTGCACCTGATAGAACCGCTGGGTTTTGATCTGGAAGAGAAAAAACTGCGCCGGGCGGGGCTGGACTACCGCGAATTTGCGGATGTGAACACCTACGCCGATTTGGATGCGCTGCAAGAGGCTCACCCCGCAATGAGACTGATGGGAATGACCACCAAAGGCTCAACGCCCTACCACGAGGTGACCTACCGGGAGGGCGACGCCCTGCTATTCGGCCCGGAAACCCGCGGCCTGCCGGCAAGCATTCGAGACAACCTCCCCGCAGAACAACGCATCCGTATTCCGATGCGGGAAAACAGCCGCAGCCTGAATCTGAGCAACGCCGCGGCTATTGTCACCTATGAGGCACTGCGGCAATTGGGCTTCCCCTCACTAGGCTAGACATCATTTAACTGCGCCCACAAAAAAGGGGGCCGCAGCCCCCTTTCCATCACGCTTTCACCGGCGCTTAGTGAGCCGCCGGGGCCTCGCCTTCGCCAGCCTGCTGCTGAGCCTGGGCCAGCGCCTGCTGGTACAGGGCATCAAAGTTGACCGGCGCCAGCATCACGGGTGGGAAGCCGCCTTTCACGCACAGAGTATCGATAGTCTCGCGAGCGTAAGGGAACAGGATGTTGGGCGCAGCGGTGCCCATCACACGACGCAGGTCTTCGCCCTCGAAGCCCTGAATATTGAAAATACCGGCCTGCTGTACTTCAGCCAGGAACGCGGTTTCTTCTTCGATTTTGGCCGTGACAGTAATAGAGAGAACAACTTCAAAGTTGCCTTCGTCATCGACCTTGTCACTTTTAGTATTCAGATCAACGCTGACCTTTGGCTGCCACTGCTTGCGGAACACTTCCGGTGTTGAAGGAGACTCGAAAGAGATGTCCTTGGTGTAGATGCGCTGCATCTGAAATTGGGGTTGAACCTGTTCGTCGGCCATGTTGCCGTCCTCCTTGGGTTTATTTGTAAACGGCGCTTATGACACCAATTTAAGTAAATCGTCGAGCTTCCCCTGCCGCTCAAGCAGGGCCAGATCGTCGTAGCCACCCACGTGGCGCTCGCCGATCCAGATTTGCGGCACCGTATGGCGGCCGCTCTTTTCCATCATTTCCCGCCGTAAACCGGGCTCTGCGTCTACGCCAATATCGGTGTAGGCCACATTTTTGCTATCGAGCAGAAAGCGAGCGCGAATGCAGTATGGGCAGAACCGGGTCGAGTACATGGTCACCTGAGTGCTCATGCCACGTTACCCGTTGTTGACCACGGGTAACTGAAGATTCTTCCATTCCATCATGCCGCCAGTCATCACATTGACCCGGGCAAAGCCATCGGCGTTGAGCTTCTTGCCCACAGCGCCGGCGGATTGACCCATCTTGCATACCAATACAATGGGTTTGTCTCGGTAGTTTTCAAGGAGGCCGGTGTTATTCATCAGCTTGGTGGTGGGGATATGCATCGCATCCACAATATGGCCGGAGCGGAATTCTGCCGTGTCGCGCAAATCAACAAACACACCTTCTTCGCTGTTCACCACATTGATAGCCTGCTGCGGCGAGAGCGAGGTACCCGATTTGCGGGTTTCATGCAGGAACAGCATGACCATGACAACCAACAGGGCCGCCACCAACATCCACTGCTGGGCAAGAAATTCAAAAAATAGAGCCATGACTTAACTTCAATAAATGAGCTGGGAACCCGCGCCGGACAAGGCCTGCGGGGGAATGCCGAAAGGGCGCAAGTATACAGCTTCATCACCGCTGCAACCAGCCCCGGTAATCCTTGGCAAAACCAGCGTCTACGCGGCTCCCGGCGGTGCGCACAGCGGGCGGACAGGGTAAAATGCCCGGCTCCAATTATCTTGTTGCCGGACCACCCATGAGCGATACCCAGAAACTGCCCACTGTACTGATCATTCTCGACGGCTGGGGCCATCGAGAAGAGACCAAAGACAACGCGATCGCCCATGGCGATACCCCGGTATGGGACCGTCTGTGGCGCGAGGCCCCGCATACCCTGGTCTCAGGGTCTGGCCTGGATGTCGGTTTGCCTGAGGGCCAAATGGGCAACTCCGAGGTGGGTCACATGAGCCTGGGGTCAGGCCGCGTGATCTACCAGAACATCACCCGTATCGACCAGGCCATCGCCGACGGCAGTTTCGATGAGAACCCGGTATTCACTGCGGGTATCGACAAGGCCGTCGCAGGCGACGGCGCCGTTCACCTGTTCGGCCTGCTCTCCCCCGGCGGTGTCCACAGCCACGAAGAGCAGATCTTCGCGGCCGCGCGATTGGCCGCCAAACGCGGCGCGAAAAAAGTGTATCTGCACGCCTTCCTGGACGGCCGCGACACGCCACCACGCAGCGCCGGCCCCTCGCTGGAAAAGGCCGACGCCGTATTTGCAGAGATTGGCTGCGGCCGGGTTGCCAGCGTCACTGGTCGCTACTACGCCATGGACCGGGACAATCGCTGGGACCGCATGGAGCCAGCGTATCGCTTACTGACTGAGGGCGTAGCAGAGCACACTGCCGCCTCCTCAGCAGAGGCTCTCAACGCAGCCTACGAGCGCGACGAGAACGACGAATTCGTGCTCCCGACGGTTATCCGCGCAGAGGGAGAGGAATCTGCCGCCATCGTCGATGGCGACTGCGTTATGTTTATGAATTTCCGCGCCGACCGCGCCCGCCAAATGACCCGCGCCTTTGTCGACGCTGACTTTGCCGGTTTCGAACGCGCTGTGGTGCCGCAACTGGCCGCCTTCGTGACGACCACAGAGTATGCAGCCGATATCGATGCCCCTGCCGCCTTCCCCCCGGAAGCGCTGCAAAATGTGCTGGGTGACTATCTCGCCCAGCGCGACATGACCCAACTGCGCATCGCTGAAACGGAAAAATACGCCCACGTCACATTCTTTTTCAGTGGCGGCCGCGAAGAGAAGTTCGCGGGCGAAGATCGTGAATTGATCCCTTCACCTGATGTCGCCACCTATGACCTCAAGCCAGAGATGAGTGCCTTCGAGGTGACTGACAAGTTGGTGGCCGCCATCCGTTCCGGCAAATATGACCTTATCGTCTGCAACTACGCCAATGGCGATATGGTGGGACATACCGGCGATTTCGCCGCCGCGGTCAAGGCCGTGGAGACCTTGGACCACTGTCTGGGTCAGGTTGAGGCAGCCCTCGTAGACGTGGGTGGCCAGGCACTGGTCACGGCCGACCACGGCAATTGCGAGCAAATGATCGACTACGATTCGGGCCAGAACCATACCCAGCACACCACCGAACGGGTGCCGCTGATCTACATTGGCCAGAGGGACCTCAAACTGGACAGCGCGGGCGGCATTCTCGCCGATATTGCCCCCACCCTGCTGGACTTGATGGACCAGCCCCAGCCACCCCAGATGTCTGGTCGCAGTCTGGCCTCCGCTGCGGCGAGTGACGCCCGCTGAAACCTTCGGCCGCAATAACTCTGCTCTACAGCGGCCTGCTGGGCCTTGCGCTGGTCATTGCCACAAGCAGTTGGGCGCAGTCAGACGAGGAGCGCGCCAGGGCTGAGATGAAGCAGCTCAAAACTGACATCTCGCGTATCAATCGCGAGATTAGTTCCGCCAGCTCCCGCCGCAGCAAGCTGCAGAGCCAGCTGAAAAAGGCGGAAACTGAACAGGCCAGTATCCAGAAAAGCCTGGACACCACCCGAAGCGACATCCGCCAGCAGGAAAGCGAACTGGCGACCCTGCAACAAGAACAGAAAGGCCTGCGCAGCGCCCTTTCCGAACAGCAATCGCACATCGCGGTTGAACTGCGGACCGCCTGGCAGATGGGCCAGCAAGGCCAGATTAAAGTGCTGCTCAACCAGGAGAGCCCCGACACAGTGGCCCGGGCAATGGGCTACTACCGTTATTTTTTCCGTGCCCGTAATGAATTGCTGGAGCAGTACCGCCAGACTCTGGAACAACTGGTGGCGAACGAAAAGCTTATCGACGAGGCCATCGCCTCACTTGAGCAACAATCCGCAAACCTACAACGCCAGCAACAGCGGCTCGCCGCGGCGCAGGAGACCCGGCAACAGGCCGTTGCCCAGCTGAATAGCAGCATCGCCGACAAGGGCGCCGAGCTTAAACAGCTCGAACAGGACCAGAAAGAACTGCAACAGCTGATAGAAGCCATCGAGAAGGCGGTGGTCAATCTGGAAGTGCCCGACAACTATCAGGCATTCAAAGAGGCCAAAGGCAAGATGCCCTGGCCCGTGTCCGGTCGCGCCAGCCACCGCTTCGGCAACTCTCGTAATCAGGGCAAGATGACGTGGCAGGGCGTAAAAATTCCGGGCAAAGCCGGTACAGAAGTCAAAGCGATTCACCACGGTCGCGTCGTCTATGCCGACTGGCTGCGCGGCATGGGGCTGCTGCTAATTATCGACCACGGCGACGGGTACATGAGCCTGTACGCGCACAATCAGACTCTGCTCAGAGAGGTCGGTGAGTGGGTGACGGCCGGCACCACCATCAGCACCCTGGGTGACAGTGGCGGCCTCGAGCGGCCGGCTCTGTACTTCGAAATTCGCCAGAACGGCAAGCCCACCAACCCTGCTAAATGGTGCCGCCGCTAGGCTCCACAAGATCAGGCAATGGGTTACACTAGCCAGCCAAGAGCATTCGTGGCCCCGGAGCCACTGGCGGTATCAATGGCCTTCGCAAAATTATTCAAAATCCTGATTGGCTCAGCGGCCATCGCACACCTGGCGCTTCCCGCCCAGGCAGCCGTGGAAGAAAACGCGGTGCTTCCGCTGGAGGACCTGCGCACATTTGCCGACGTCTACAACCAGATTCGTGTCGGCTACGTTGAAGACATTGATGACAGTACTCTGCTGGAATACGCCATCCAGGGCATGCTTATGGGCCTGGACCCACACTCGGTGTACCTCACCAAAGACGCTTTCCAGGATCTCCAGGATGCCACCACCGGCGAATTCACCGGCCTCGGCCTGGAAGTCGGCATGGAAGACGGCTACGTCAAGATAATCGCCCCCATCGACGGTTCGCCCGCCGCAGAAGCCGGCCTCCAAAGCGGCGATGTCATCCTCAAACTCGGCACCGCACCGGTTAAAGGAATGAGCCTGCAGGAAGCCATCGAACTTATGCGCGGCCCGGCGGGCACGGATATCGAGCTGAGCATTGGACGTCCGGGAGAAAGCCAGCCCTTCGAAGTCACCCTGATTCGCGACGTCATCAAAGTCGCAAGTGTGCGCCAGCGCTGGCTGGAACCCGGCTTCGGATACATTCGCATTGCCCAGTTCCAGAGCGCTACTGGCAAGGACGTAGCCAAGTCGCTGGATACACTCATGTCTGAACAGCCACTCAAAGGCCTCGTGCTTGATCTGCGCAATAACCCCGGCGGCGTACTCCGTTCCAGCGTTGAAGTTGCGAGTTTGTTCATGGACGGCGGCACAGTCGTGTATACCGAGGGTCGCCTGCCCAACTCTGACCACAGCTTTGATGCCAAAGCCACAGACACCACCGCAGGGACACCACTTGTCGTACTGATCAACGCCGGCTCAGCCTCCGCCTCGGAGATCGTCGCTGGTGCTCTGCAAGACCACAGCCGCGCTGTCATCATGGGTACCCGCAGTTTCGGTAAAGGTTCCGTGCAAACAGTGCTGCCTATTTCTGAATCTCGCGCGGTAAAGCTCACCACTGCGCTTTACTTCACCCCTAACGGCCGCTCGATTCAGGCCGAGGGCATCGAACCGGATATCGAAATCGAGAGAGCGCGGGTAACCGCCTACGACAACTCTCGTCGCGTGTCCGAAGCAGATTTATCCGGCCACCTGAACAATGCGAACGGTGACGGTCAGAAGAAGAAAGAGAAGAAGCCCGCCAATGAGTTGCTGGCTCGAGACAACCAGCTTTACGAGGCGCTGACGCTGCTCAAAGGCATCAATATCCTCGGGATGCGCGAGCGCAACAGCGCTGAAACTGACTCGGAGCAGGGTGAATCCTGACCGATCGGCTGACAATTCTGCCAGCACTGCTGTGCTTGCTGCTGGCATACCCCGCACACACCGCTGAACACTGGACCCAGGCCTGCCTGGAACCACCCCCCTCCTCTCTCGCCGCCCGCGATCCTCGCGCCACCGTAGTATTGATCATCGACGACCTGGGCCATCAACTGCGCAACGGCATGGCGATGGTCGAGCTACCGGGCAAGCTGAACCTGGCTGTGCTGCCGCACACACCGCACGGTCGCCACCTGGCCGAGGCGGGATACGCCGCCGGTAAGGAAATCATGTTGCACGCCCCGATGAGCAATCACGGCGGGATTGCGCTGGGACAAGGGGGGCTGACCGCCTCGCTCTCGCGAGAGGAATTTGACCACGCGCTGAGCGCAGCTATTGAAGACATTCCCCACCTGCGCGGCATCAACAATCACATGGGCTCAGAGCTCACGGAAATGCCCCTGCAAATGGGCTGGGTGATGCAGCAATTGTTGATGCGCGAACTGTATTTTGTGGATTCGCGCACCACCGTCAACACCGTGGCCGCAAAAACCGCTGCACAGTTCAGTGTCCCCCACCTGTCCCGGACAGTGTTCCTGGACAATGAACGCAACGCCGAGGCTATCGGCAGACACTTCGACAAATTGCTTGCGCTGGCTGAAGAGCGCGGCCTGGCGGTGGGCATCGGCCACCCCTACCTGGAAACCTCAGATTTTTTGCGCGAAGCGATACCCGCTATGGCCTGCCGCGGAGTCGCCCTGGCCCTGGTATCCGAAGTTTTGCAAGAGGCGGAGCCGGACGGCCTGCCCCCTCAGAATAGGTACGACCCGGCCTCAGAGCCTGACGTCGATGCCGCGCTCGGCCATATAGGCCTTGGCCTGGGGCACGCTGTATTCCCCAAAGTGAAAAATGCTGGCCGCGAGCACCGCGTCGGCGCCGCCAAGCGTGATGCCCTCAACCAGGTGGTCGAGGTTCCCAACGCCACCTGATGCAACCACCGGGATCTCCACCGCGTCAGTAATAGCGCGCGTGACCCCCAGCTCGAAACCATTTTTGGTGCCGTCGCGATCCATGCTGGTAAGCAGGATTTCGCCGGCACCAAGCTCAGCCATTTTGCGCGCCCATGCTACCGCATCGATACCTGTAGGCTTGCGACCACCGTGGGTAAAAATCTCGTAGCGCGGTTCGCCGCCCACATCGTCAACGCGCTTGGCGTCGATCGCGACAACAATACATTGAGACCCGAAGCGCTCGGCAGACTCACGCACCAGTTCCGGGTTGTGAATGGCGGCCGTGTTGATACTGACCTTGTCGGCACCCGCGTTGAGCATGGTGCGGATGTCGTCCACCGAGCGGATGCCACCACCCACAGTGAGCGGGATAAAAACATTCTCGGCAATCTGTTCCACCGTGTGCACAGTGGTGTCCCGGCCCTCGTGGCTCGCCGTGATATCGAGAAAGGTAATTTCGTCAGCGCCCTGTTCGTTATAGCGAATAGCGACCTCAACCGGGTCGCCGGCGTCGCGGATATCAACGAAGTTGACGCCCTTGACCACGCGGCCATTTTCGACGTCCAGACAGGGAATAATACGTTTCGCCAGGCCCATTGCCGCTCCCTCAGCTCTGGCCGTCCCAGGCCAGAAAATTTTTCAATAATTTGAGACCCGCGGTATGGCTCTTCTCCGGGTGGAATTGGGTGGCAAACAGATTGTCGCGCGCCAGCGCTGCGTCTGCGGCCACGCCATAGTCGAGTGCACCTGCTACCAGCGCACGATCTTCCGCATGTACATAGTAACTGTGGACAAAATAGAACCGCGTGCCATCGTCAATGCCGTGCCACAGCGGGTGGTCACGTGTCTGGCGCACACTGTTCCATCCCATATGAGGCACCTTCAGGCGCTCGCCCGCGGCACCCGTCAGCGGGTTGCCAAAATAACGAACATCCCCCGGGATGAGGTTCAGGCAGTCGACGCCATCATTTTCCTCGGAACGGGCCATCAACGCTTGCATGCCCACGCAGATCGCCAGCACCGGCTTGTGCTGTTCCACCAGTGCATCGGCCAACAGGCTGTCGCACTCCAGGCGTCTGATTTCAGCCATACAGTCGCGCATTGCGCCCACGCCAGGGAACACCACGCGATCGGCCTGACGAATCTGCTCGGCGTCATGGGTGACCACTACCTTCTCTGCCCCCACATGCTCAAGCGCACTGGCTACCGAGTGCAGGTTGCCCATGCCGTAATCAATGACCGCGACAACACCACTCATGGGCTCAGAGCACACCTTTGGTGGACGGTGTCACGCCCGCCATACGAGCGTCTTCCGCCAGCGCCATACGCATGGCGCGGCCGAAGGCCTTGAAGATCGTCTCCGCCTGGTGGTGGGTATTGTCGCCGCGCAGGTTGTCCACATGCAGAGTGACTGCAGCGTGGTTCACAAAGCCCTGGAAAAACTCCATGAACAGGTCCACGTCAAAGCCGCCCACAGATGCGCGGGTGAATTCGACGTTGAAGGTAATTCCCGGCCTGCCGGAGAAATCGATCACCACGCGAGACAAGGCTTCGTCCAATGGGCAGTAGGCATGGCCATAGCGCATGATCCCTTTCTTGTCGCCAACCGCTTGGGCGAAGGCCTGGCCCAGGGTGATGCCAATGTCTTCCACCGTGTGGTGATCATCGATGTGCAGGTCGCCCTTGGCTTCGATCTCAAGATCGATCAGTCCGTGGCGCGCAATCTGGTCGAGCATGTGTTCGAGGAACGGAATACCGGTATCCAGTTTGGCCACACCTGTGCCGTCCAGGTTCACCGCGGCGGTGATCTGGGTCTCTAGTGTGTTGCGTTCTACAGCGGCCTTGCGCTCAGCCATGGTCCTCTCCCAAGCGTTTCTTCGGAGCCTGCCCCCGAAACGGCCGCCATTATAAGGGAACAAGTCCTTGAATTCACTGGCAGAAATACCCCTCTCCCGGTACCCTTTCGGCCATCATGCCCACAGTAAACTTCGCCACCCGCCTCCTCGATTGGTTCGACCAATATGGCCGTCATGACCTCCCCTGGCAGGAGAACACCACCCCCTACCGGGTCTGGGTCTCAGAGATCATGCTGCAGCAGACACAGGTCAAAACGGTGATTCCCTATTTTCACCGCTTTATGGAAACCTTCCCGTCGGTCGAGAAGTTGGCAGCAGCGCCAGAAGACGAGGTCCTGCACCTGTGGACGGGGTTGGGCTACTACGCTCGCGCCCGCAATCTTCACAAGGCGGCAAAGAAAGTTGCACAGGAACTGGACGGCGACTTCCCCAGCTCGGTGGAGGGCCTGGAGCAACTACCCGGGATTGGGCGCTCTACTGCAGGCGCGATTGTCAGCATCGCCAACGGCCAGCGAGCGACCATTCTCGACGGCAATGTTAAACGGGTGCTCGCCCGCTACGCCGCAGTTGAGGGCTGGCCTGGAAAGACGGCGGTGCACGAGAAATTGTGGAAGATCGCCGACGGATTCACACCGAATGCACGAAGCGCCGACTATACCCAGGCGATCATGGACCTGGGGGCCACGCTATGCACGCGCAGCAAGCCCCGCTGCCAAGATTGCCCACTGCAACACGATTGTCAGGCTCATGAGCAGGGTCGACAGGCGGATTTCCCGGGGAAAAAACCGAAAAAAACACTCCCGGTAAGAACGACCCGTTTCCTCATGATCCGCGACAACTCGGGCGACCTCTGGCTGGAAAAACGCCCCGCGCCCGGTATCTGGGGGGGGCTCTGGTGCTTTCCGGAAGCGCCAGACCTGGATCCAGTGGCAGCCAGTTGCGACCTCACCGGCCAGAATCCCGCCTCAGCGGAGACGTGGCCCGTCTTTCGCCACACCTTCAGCCATTATCATCTGGACATCGAGCCAATACTGGTTGAACTCGGCACCGCGCCGAGCGCAGTGATGGAAGCCAACCGACAGCTCTGGTATAACGTGCGCCATCCGCCCCAGATTGGGCTCGCGGCTCCCGTTGTCGGGCTGCTGCAACAATTAGCTGTTGAGGAGTAAGCCATGTCTCGCACTGTATTCTGCAAGAAATACCAGGAAGAACTGGAAGGTCTGGACGCGCCACCTTACCCCGGCCCGAAGGGTCAGGAAATTTTCGAATCCGTCTCCAGGAAAGCCTGGCAGGACTGGCAGGCGCACCAGACCATGCTGATCAACGAAAAACACCTATCGCTGGTCGACCCCGAAGCCCGTAAGTACCTCCAGCAGGAAATGGACAAGTTCTTTGCCGGCGACGAATACGACCTCGCAGAGGGCTATGTACCCCCCTCAGAATGACTCTTGACTCCAGCAAGTCATACAGGTTTAATACGCGCCTCTCGCGTTCCGCGACTTGGCCCGGATAGCTCAGTTGGTAGAGCAGGGGATTGAAAATCCCCGTGTCGGCAGTTCGATTCTGTCTCCGGGCACCATATTTAGAAAAGGCCTCGTCAGTAATGACGGGGCCTTTTTATTTACAGCGCTGGAAATTTTGACCACCGTCCTGTCACCGGGATAGCGACTCCCCGATCACACTATTCGCTTCGACAAAAAGCTCTCGCAACTGACGCCGGTTTTGTGCAATTTGGGAATGCGTCCTCCGGGCATTGGCAAGCACACCCAGCGCCCCGCGGGTGTCCAGAATGGCTCCGAAATCTACCTCTATCGCAATCCCCTTGCCCGAGGGGTGAGGGACGGTTCGCGAAATATCAAACATTTCTTCATCGCTGAAACCCAGGCTATCGCCCAGATTACGCCAATAAGCGTTTTGATCGAACTCAATCTCAGCTTCAATAGACACCAGTAACGATCGAAGATCGCTGTCACTGAGTAGAGAGAAATCGCCCGCCGCCACAAGCGCCCGGTAGCCCGCCATATTGAGTGACATCGGCGGCACCTGTTGCATCGTCATCACGGCCCACTTGAACCGCTCTTCATCTTCAGGCGCCAGAGCCTCAGACTTGACAGCACCAATAGCGAACATGAGGTCTCCTGCCATCTCTTCATGCCGCTCTGCCATCATTGTCAGTATGTCGATGTTCCTGTTGAAATCAGTTTGCAGCTGTTCGAGGTATTCTCGCTCCCTGATCGCGTCCTTTCGATTTTCGTTCCATCCATCGATTTGCAGACCCATAAACAAGCCGAGAACAACAACGAAGAAATCGAGGACGACGGCTGTCCAATTCTGGCTGGAGACATGTTGTTGAAATCGCCTGAGCAACATTGGGCTGTGTGTCCATTTTATTTTTGCGCGTGATGAATGACGCTGCAGATAGAGGGTAATTCTAAATCGGGATTTTCGCCACAGGCTTCAAAAGTGTCCATGGGGACATATTGTCCGCTTTGGGGCCAAGAGCTGCCATTCACCAAGCGAGAACGATCCAAATCATAAGGGCGATGACGAGAAATGCCCAAATTGACCTTTCAAGCTTATCATCTGGGTGTTCCAGTCTCTTGATGTAGATATAAAACGGCTCCCTGAGCGCAAAAGATCTCAATATGGCTATTAAGTAAATGAGGGCCAGGCTAACACCCAAAAACCGTGTAGTGGGCACATTTGAGGAGTAACTCCAGAGCAGCGCCATCACTCCTGCCCAAGCGATAGCGGCAAGAATGTAACTAAGGTTTCGACTAGACAACATTGGGGCCATTACCCGACATTGTATGCTGGCTCGAAACTACGAAGCCAGACGCTCATCACAATGGTCAGCCATATGCCCGACATGACGAACAACAGCAGATTTCTAAGTAACCTGTGGCCTGGATGTACGAGTGACGATAAATAGATGCGCATTGGCTCCCTCGTTACATACGAGGCCACAAGGTATATCCAGAACCACCACCCGACCCACGAAGTGATGAAGAAGCCAGTAGTGAAGTACTCTGGCCTTGCTGCACGCAACAGTACGGTAAGAATCAGCGCACCAATGACTGATATTCCAAGAAATAGGTTACTACTAACAGTGACTGGGCTGTTCGACATGCTTCCTTGCGCCGATATTTGTGAATGTCCGCTTTGTGGACGTTTGCAGCCTGCAATGTATCACAGGCTACCCAGGGCAGCTAAGGGGCCAAAAGCGGACGCACGTTAACGCCGAGGCACCGAGTGCGGAGAAATCCTTGACTGGACTTACTATGTTGTTTTCTTTCGCCGTACATTTTTAACCAGATAGGAGTTACCTGGGCCTCGCTTTAACTCAAACAGGTCTATGGCCTTAACTAGAGTACTCAAGTTTTTGTAACCGTAGTTTCTAGTATCGAAAGAGGTCTTGTTGGATATATGTGAACCGACAGGACCTAGGGCCGCCCAACCGTTCTCATCCTCCGTCGCTTCAATTGCCTGGCGCAATAGATTTATTAGCTTCGTGTCGGATTTGATGCTTTTCGTTTTCGTGGTCTTTGTCTCGCCACTTTTTGATTCCTGATCAAGGAACAAAAACTTGGAGCACGCATTAACAAATGGTGCTGGGGCTTTTCTCTCACCAAAACCGAGAACTACCTTACCCTCAGCTAATGCACGAGTGACCATTGGGGTGAAGTCACAATCAGAAGAGACGAAGCACATTACGTCAATATTCTTTGTATACATTACATCCATCGCATCAATCACGAGTGCGATATCTGATGCATTCTTGCCTTTTGAAAGATCATACTGTTGTACAGGTTGGATAGCGTACTCATGCAATAGATCTTCCCAGCCCTTGATCGATGATTTTTTCCAATTCCCATACGCCTTTCTTATTGTTACGACACCGTACTTCGCAACCTCACTAAGAACATCTTCAAACTTGCTAGCAGGCGCGTTGTCTGCATCAATGAACAGTGCAATCTTCTGTTTGGTTTCATCCATCTAAGCAGGCCTCTCTGTCGCTTGCGTAAAAGGTGGGGTCGGTGAAAGAGTCAGTGTGCATCGAAAATCCTTTTCAATGTGAAG
The DNA here is from genome assembly GCF_009388985.1 of Halioglobus maricola. Classification (NCBI taxonomy): domain Bacteria; kingdom Pseudomonadati; phylum Pseudomonadota; class Gammaproteobacteria; order Cellvibrionales; family Halieaceae; genus Halioglobus; species Halioglobus maricola. The sequence continues at coordinate 4,178,515 of NZ_CP036422.1, forward strand.
GGCAGCTTTGTGGACGAAAGCGGACGTTCCCAAATAGTGACAACATCAAATCATTCAATCAATTATTCAGTGCTACTCGGTTACAGTGATACTCGGGCAATCAGCTTAATTAGCTGATTTTCAATAGTATTTAAATTGGCCAGAAAAATTGAAAACCTCCGTGGCATTAGCTCGATTCAGTCTCCGGGGACCATGAATTAAGAAGGCCTCGTCTATTATGACGGGACCCTTCTATTTTCTGCTCTAGCCCAGCTACTGAACCTCCAGATAAATCGTAGTGGAGCCAAATCCATCACGAACAAAGCGTACATCAAGGTTTTCATCCGGCATGTTCTGCGAAATCTCATTCAGTATTCGCCCGCCTCGGTTACTTTGTATCATAGAATCCGAGGTTTCCTGCTGGTACGTGACCTTACAAACAGAGCCCTTGCAATAAACATCATCCAGCGTTACATCTAACTCTGTTGATTCAAAAGTCTCGTGGATAGACTCTGTATACCCGTAATCCCCCCCCCGCTTGCTGACGCAAACCTTTCCTCTGCCTCGTAACCCGCATGGTAACTATTGTCGAGACTTGAGGAAAAATGCTCAGCCAAAACGCCGATGCCGTTGCCCTCAACGGAATCAACACGCACTACGTCGACAGACAATGCCTGAACCACATTCTCCAACCCTACCAACCTCGATTCGAGAGAATCAATGTCAAGCGCGGCAGGAACAGAGGGCTCTACAATATTATTGTTGGCCACAGGCAGAGAGAGGCGAGTCTCGAGATCTCGTATAGCTTCGGCATTGCTGTGCACTCGTTCGAGAATAGAGTCTGCTGGTATCGAGGGAGCATCGCTCTCCCCGCCAACCAGCCCAACCGCTAGCCAGGCGGAGGTCACCGAACAAGCAACGGCTACACAGAAGTATTTCAAGTAATTCATGTTCATTACTCCATAGCAATGAGGCCGATAGTCGTCCGGGGTGGCATGGTACATACAAGGTCGAATCTGTTAGCTGAATTAGATCGACGAAGCCCCATCCATTCCAGCGAATTCGAGATTCCTGGTGGAAAGCTCTTACTCTTACGAACATTGCGCTGAACCCAGTCTCCTTTATCTAACTCACGCAGATCGCAGTAGATTGTTTGGCTAAAATTGGCTGCATTAGTCGGCCTTACGATGAGATTGAACGTAGGCGCTGTCATATCGGTTTGAATGGGACACGACACTTTAATTTCCTTGTCATAAGATACATTTTGGATTCCCCCATCTTTGAATCTCAAATACCGATCCTGATTGTGAGGCGCGAATCCTTTACATATATGCCCACTCATAGCTACCACATCTGCTGAGGCCATTGGAGAGAAGCTGGCAATAGCCGCGCATCCAAGAAGCCCAGAAAGTAACCCAAGAATACCTTTATTCATTTTTACTCCTTAAAAAAAGAAATTTTTGATGTAAGGCTCGACACAGAGCCAATAGAGGCCTCTTCTCACAAGCCTATATTCTTCAATATGACTACGACTGTTTCACATAGCATTCGCTGTCGAAACAGCGAACTGTTAGTGTCTCTTCATCACCACATGCCAACTGCCAAACCTCACTTTCTGCAGTAACTTCCAGCAATGAAACTGCTTCTTGACACTCCATACCCTGAGCAAGCGCCTTTACGTCTTTGCGGTGCTTTGCTCCAGAATCACGAACGTCTTGGCGAGCTTCTTTCTTCGCAACTGTGTCTGCACCTTGGACTATCTCTTCTGGAGACATCGATTCGATACCGCAGTTTTTTGCTACCGAATTTTGACGCAAGGACTCGTAATCACCCTTTAGCTGTGCATACTCTCCTGCTTCAGGACCATCTCCACCCTCTAAAGCAAATAGTGCCGGCCAGAATAGAACCAAACCAACTCCCATTTGCCAGTTGTCAGCTGTTCGCTCCGATTTCAGCCGGTTATAGAGTTTTGTCGTTCGCTGACCGACATAGCCCATTTCTTGTGAGATCTGGGAGCAGCTGTATCCTTGGTATTTGAGTGGGGACACATAAGCAGAGTCAATCTTGTCAGGGTGGCTCGCACAACCAGTCGTCAATGCGGCTACAGTAATTCCGAATGCTGCTATTGCAGATTTCATAACCTACCTCCTTTTTGGTTAACAGCAGAATCGCTGCCATGCGAGCAATATATGGGCTAAAAGGGGTAGAAGATGTGATCAAGAACGACAGTGGATTGACTCCCTGCGCCATAAGGAACAGGGTTAACCGAAGTAAGGCCAGCTATCAGAAAGAGCCTAGTGCTGAACTATTACGGACAATAGAAAATCAGGCGATACCAAGGGCCTCGTCAGCTATGACGGGGCCTTTTTTTCATGCCCCCGAATGCTCAATTTTTTCCAACACGGATGCCAACACAGCTTCAGGCGCCTCCACCTGAGGATAGTGTCCCACCCCCTCAAGACGGACAGTATCGGGGTTGGGAATCAGTGCTTCATAGCGGTCCACCAAATGCCCCCCCGAAACGGGATCCAACACGCCGTCCGTAAGGCGAATAGGAATCTCCGCCTGTTGCAGTGCACCCACCCAACGTTCGCGGTTGGCGCGACGCTCGGTAATGTAGTGAATAAGGCGATGCATGACCTTGTGCCCGTCGTTGTACTGGATCAGTTCCCAGAACTCATCAATTTCCTGCTCACTAGGGGGAGTGTCAGGGCCAAATACTTTTTTCAAATTCTTCGAAAGAGTGCCTCGCTTCATTAACTTGACCAGCAATCCACCGATCGGGCTACGCAACACTTTCTGCATAAACACAGCGTGATGCGTTTCGGGGAAAAGCCCTCCGTTGAGCAGGTTGAGCGTTTTCATGTGGAAACCGAGTGAACCCTCGTTTTGCCGCGCCAACAGTTCCTGGGCCACAGTGTCACCGTAATCGTGTGCCAGAACGTGGCACTCGCCGACACCCAGCCTCTCCAATAAGCGGCAATAAAGATCTGCCTGAAAATAAAGGCTGTACGGTTGCTGGGGTTTATCGCTGTAACCGAAACCCAGCATGTCCAGAGTGATACAGCGATAACGCGCGACCAGTTCTGGCCAGATCTTGATCCAGTCCCAACTCGAGGTGGGGTAGCCGTGGATAAGCAGCAAGGGCTCACCCTCGCCCTCCACTCGATAGAAGATTCGGTGCCCTTCGTGCTCGAAATACTCGCCGGTGTCGCGCCACTGTTGCAACTTCATGAAACTATACCTGTCAGCCCTGTTAATTTATTCTGTTGGTCAGTCACTACTTCGCCTAGCCAATATGCCCAGATTCATTAGAAGAATAGCAGCTCTCTGCCTGGCAACGATGTTCGCCCAGCCTCTCTGGTCGAAGGAATCTCCTGAACCCACATTCGAAGAGCGCCCCATCCGCAATAGCAGCACCTATCCCTCCCTTGAGGAACGGGAACTGGGCAATCCGGTGATCAAGAAAACTGGCGAACCTGCTATCTGGGAACACCCCCTGCCGTTTTTTGCCCAGGACGTCATCGATCTCGGCTTCGAACTGCCAAAACCGTTCGGCCTCGCGGTAATACCCAACCGGATAGTACAGGAGCTCAGCCTCTCGGATCTCTCGATACGCTTCAATGACCAACCTTGGGAAGACATCGATTTTGTTACCTTCGACACTCCTGAGGCAAGCAACAACAATGTCCAGCTCAAGTTCGACGCATGGGTCTTCCCCTTCATGAATCTATATGCCGTGTATGGCAAGATGCGCGGCGAAGGCGACATACCCATCGAAGTGGAAGGCCGCGGGCTGCTGGAATATATCGGCATTAATTGCGACGGCATATTAGCACCCGCTGCTTGTCAGAGAACCATTCGCGGCACTGCCGAACCGGACTACGATGGCGAGAGCTTCAGCCTGGGCATGAACCTGGCTATGGGCTGGGAGCGTTTCTTTGTCACCCTGCCTCTTACCTACACCTGGAGCGACGTCAATATATTCCCGGAAAAGGTCGAGACCA